>JBNMKN010000193.1:0-1633 GCA_050874365.1 Butyrivibrio sp. | reverse complement strand
CACATCCGCCCTGTCGTATGCAGTCAGTCCGTTAAGCGGGAAAAGAAGCTCTTTGTAAGTTCTTATACATGAGACTTTACCGATATCCGCTGTCTTTACCGCTACGCCGCAGAATACCTTTTTAGTCATAAGACCTGTCATTTCTTTTACCTGCTCCGCTAAAATATCTGCCATTTCTTTTTTACAGGTAAGAAATACAAGCACAGGTTCTTTGGGATTTCTGAAACTTACTGCCTCACGCTCATTTTTTGTCCCCACCATTGATTTTAGTTCATGTAATTCTTCTGCGATATGCTTTAATTCACCCTGTTCATATTCTGACTCTTCGAGATTATTAAGTCTTTCAGTAAGCGAAGCCTTATATTCCGAAAAATCATATTTTCTCAGGGATTTGAGATATGCACTCCTTACAAACAATGTATTCTCCATCTCATAGCTTTCATAAAGATTCTTCACAAGTCCCGGTTCGTCTATCATTCCGATAATGAGTGCCGTGTTTTTTCTCACTTTACTGTCTTCATCGGAAAGAAGCTTTGCAAATATCTCCGTGTTGTAATTCTCATCCTGTTTTAAATCGGTTAAAGAAAGTTCTTTTGACAATTTATCCTTAAGTGATATAAGGTTCGTTCTCACGTCTATGTTGTTATTTATATTATACAGTTCAATTATATTCATTTTATATCCTTTACATCTCATTTTTAACAGACAGCTTAAATGCATACCATTCATCAGGGTTATTGACATAATATATCGGGCAAAGCTTGCCTGTAACGTCATAATGCCTTATCACATCCGTCTCCGGATTAAGTCCGTAAGTCCTGCAAAGTGCCGCAACCAGTTTCACAAGTGAATTATAGGTATCGTTGGTGAATCTGCCCTCCGCATCCTGATGACAACATTCGATAGAGATTGTGTCATAATTCCTGTTATTGGACGCATACGCTATCTCGTCAAGCGGAACGCATTGTATTATCTCTCCCTGTAAGCCAACCACGTAATGACTGCTTGCATAGGCGGTCTTTAATTCCGCAAGATTGTTAAAATAACTTCTGTTCTGTTCAGCCGTGGTTCCCGGATTACCTACATAATGGACCACTATTGCCGTTACTTTGGAAACCTTGTCCCCCGGTCTTGAATACGGATTAACAGGAAGTATCTCCTGTTGTATATTATCGCTGAGTAAAAAAGCGTCTACGTCTTCCGCTTTGGTATCTTCTGTTTTGTTACCGCTGATATCGCCTTTACCATTACTGCCATCATTTCTTTTCTTAAGCTGTAATGACAGCATACCTAAGAAAACCACAACAATTAAAATAATAAGTGATGTCAGGAAGGTCAGTTTTAATCTTTTCATCGTATATTCTCCTGATAAAATCAAATACTATTTTACATTAAAAAAAGGCCGCCGTAAATACGACAGCCTAAATTTTTTGAAGTTATTTATCAATACTGTAGTTAGGAGCTTCCTTAGTGATATGTATGTCATGTGGATGGCTTTCCTTTAATGAAGCTGCTGTAATCTTAACAAAACGTCCGTTTTCCTTAAGTGCTTCAATTGTAGGTGTTCCGCAGTAACCCATACCTGATCTTAATCCGCCCATAAGCTGGAATACTGTATCTTCAACAAGTCCCT
>JBNMKN010000192.1:0-1789 GCA_050874365.1 Butyrivibrio sp. | reverse complement strand
CTCCCGAACCAATCAAACATGCCGGAATAACCCTGAACGGATCTGCTGCCGCATACGGAATTGCTCCCTCTGTAATGAATGCGAGACCCATGATAAGGTTGGTAGGACCCGACTGTCTCTCCTGCTTTGAGAACTTGTTTTTGAAAAATATGGTTGCAAGAGCAATCGCACAAGGTGGAACCATACCGCCAATCATTACTGCTGCCATTATATCATAATTACCCGATGCAATAGAAGCTGTTCCGAATACATACGCCGCTTTATTGAAAGGACCGCCCATGTCAATAGCCATCATTCCACCGAGTACAAGTCCGAGAACAATTCTGCTTCCGCTTCCCATGCTCTTAAGTCCGTTATTCATTGCCGTGTTGATGTAACCCATAACAGGTTCAACCGCAAATTTCATCAAAAGTCCCATTACCAGAATACCGACAACGGGGTATATAAGTACCGGTGCTATCTTTTCCAGAGCATCCGGAAGTTTACTGCATAACTTAACAAGTAACAAAACAATATATCCTGCCGCAAAACCTGCTACAAGTGCTCCAAGGAAACCCGATGTTCCATTGGCTGCCATCATACCGCCTACAAAGCCGACTGCAAGTGCAGGCCTGTCGCCTATTGCCATTGCTATAAAGCCCGCCAGTACGGGGAGCATAAATTTAAAAGCTACATTACCTATTTCGTTAAAAAGTCTCGCTGCATCCGTTATACTGCCGAAGTTGCTTCTTTCGGCTGCCGATAATGAATTGATATCCACCGCAAATCCGTCGATAAGGAATGATATTGCAATAAGAATACCGCCGCCTACTACAAATGGAAGCATATGGGATACGCCGTTCATAAGCTGTGTATAAATCTTATGTCCTATCCCCTTTTTCCCGGTGGTTTTCTTAACTTCGCCGTCAGCTTTTGCGCCACTCTTATATACCGGTGCTTCGCCTTTAATTGCGAGATCTATAAGTTCGTCCGCCTTATTGATTCCGTCAGAAACCTGTCTCTCGATAAGCTTCTTTCCGTCAAATCTTTCCATAGGGACTTTTGCGTCTGCCGCAATGATGATGAAATCAGCTTCTTCTATGTCTTTGTCCGTGAGTACGTTTTTGGCACCGCCTGAACCTCTTGTCTCTACCTTGATGTAACAGTTCTTTGCCTTTGCCGCTTTTTCAAGTCCCTCAGCCGCCATATAAGTATGGGCGATTCCTGTAGGACATGATGTAACCGCAAGTATTTTTACCTGGTTATCATCTGCCTCGGTAATATCTGAAAGCCTCTCGTCCACGCTTTTCTTTTCTTCATCTGCCTTATCTATTATTTCAAGAAATTCTTCTGCAGTTGACGCATTTCTCAAATTCTTTGTAAACTCTTCATCCATGAGCATCATTGACAATTTGCTGAGTACGTCAAGATGGACATTATCCTTTGTGTCAGGTGCCGCTATAAGGAAAAGCAGTGTAACGGGTTCTCCGTCAAGTGAGTCAAAATCCACACCGTCTTTTATAACCATTGCCGCAAGTCCGGGTCTGTTGACTGCCGAACATTTTCCGTGTGGTATTGCAATTCCTTCTCCTACACCTGTTGTGCTTTCCTCTTCTCTCGCAAATACCTGCCTGCGATACCCTTCCGTATCGTTGATTTTTCCGCTTTCAGCCATAAGGGCTATTGCCTCGTTAAGGGCTTCTTCCTTACTCTTAGGAGCTGCTGTAAGAGATATGCTTCTCTTATCAAGTAAATCGGTAATTCTCATACTTTTTCCTCCAATACTATAGTTTTATACACTGTTTCTACT
>JBNMKN010000191.1:0-1904 GCA_050874365.1 Butyrivibrio sp. | reverse complement strand
TTTCCACATACGCTACATGGTGGATTCGTCAGGCAATAACAAGAGCAATAGCAGACCAGGCAAGGACAATCAGAATCCCTGTCCATATGGTTGAGACTATCAATAAGCTTATAAGAGTTTCAAGACAGCTGCTTCAGGAGCTTGGAAGAGAGCCTTCTCCACAGGAAATAGCAGATGAAATGGATATTCCTGTAGAAAGAGTAAGAGAGATTCTTAAGATATCACAGGAACCTGTTTCACTTGAGACACCTATCGGTGAAGAGGAGGACAGCCACCTTGGCGATTTCATACAGGATGATAATGTTCCTGTACCGGCAGAAGCCGCTGCATTTACTCTCTTAAAGGAACAGCTTAATGAAGTTCTCGGAACTCTCACCGAAAGAGAGCAGAAGGTATTAAAGCTTCGTTTCGGACTTGAGGACGGAAGAGCCAGAACACTTGAAGAAGTCGGCAAAGTATTTAACGTTACAAGGGAACGTATCAGACAGATTGAAGCCAAAGCATTACGTAAGCTTCGTCACCCAAGCAGAAGCCGTAAGTTAAGAGATTATCTGGAATAATGAATATTTCTGACAGACTTAAGGCAGTTGCTTCACTTATTACCGCCGGAAACTCTGTGGCAGATATAGGAACTGACCATGGATACATACCTATTTATCTTGCCTTAAACGGCCGTACCCGAAAGGCTGTTGCAATGGATATTAATGAAGGTCCGCTTTCAAGGGCAGCAGATAACATACAAAAATATAACGTGGGTAACTGTGTTGAGACAAGAATTTCCGACGGCTTGTGCGGACTTGCCGTAAATGAAGTTGAGACTATTGTTATAGCCGGAATGGGTGGACTTCTGATTAACAGAATACTGGCTGACAATATGGAGGTTGTGCTTTCGGCAAAAGAACTTGTTCTCTCCCCACACTCGGATGTCCCAAAGGTCAGGGAATTTCTTGCGGATAACGGACTTATGGTGGCTGACGAGGTAATGGTTAAGGATGAAGGCAAGTATTACTTTGTCCTAAAAGCTGTAAAAGGGCATGATGATATAGAAGAAAGGGAACTGTATAAGATATACGGTCATATTCTTTTTGAACATAAGGATAAAGTATTTTACGAATATCTGACTAACGAGAAAAAGAAACGTGAAAATATTCTTGAAAAGATGTCAGAAAGCAGTAACAGCGAAAGAAAGGCAGCTTTAAATAAAGAGTCGGAACTCATAACCGAAGGATTGATGGAATATGAAAGCATATGAAATAGCTGAATTAATGGAAAAACTAAGCCCTGTCAAATACGCATGTGACTGGGATAACGTGGGTATGCACGTCGGAAGAAATGATAACGAAATTAAAAAAATACTTGTTACCCTTGATGTCAGCGATGAAGCGGTAGAGAAAGCTGTTGCAATTAAAGCCGATATGATTATTTCACATCATCCGCTTATATTTAAAGGGATTAAGAAGGTTAATGAATCCGATATTGTCGGCAGGCGTATTCTTACAATGGCAGAGAACCGTATTAACTGCTATTGTATGCACACCAATTTCGACTGTGTCGGAGGTATGGCAGAGCTGGCGGCTGACAGAATCGGTTTACAGGATTGTATTGTGCTTGAAGAAGTCTGCGAAGGAGAAGGAATAGGCAGGGTAGGCTTTTTAAGCTGCGATATGACTGTAAAAGAATTGTGCAACATGGTGAAGAAAAAATTTTCGCTTGACAGGGTTGCTTTATACGGCAACGAGGATGAGATTGTTAAAAAAGTTGCAATCTGTCCAGGCTCCGGAAAAGATGAAATTGAACTTGCACTTTTAAAAGGTGCAAAAGCAATAATAACAGGTGACGTTTCATATCATTATGGTATAGATTCCGTTGCAAAGGGCATAAATGTAATTGATGCAGGACACTAC
>JBNMKN010000190.1:0-1946 GCA_050874365.1 Butyrivibrio sp. | reverse complement strand
GTATAAAATATTCTGTAACGTGTGCCAGTTTTCTTATTAAAAATTCCGGCATACCAAGAAATCCTGTAAAAGCACCGCTTAAAGAGGAAGATTCCTCCCCTGTATCCATTGACAGTCTGAAAATAACTGCCATCATTACAAGAGAAGGAACCCACCATAAAAATTTCTTTAGCATAATTTTTCTATTTTGGCTTTCATTGCATCCTCACCGATTATATGGATGATTGTCCACAAATCAGGAGTATTGGCTCTTCCCGTAACCGCAACTCGTACAACTTCTGCGATGTCCGAAATGCTTCCTTTGTAGTTCTCAGGATTAGCCTTATAGGCTTTCATATCAGATGCGAATGAAAGATTGTCCGCTACTTTCTTTAACTTATCAAACCATGCCGAATTATCATCGTTGTGGTCATAGCCTGCAAGGTATTCTTTAAGAATTTCCTTAACCGTAGCTTTGTCAAACTTAAATTCTTCCGCATCATTATTCTCTTCAAAGAAATATCCGATAAGTTCAAAAATCTGTTTTGCATATATGAAGTCTTTTCTTCTTCTCTTCATTCCGATACCCATGTAGAGTCTCAGGATTGCAAGCATCTTTTCTCTATCGGCAAACCATACCTTCGCCTTTTCAGGCTCGTTTTCTTCTGCCCAGTTATAGAGGAAATCGTACATTTCTTCTTCAGAAAGTTTTGCAAGTTCATTTTTGCAGATATTATGAAGCTTATCCTTGTCAAAAAGTGCTCCGGACTGGCTCATCTTCTCAACGCTGAACGGAAATTCCTTAATATCCTTATCAGGGAATTTCTCATACCACTCCTCAAAATTAGAATTAAGAAGTGTAAGAAGGTATACCTTCATTGCCATTGGATGATAACCGTCTTTACGGTAGTAATCAAGGGAAAGTTCAGGGTCTTTTCTCTTTGAAAGTTTTCTCTTTCCGCCTGTCTCTTCATCAAATTTCATAAGGTGGGCTGTGTGTCCGTAAGAAGGCATCTTAAATCCGAGGACATGGAAAAGCTCGTAATGTGTAGGTACGGAAGCTAACCATTCACCGCCCCTTATTACCATAGTTGTTCTCATAAGATGGTCGTCTATGGCATGGGCAAAATGGTATGTAGGAACACCGTCCCTCTTAAGAAGCACAATATCATGGATATTTTCAGGAAGCTTGATTTCTCCCATGATTCTGTCGCGGAATACAATTTCCTTATCCGGACTTCCCGCTGAACGGAGTCTTAATACATAAGTAAGTCCTGCTTTAAGCTTTGCTTCTATCTCTTCAAGTGTAAGGTTACGGCATACGGCATATTTACCGTAGTAGCCTGTCATTGCCTTATCCTCTTCCTGTTTTTTTCTCACTTCTTCAAGTTCTTCCTCAGTACAGAAGCATGGGTATGCAAGTCCTCTCTTTACAAGGTCTTTTGCATAGGCGTGATAAATCTCGACTCTCTGTCTCTGGAAATAAGGTCCGTATACATTCTGTGGGTCAGCATCGGTAAAGCCTGCACCCTCGTCAAATTCAATGTCAAAATATCTTAATACATTGATAATTGTCTCAACCGCTCCGTCAACTTTACGCTTCTCGTCGGTATCCTCAATTCTTAAATAGAATACGCCGCCGTTTCTGTGGGCGATTCTTTCATCCGCAAGAGCGCTGTAAAGGTTGCCAAGATGTATAAATCCTGTAGGGCTTGGCGCCATTCTTGTAACCTCTGCTCCCTTAGGAAGGTCTCTTTCAGGGAATTTCTTTTCATAATAATCCGGACCGTTTACCACATCCGGAAATAAAAGTTCTGCTAATTTATTGTAATCCATAATTTCCTCCGATATCGTTTTAAATAACTTACATCATTTTATCATATTTTCTTACTTATTCAAGGAGTTTATATAATTCTCCATACATTGCTTTGAAAAAAGTTCTACCTCTTTTTCAAACTCTCTCGATG
>JBNMKN010000189.1:0-1982 GCA_050874365.1 Butyrivibrio sp. | reverse complement strand
GTTCTTAAGCCTACCAAGGGCAAAGTTGAAATCAACGGAACCGTTGCACCTCTTATTGAACTTGGGGCAGGCTTTGATTTTGACCTTACCGGTAAAGAAAATATTTTCCTGAACGGTGCATTACTTGGACGATCAAGAAAACAGATGAATGAAGTAATAGATGACATTATTGAATTTTCGGGACTTGCTGAATTTATGGATGTACCTATGAAGAATTATTCGTCAGGAATGTTGTCAAGACTTGCTTTTGCAATAGCAACATCGGGCTCTGCCGATATCCTTATTGTTGATGAGGTTCTGGCTGTAGGAGATTTCCTTTTCCAACAGAAGTGTATTGACAGGATTAAGGGGATGATGGCAAACGGAACAACGGTTCTTTTCGTATCACACAGCATTGAACAGGTGGAAGAAATCTGTAACAAAGCGGTGTGGATTAAGTCCGGTGAGATATTTATGCAGGGTGATGCGAAAGAAGTCTGCAGCGTGTATAAACAGTCATAGGAAATAAGTAGCTGAAAGGAAGTTCATTATATGAACCGTAAAATTAAAAAAATATTATTAATAGTATTAATTTTAGCCATTACCTGTACCGCTGCCTTTTTTTATGCCCATGTAAAACAAAGTGCGGATATAACTGTTATGAATAAGGAACAGTTCATAAAGAACGGTGAAAGTATTTCTTTTGAATTCAGATGTAAAGGCAATAAATTATACGGTATTTTTACCGATATGGTGCCAAATGACAGTGATGAGGGAACTCTTTATTACGAGCTTAGGAATAACTCAGGTGAAATTGCTGCCAAAGACAGTATAAGTTTTGGAACGATTAATACTGATGGAAATACAGGCTTTGGATTTAATAAGATGAAATGTGAGAAAGACGGGACATATACCATTACGTTTAAAGCGGAATGTAAGGAGGACAACGGTGTTCTTTTTAAGGAGAACGGCGTGGTAAGATATGAATATATCGGCTTCCGTCTGGAAACAATGATAGTATTTATTTTATGTGTTGCTTATCTTGTGGGATTGGCAAAGACATTAAACTGGATATTCAGAAAGTAGGACTAATTAATTATGAAACAACAGCAGGAACTTGTATATATTTCAGATTACAGATGTCGTCTTGATAACAAGAACAGAATTATAATCAATATAGGAAGTAACGAAAGAATAATGGAGGGTGCAGAGGTTACCGGAACAATCGACGGAAAGCCTTTGCCTGTAGACGTTATATACAGAAATACAATACGTTCAAGATTTTGTTACAGACATATCAATAACGGATTTAACAGGGAATATCAGGTTTGTGCCGATGTAAATAATGATTTTAAATCACTTCAGATTGCACTTAAATTTGCGGGTGATAATGAGGGTGTTGTCAAGACAATAACAATACCGGGAAAAAGTTTCCGTAAGAACTGTGACAGAATACAGGGCTGTGTGGATATTTGTGAAAAGACAGAGGACGGCTGTAAGATTGCAGGCTGGACTGCCGATACCAAAGAAGTTAAAATCAAGGTTTTGTGCGACGGCAAAGAACTTACAGGGGATTTTAACCGTGTGTTCAGACAGGATATAGCCGATTACTACCAGGACGGGGAAGCCTCAGGCTCTCTTGGATATACCTACGATATTAAAAAAGATGTTAAGGATATTAAAAAAGTCAGGGTAATATATTATACGGATGACCGTGAATCCGACTTTAAATTCGACATTTCCAAAGCGGGCAAAAAACGCTTCCCGCTTACGGATGTTGTAAGCAAAGTGGTTATATACACCAATAAGTACGGTTTCACCGGTATGTTAAAAAAGGCATACAGGAAGATAACCCATAAGCCTATGCTTGATTACAATGAATGGTATAAGGTTCACAAGACCTCCGATGAGGAGCTCAGGGAACAACGCAAAGTTAAATTTGACTATATGCCTAAATTCTCCATAGTTATTCCTGTATACAGACCCGTTCCACAGTATTTTGC
>JBNMKN010000188.1:0-2042 GCA_050874365.1 Butyrivibrio sp. | reverse complement strand
GTTATAGTGTTCATGACGGTTGAGACCTTTTCTATAGTTTTTTGTTGTGGTGACTTATATACTATAGATCTCAACCGTTTTTGTATAGTGGTAAGGTGTCACATCAATTGTAACCCTACAAGGATAGTAATACATCAATCAGAAAACACTTGCCATTAATTGTCCTTTATGGTAATATGAATAAGTATTTGACTAGCCGATGCTCAGATTCGGGACACTCCGACCTGATTCTTGGTGTCAGGCGATAATTAATATTTAAGGAGGAAATTATAATGATTTCTAAAGAAAAGAAAACACAGATTATTGCTGAGTATGGAAGAAAAGAAGGAGATACAGGTTCTCCTGAAGTACAGATTGCATTACTCACAGAAAGAATCAAAGAACTCACAGAGCATTTAAAGGTAAACCAGAAGGATCATCATTCAAGAAGAGGTCTTCTTAAGATGGTTGGTCAGAGAAGAGGTTTACTTGAATATCTTAAGAAAAATGATATTGAAGGATATCGTGAACTTATTGCTCGTTTAGGAATTAGAAAATAATTTCGATATGGGGACGGAGTTTCCGTCCCCTGTTTTTTGATACAGAAGTTATACGAGACCACTGAAAAGGGCGGAGCCTTTCTGCTTTTTTCAGTAGTTTCGGACTTCTGTAAATAATAATAAGGCGTATGCCAAAGAAGGAGAGAAATATGTACAAAAGTTTTAGTATGGAATTAGCCGGAAGAACTCTTACAGTTGATGTTGACAGAGTTGCAAAACAGGCTAACGGTGCAGCATTTATGCACTATGGCGATACTGTTGTATTATCTACGGCAACAGCTTCTGAAAAGCCAAGGGATGGTATTGATTTTTTCCCACTCAGCGTAGAATACGAAGAAAAGTTATATGCTGTCGGTAAGATACCTGGCGGATTTAATAAGAGAGAGGGTAAGGCTTCTGAAAATGCCATTCTTACATCAAGAGTAATTGACAGACCTATGAGACCTCTTTTCCCTAAGGATTACAGAAATGATGTTACAATCAATAACCTTGTAATGTCAGTAGACCCTGAATGCAGCCCTGAACTTACAGCAATGCTCGGTTCAGCAATTTCAGTTGCAATTTCCGATATTCCTTTCGACGGACCTTGTGCTACCACACAGGTAGGTATGATTGACGGAGAATTCGTAATCAACCCATCAGGAAGCCAGATGGCAGTATCAGACCTTAAATTAACAGTTGCTTCTACAAGAGAAAAAGTAATCATGATTGAAGCAGGTGCCAATGAAATACCTGAAGCTAAAATGATTGAAGCAATTTACAAGGCTCATGAAGTTAATCAGCAGATAATTGCATTTATCGATAAGATTGTTGCCGAGTGTGGCAAACCAAAACACGAATATACAAGCTGTGCTATTCCTGAGGAATTATTTGCGGCTATTAAAGAGATTGTTCCTCCTGCTGAAATGGAAGTAGTAATGTTTGCACCTGAGAAGCAGGTTCGTGAAGAAAGAATCAGAAATCTCAAAGATATGCTTTGCGAAAAGTTTGCAGACAAAGAAGAATGGCTTCCACTTATTGATGAAGCTGTTTACCAGTATGAAAAGAAAGCAGTCCGTAAGATGATCCTTAAAGACCACAAGAGACCTGACGGACGTGAAATCACACAGATTCGTCCGCTTGCGGCAGAAGTTGATATCATTCCTAGAGTTCACGGTTCTGCAATGTTTACAAGAGGACAGACCCAGATTTGTAACGTATGTACACTTGCACCTCTTTCAGATGCACAGAAGATAGACGGCCTTAACGATCAGGAAACAACAAAGAGATATATGCACCACTATAATTTCCCTGCTTATTCGGTAGGTGAGACAAAGGTTTCAAGAGGTCCTGGACGTCGTGAAATCGGTCACGGTGCTTTAGCTGAAAGAGCACTTATACCTGTACTTCCTTCAGTAGAAGAATTCCCATACGCAATAAGAACTGTTTCAGAAACATTTGAATCCAACGGTTCTACATCAATGGCTTCTACATGTGCATCATGTATGTCATTAATGGCTGCCG
>JBNMKN010000187.1:0-2064 GCA_050874365.1 Butyrivibrio sp. | reverse complement strand
TGCTGCGTAAGTCCGCAGACCATGGCTTAGAGGAAAATGCAGTCCGTATAGAGCGTGGAAAACCGGAGACAGGAACTATTTTCTTAAAAGCGTTCCAGGAGGGAAATAACGTTATCATTGAAGTCGGTGATGACGGTAACGGTATTGATATAGAAAAAGTAAAACGTAAAGGTATTGAAAAGGGAACAATCACACCTGAACAGGCAGAGGTTATGTCTGACAAAGAGGTTATTGATTTACTTTTCCAGCCAAGCTTCTCTACCGCAGAGAAGATTTCCGATGTATCAGGACGAGGCGTAGGTCTTGACGTTGTTAAATCCAAAATCGAATCCCTCGGCGGTGATGTTGAATGTAAGACCGTTCTTGGGGAAGGAAGTACATTTACAATCAGACTTCCTCTTACACTTGCGATTATACAGGCGCTTATGGTTAAGTTAGGAAATGAGCAGTATGCCATTGCACTAGGCTCTATCCAGACAATAGAGGATATTCCTTTATCCGATATTAAGTATGTACAGGGCAAAGAGGTTATCAATTTAAGAGGAACAGTAATTCCTATTATAAGACTCGGAGAGCTTTTAGACGTACCTGACAGACCGGAACCTGATGAAAGCCTTATTGTGGTTGTAATTAAGAAGGGAGACAAGCAGGCTGGCCTTGTTGTTGATTCCCTTGTAGGACAGATGGAAATTGTTATTAAGTCTCTTGGAAAATATATTAATATCAATAAGATGATAAGCGGTGCAACCATCCTCGGTGACGGCGAAGTAGCACTTATCATTGATGCCAATGCAATAATCTAGGAGGTCATAATATGGAAGAATTAGCAGTACGCAATAATGTTGCAAAGAACAGCGAAACAAAACAATATATCGTAATCAGAATTAACAATGAGCTCTTTGGAATAGATATAATGAATGTTGACAGTATCGTTAAGACACAGCAGATAACAAGAGTTCCAAAGTGTCAGGATTATTTTATCGGCGTAATTAACCTTCGTGGTGAAATTGTACCTGTTATGAGCCTCAGAAAAAGATTTGGAGTAGAGGAAGTACCCGATGACGGCGCAACAAGAATAATCATCTTAAAGCTTGACCAGAACCTTGTGGGAATCAAGGTTGATATGGTAAGGGAAGTTGTTACTCTTGAAGAAGCGGATGTTGAGAAAAATAACATTGTGGCAGGTAATAACGGACAGATGTTTATTAAAGCTGTAGGAAAGTACAACGATGAACTTATATCAATTCTCGGACTTCACTCGGTTGTAATAGACAGGGAACAGGCATAGGAGGAACTTTATGTCAAAAATCAGGCTGGATGCACTTGATGATTCTCAGTATGACGTACTTAAAGAAATAGGTAATATAGGCGCAGGCAATGCCACAACGGCACTTGCCTGCATGCTTAACCAGAAAATAGATATGGGAGTTCCCAAAGTCAATCTCGTTCCTTTTGACAGAATAACGGATGTGTTCGGTTCGGAGGAAACTATACTTGCAGGAATACTTTTAGGACTTGAAGGTGATGTAAACGGAATGATGATGTTCCTTTTGCCGGAAAGCTCTGCACACAATATAGTTAATACGGTGATGGGAACGCCTGATAATAAACAATGCAATTTTTCGGAAATGGAAATGTCAGCATTAAGTGAAGTAGGCAATATTATTGCAGGCTCTTACCTTTCAGCATTATCGGCTCTTACGGGATTAACCATAACATCGTCCATCCCGTATACATCTATTGATATGGCAGGTGCATTATTAAGCCTCCCCGCAATAGAATACGGTAAAATCGGTGACAAGGTTCTTCTTATTGAGACTCAGTTTGGGGAAGAAGTCCTTGGAAACGGTTATTTTGTAATGATTCCTGAATTGGAGTCATACGAAAAAATCTTAACTTCTTTAGGGTTATAGAGCAGGGTTTGAATTATGATAAAAGTTGGTATGGCAGATCTGAATGTGTGCAAATCTCCGGAAGCACTGACAACCTTGGGACTTGGATCCTGTATCGGTGCATGTATATATGATCCGGTTGCAAAGATAGCGGGACTTGTTCATTATATGC
>JBNMKN010000186.1:0-2069 GCA_050874365.1 Butyrivibrio sp. | reverse complement strand
TGGCTTGAAGATAACGGACTTGGAGGATATATCCAGGATTACAAAATGCACCTGTTTGAACCTTGTACTGCAAAAGAAGAAGACCTTGAAAAATTCAAAACAGAACTTAAAGACGTTATTGCTTATGTGAAATACAGTAAAAGCACAGAGGCACTTAAGGAATACAACGAGAAATATAAACCTGATTTAACCAAAAGTACGGTAACATTGATTAATGAACTTACAAACAGCAATTATGTATTTATTGACGGAAAGGAGAGACTTAACATGTGTGAGGCTTTTGAAGGATTAATAGAAGAAGGAAGAGCAAAAGGAAGAACTGAAGGAATAAAAGAGGGCAGGAAAGCCGAATTAAAGGACAAATATAAATCATGGGTAACATTGAGTCATAACCTTCAAAAGAAAGGCATGAGCAGATCTGAAATAGCTTCTTCACTGGGGATATCGGAGGCTAAGTTGGCAGAAGCATTTGAGTATATGGAACATCTTAAGGCGGATACGAAATAGAGGGGAATGAGTACGAAATGGAGAAGAGGTAATCCATTTCATAGAATCTTTCCTTAATGAAAAAAGCTGGGAACAAGTCCCAGCTTGATTTTCCTACCAGGATAATATCTCTGTCCCGGTTTCTGTTATAAGCACCTGTATTTCCCACTGGGCAGAAGGCATACCGTCCTCTGTGTAGATGGTCCAGCCGTTTTCCTCATCCTGCACGATATCAGGTTCGCCCATATTAATCATAGGCTCGATTGTAAATACCATGCCGGGAGCCATAACCATTTCAGTTCCTTTGTGGGCAATGTAGCCTACCCATGGTTCTTCGTGAAATTCAAGACCACAGCCATGTCCGCCTATTTCACGGACTACAGAATAACCGTTTTTGACTGCAAATGTATGAATTGCATCAGCCATATCACCGAGAAATCCCCATGGTTTTATAGCGTCAAGACCAACCTGGAGACTTTCCTTGGCAACCTCTACGAGACGTTTTTTGTCCTCTGAGACATTACCGATACAGAACATACGGGATGAATCCGAAAAATATCCGTTTACAATGGTTGAACAGTCCACATTAATTATGTCACCGTCTTTTAAAATGATATTTTTGTCGGGGATTCCGTGACATACTTCATCATTAAGAGAAGTGCATACACTCTTTGGAAAGCCGTTGTAGTTGAGGGGTGCGGGAATACCGCCGAGACGTCTTGTCTCGCTGTCAACCCATTCATTAATTTCTTCCGTTGATACACCCTCTTTGATGTGGGCGGCAACGTAATCAAGAACAGCAACATTAACTTTGGCACTGTTTCGTATTCCCTCTATCTGCTCAGGAGTTTTGATAATTGAATGTGGAGGAATAATATGTCCTTCATTTTTTAATTCTGCAAGTCTGTCATCAAAAGCAGCATGGCACTTCTTATATTTCTGTCCGCTGCCACACCAGCAAGGGTCGTTTCTTCCTATTTTCATTCTTAATATCCTCGATTTCTTGTTAAATATATTTCATTATACCATTTTTTATTGGAAAAAAGTATGATAAAATATGATTATTAAGATTTTATCGGGTAAAAAGGAGTTAAATTATGTTTGCTAATGAAGTTATCGGTTTTATAAACGACAGTCCCACACCTTTTCATGCAGTAAGCAATATAAAGAAAATCCTTGATGATAACGGATTTGTTGAAGTATATGAGGGTGGGCGTGAAGAAATCAGATTTGGAGAAAAATATTATGTTACGAGAAACGGCTCTGCAATAATCGCTTTTGTAATGCCGGAGGGAATACCGTCATCAATGAGCATTGTTGCCAGTCATTGCGATTCGCCATGTTTTAAATTAAAACCTGAGCCTGTTATATGCGTTGAGAAGAACTACTTATTATTAGATACGGAAAAATACGGAGGACTTATCAACTCAACATGGCTTGACAGGCCGCTGGCTTTAGCAGGTCGTGTTTTTATGGACTACGGAAATAAAATAGTCCCTAAGCTTGTGGATTTTAAAGATGTCAGGCTTGTGATTCCCAATCTGGCAATCCATATGAATCCTGAAATTAATAAAGGATATCAG
>JBNMKN010000185.1:0-2112 GCA_050874365.1 Butyrivibrio sp. | reverse complement strand
TTGTAATAGACGGTGGACATAATGATGACGGTATAGAACATTTTCTTGCCTCTGTCCGTAAAGATGGCTGGGAAGGCAGAAGAATCCTGCTTTTTTCGGCGGTTAAGGACAAGCATTACGCCGGAATGATTGACAAAATCTGTACATCGGGACTTTTTTCGGTTATAGTAACGGGAGTTCTTGATGACAAAAGAGGTATAGATACAGCTACGTTTAAGAAAGCGTTTGAAAACTATGACCGTGTGGAGGTAATCCATTGTGCTTCTGTTCCTGAAGCATACAGAAAAGTAATTGAGTTATCGGATGAAAACACAATGAAATACGCTGCGGGTTCTTTGTATCTCGCAGGTGAAATTTTAAATATAGAATGGAGATAAGCATGATTAACTTTGATGAAGAGATAAGAAAATTCCAGCCAAGTCTCGAAGTTGACGAAGCAGAGGATGCGATTTACCGTAATAACACAACGGACGTTACGGAAGTAATTGATAAAATAATCAGAGAAATAACAGATAAATAGGAGCAGGTTAATGAGATGTTATAAATGTAACAGTGTACTTACCGACAACGATTACTGCCTTAAATGCGGAGCAGATGTGTCCGTATATAAGATAGTTGTCAAATCGTCCAATTCCTATTATAATCTCGGACTTGCAAAAGCACAGGTCAGGGATTTAACCGGGGCGGTATCTGCACTTAAAACCAGTCTTAAAATCAATAAATCCAATATTAAAGCAAGAAATCTCTTAGGACTTGTATATTTTGAAATCGGAGAAACGGCACTTGCCCTTAAAGAATGGGTGATAAGCGTTAATCTGAAGCCTGAGAAAAACGTTGCAACCGTTTACATTAAGAAGGTTAAATTTAATCCAAATAAGCTTGAACAGCTTAACCAGGCGGCTAAGAAATATAACTATGCTTTAAATAAACTGCAGGAGGGCAGTGATGATGTTGCCCTTATACAGCTTAAAAAAGTTGTGACGCTTAACCCACGGTTTGTAAGGGCACAGCTTCTTCTCGGTCTTTTGTATATGAAACACGGAGACATGGAGAAGGCAGCCAAGACCATAAAAAAAGCCCTTGAGACAGACAGAACCAATACTCTCGGATTAAGATATATGGACGAGCTTAATAACGAAGGCATAGCCGCTGCCTCAAAGAATGACGAGGTATACTATAAGCCTAAGAAAAAAGGATTATCGGGCAATGATGTTATTCTGCCTCCTAATTCCTATAAAGAGCCGTCAAGCGGTATGCTTACCGTTGTCCAGATATTATTCGGTGTCATCATAGGTGTTGCCCTTGTGTGGTTCCTCGTAGTGCCATCCAAGGTTCAGAACGCAAAGAGAGAAAGCAATGATACGATAAAACAGTACAGCGAGAGCATGTCAAGCCAGTCTGTCAGAATAACCGACCTTGAAAAGCAGTTAAGCGAGGCAAAGGACGAGCTTCAAACCGTTAAAGATGAACTTGCGGGATACGCAGGGGATTCAGGTTCGGTTAATATGTATGCGGGACTTATCGATGCGGTTTCATATTATCTTGATGATGATTTTGACAATGCAATGGTTGAACTTGCGAAAATAGATGTTACGAAGCTGCCAACAGATAAGGCAAAATCACTTTATACATTGCTTGACGAGAACTGCAACAGCGGTGCGGAGACCTATCTTAAGGCAGGCTCCAATGCGTATGACAAATCCGATTACATAACTGCGGTTAAATACCTTGAATTATCATACAAATTTAATCCGGAATCGGATGAGGCACTATATTACCTTGCAATGTCCCATTTCAGGCTTAATGAAAATGACAAGGGTAAAGAGTATGCCGATATATTAAAAAGCAAGTTCGGTAATTCAAAATTTACCGGAGACGTAACTAAATATATGGAAGAAAACAATATTACTTAAGAATAAACCACGTATACACGGCGGAGCAGATTATATGCTCCGCTTTATTATTTTTTAGGAGGAGAATATGAATAATTTATGTGTTATAAGGCGGGGCGTCCTTATAGTTAATCTGGGTGGTGACCTTGATCATCACGTTACCGAAATGATAAGGGATGAGATAGACAGAAAAATCAATGGTCAGAAAGTACATACAATA
>JBNMKN010000184.1:0-2171 GCA_050874365.1 Butyrivibrio sp. | reverse complement strand
TATTATAGGAGAAAATTCTTTCATATTTCTTGTCTTTTTATTTTTTATAATTATATTTAATTATTTTTTCAAGTATTCATAATTAAGGCTCTTTGCATAAAAAAAGAAAACACAAAACTGTGTTCTCTTACATAGTAAATTAATTATATTTACGTTTTCTTGCAGCCTCTGATTTCTTCTTGCGTCTTACGCTTGGCTTCTCATAATGTTCTCTCTTACGAATCTCCTGCTGGATTCCTGCCTTAGCACAGTTTCTCTTGAATCTGCGTAATGCACTATCCAATGATTCGTTCTCTTTAACGATTACATTTGACATTTCACACCTGACCTCCCTCCAGTTGTAGATTGTGCAAAACAACTGTTTGGGTATATTTTGAAAGACATGGCAAATAACCAGTCTCATGTTCGCACAACTACGATTATATCATATAATCGAAATTCGTCAACTAAAAAATGGATTATTTATGCAAAAAATTATAACATTGATGCAAGTGTTTCTTTAGCTGTCTCAAAAGCCTTTTCGATTCCGGCAGGATTCTTTCCTCCCGCCTGAGCCATATTAGGACGTCCGCCGCCGCCACCGCCTACGCATGGTGCCGCAGCTTTAACAATATTACCTGCATGGACTCCTGCTTTAACGATGTCCTCTGTTGCTGTAACAATAAGATTTACCTTATCGCTTCCCATTGCAGAAGCTATAACCACAACACCCGAGCCGAGCTTTGATTTAAGGTCATCGGAAAGGTTACGAAGTTCGTTCATATCCACATCATTAAGTTTTACGGCAAGGAATTTAACTCCTTTGACCTCTTCTACCTGATTAAGAACGTCTCCCAAAGCTTCGTTTGCGGCTTTATTCTTAAGACTTTCAATTTCAGAATTAAGTGCCTTTATCTCAGCCTGCATATGTGCAATCTTTTCTTCAACATTAGCAGGTGTTGCTTTGGCAGCCTTGCATATATCATTATATTTTTTCTCTATATCTTTATAATATGCAAATACGCCGTTGCCTGTTAATGCTTCAATTCTTCTTACTCCTGCGGCTACACCTGCTTCTGACACAATCTTAAA
Organism: Butyrivibrio sp.; assembly: GCA_050874365.1. Taxonomy (GTDB): domain Bacteria; phylum Bacillota; class Clostridia; order Lachnospirales; family Lachnospiraceae; genus Eshraghiella. Next base: position 1,100 of record JBNMKN010000184.1, on the reverse strand, counting down.
TGAATTGATAAGACCTGTGTTGCTGATATGTGTACCACCACAGAATTCCTTAGAGAAATCACCCATGCATACAACTCTTACGGTATCGCCGTATTTCTCGTTAAATAATGCTTTCGCACCTGTCTTTTTAGCTTCTTCGATAGCAAGTACCTTAGTCTCTACATCTATTGACTTTGCAATCTGTTCATTAACGATTGCTTCAACTTTTTCTATCTCTTCCTCTGTCATAGGCTGGAAATGTGTAAAGTCAAATCTTAATCTGTCAGGAGTAACAAGGGAACCTGCCTGTTCAACATGGTTACCGAGTACAATTCTTAAGGCTTCCTGTAATAAATGTGTCGCACTGTGGTTCTTAGCTGTATCGATACGCTTCTTTTCGTCTACTTTAAGTGTAACCTTATCACCGACGTTAAAAGAACCTGCTGTAACCTTACCTACATGTCCGACTCTTCCGCCCTTTAATTTGATTGTATCATTAACTTCAAATACAGAACCGTTACAAGTAATAACACCTGTATCACCCTGCTGTCCACCCATTGTAGCGTAGAATGGTGTCTTATTAACGATAATTGTTCCTTCCGCACCCTCTGTAAGAGTATCTGTTAAATCTTCTGCGGTTGTAAGAACCGTAATCTCTGATTCAGCCTCAAGTGTATCGTAACCGACAAACTCTGAAGTTATCCTTGTATCAATCTTATCATAAACAGTTGCATCGGCTCCCATATAGTTAGTCTCTTTACGGGCACCTCTTGCTGTCTCTTTCTGCTTATTCATCGCATTGTTAAATCCGTCCATATCAACTGTAAATCCTTTTTCTTCGAGGATTTCGTTGGTAAGGTCTATAGGGAATCCGTAAGTATCGTAAAGTCTGAACGCATCTTCTCCGTCAAGACAGGTCTTACCCTCTTTAACAAGGCGGTTCTCAAGGTCTGTTAAAATTACAAGACCCTGATCTATTGTCTTATTGAAATTCTCTTCTTCTGTTGTAAGGACTTTAAGAATAAGTTCCCTCTTTTCCTCAAGTTCAGGATATCCGTCCTTGCTGCTGTCAATAACGGTCTGGGCAAGCTTTGCAAGGAAAAGTCCGTCTATACCTAGAG
>JBNMKN010000183.1:0-2350 GCA_050874365.1 Butyrivibrio sp. | reverse complement strand
CTTTAAAGCCTACAACCTCGGCGTTAATATGCTGTCCCGGATTATCACGGAGAAGAATCTTGCAGACGTCGTTTAATTTGGCGTCCGGCCCTATGGATTCCACCGTAAGTCCGATTACCTTGGATACACGGCCCATTTTTTTGTAGTATGTTTTATTAATAAGATTGTAGTATTTTGCTTTATCAATCATATTACAGCCTTCTTATTGTTTATTAAGGCAGCTAAGAAGCTTAATTTCACTTATAAGTCCCTCAAGCTGGATATCAAGACTGCAGTCAAATGCCCCTGCGTCCGTCTCTATAATACACTGGTTCTTCTTAAGGGTATTATCTCTTACCACCTCAATCTTGGAGTCAAGGGATACACAGTCATAAAGTTTATCTATGCTGTTCATGACAAAACCGTAATCCACATCGGACACTCTTATCAGGAAATCCTTATTGGCATCGGCGTCTTTTAAGGTTCTCTGGATTAGTAAAAGAATTAAATCCTTTTTGTCCTCTGCAATGGTCAATGTGACCTTTGAGAAAACCTCCATTAAAGTGTCAACAAGTTCAGATTCCATGGTCTGATATTTCTCATCATACTCACTCTGAAGCTTTGCACTCATTGACTTATAATCAGCTTCAAGCTTTGCTTTAAGGGCATCGGATTCCTGCTTTGATTCTGCCTCGCCCTTTTCATAGCCCTCTTTGTAACCGTTTTCTTCGGCACTTTTAAGAATACTTTCCGCCTGTTGCCTGGCATCCTCAAGTATATCTTCTGCCTGTTTTTTGGCGTCCTCAAGGACATCGGTGCTATTTTCCTCCGGCTGTTCCTCTTCGTCGCTTATAAGTTTTTCGACTCTCGCCGCATCTATTCCGCATACGAACCCGTCAGGGTCAGGTATTGACTTTTCCGCAAAGCTGTTCCCTGTTGTCGTACTTTTTTTGGCTAAAAGTATGTTCTTTAGGAGTTCGTTTGAATCTATTACATGTTTATCTTCGCTTTTAACAACCACATGATTGTATTTTAACAGATTAGACAATTATCTCGTCACCTCCGCCACGGGCAATAACAATTTCACCTGTATCTTCAAGTTTTCTGACAATATTAACAATCTTCTGCTGTGCTTCTTCAACATCCTTAAGACGTACAGGACCCATAAAGTCCATATCCTCTTTAATCATTGCAGCAAGACGTTTTGAAAGGTTGTTAAAGATAACGTTCTGAACTTCTTCATTGGCATTCTTAAGAGCAACCGCAAGGTCATTGTTATCAACGTCACGGAGAACTCTCTGGATAGCCCTGTCATCAAGAGAAAGAATATCTTCAAATACGAACATCTTACGTCTGATTTCATCTGCAAGTTCAGGATCTTCAATTTCAAGGGTCTCAAGAATATGTCTCTCTGTTCCTCTGTCAACCGCATTGAGGATTGCAACGATGGCGTCAACACCACCGATAATTGTGTAATCCTGATTAACAAGGGAAGCAAGCTTACGTTCAAGCACATTCTCAACCTCTTTGATAACGTCAGGTGAAGTTCTGTCCATTGTGGCAATACGTTTTGCGACATCTGCCTGTTTATCAGGAGGCAGTGCAGATATTACCTGTGAAGCCTGGCTTGAAGGCAGGTAGGATAAAATAAGTGCAATCGTCTGAGGATGCTCGTCCTGAATAAAGTTAAGTAACTGTCCGGGGTCTGTCTTTCTGATAAATTCAAAAGGTCTTACCTGCAGACTTGCGGTAAGTTTGCCGATAACATCTTTTGCCTTATCCTCGCCCAGTGCAGCTTCAAGGAGTTCCTTAGCGTAGCTGATACCGCCCTCTGCGATATACTGCTGTGCAAGACATACCTCGTAAAATTCAGACAATACGTCTTCCTTGGTCTGTGGCGATACACTGCTTGTATTGGCTATTTCAAGTGTAAGCTGTTCTATTTCATCTTCTTTTAGGTGTTTAAAAATCTTGGCTGACTTTTCAGGTCCAAGTGCAATAAGTAAAATCGCACTCTTTTGAAGTCCGTCAAGCTCGTTTTTCTGTTTTGCCATCTGTATTCCTCCCTGATAATACTTTGTATTACCAATTAATTCCAGCCTTCATTAAGCCAGTTTCTTAAAAGTAGGGCAACTGCTTCCGGATTCTCGTCAACGAATTTTTCGATAGCTTTTCTGGTCTCCGATTTATCCTGTAAGTCGATTTCCTCAACAGGAGGCTGCTGCTGTTTGGTTGTAGCAAGCATATCTTCAACGCTGAGTTCCGGTTCTGTCTCTTCAACGGCTACCGGTCTTGTACTTCTTATTATGATAAATACAAGTACACCTGCGATAAGAACCGCAAGAATAATCTGGATAACAAACCATGGATT
>JBNMKN010000182.1:0-2458 GCA_050874365.1 Butyrivibrio sp. | reverse complement strand
TGACCTTAAGACCATGGAATCAAGATTAGTTAAAAATCTTTACTTCGCGGGAGAGATACTTGATGTGGACGGAAAATGCGGAGGCTACAATCTGCAGTGGGCATTTTCTTCAGGTTATTTGGCAGGAATCTCGGCAGGAAAGGAATAAAATGATTAGAATTAACCAGATAAAGCTTGATATCGGAACAGATGAAAAAATACTTAATTCTAAAATACAGAAGTTATTACGGTTAAAAAACAGTAATTTTACTTATTCAATAGTTAAAAAATCCATTGATGCAAGAAAAAAAGAACATATAATGTATATTTATTCGGTGGATGTGAAAGTAGACGGAACGGATGAGACAGCCTTAGTCAGGAAACTTAACAATAAAGATATTATTGTAAATAAAAATCCAAAATATGTGTTTCCACAGATAAAAGATACCCATAAAAATAGAAAAATCGCAATTATCGGTTCGGGACCTGCCGGACTTTTTTGCGGATTATTACTGGCAAGGGCGGGATTTAAGCCTGTAATCTACGAAAGAGGAAGCAGCGTCCACGAAAGAACGGGCATAGTAAATGCTTTTTTTGAAACGGGCGTACTTGATACGGAGACCAATATCCAGTTTGGCGAAGGCGGTGCAGGTACATTTTCGGACGGCAAGCTTAATTCTGTCATAAAGGAAAAAGAGGGCAGAATAAGAAAAGTCCTTGAGACTTTTGTGGAGTTTGGGGCAAGTCCCGAAATACTCTATGTCAATAAACCCCACGTCGGTACGGATGTTCTTTCCGTGGTGGTAAGCAATATAAGAAATGAAATAATAAAGCTTGGCGGAACGGTTAATTTTAATTCAAAAGTAACTGACATATATATTGATAAGGGAAAAATTACAGGATTAAGAGTTAATGACGAATATGACGAGGAGTTTGGTGCAGTTGTGCTGGCTCCAGGCCACAGCGCAAGGGATACCTTTGAAATGCTTCTTAACAAGGGCATTGAAATGGAGAAAAAATCATTCGCAGTAGGAATGAGAGTGGAACATAACCAGTCATTGATTAACAACTTTGCTTACGGCAGGGATGATAACGGTGAGTTACCTGTTGCTGATTATAAGGTAACTGCAAAGGCAGGCAACGGCAGAGGTGTATATTCTTTTTGTATGTGTCCGGGAGGATATGTTGTTAATGCTTCCTCAGAAAAAGAAATGACCTGTGTCAACGGCATGAGTTATTCAAAACGTGACGGTAAAAATGCCAACAGTGCAATCGTAGTAACGGTTAATCCGGAAGATTTTGCGGAAAACGGAGTATTATCGGGCATGTACTTTCAAAGACAACTGGAGCACAACGCTTATATACAGGGAAAAGGCATGGTACCGTACCAGCTTAACGAGGACTTTATTAAGGGAAAAGCAACCACGGGTTACGGTTCTGTAGAGCCTCAGATACTTGGTAAAAAGACAGGAGCCGACCTGCGGGAAGTATTTCCTGAGTTTATTTGTGAATCAATTATTGACGGAATGAAATCTTTTGATAAAATAATACATGGATTTAATATGGGAGATGCTGTTTTTTCAGGTGTTGAAAGCAGAACCTCATCCCCTGTAAGAATTATAAGAAATGAAATGTATGAAAGCATATCCGTGAAGGGACTTTACCCGTGTGGGGAAGGTGCGGGATATGCCGGCGGAATAACAAGTGCCGCCGTTGACGGAATAAAAGTAGCGGAAGCCGTTGCTTTATCAGAAGAATAAAAAGAAGGTCATAATATGAACTATAGAGAATTAATTAAAGATAAAAAGAAGATAGTCGTTAAAATAGGTTCATCATCAATTACCCATGAAAGTACAGGCAATATTAATTACAGAAAGCTTGAAAAGCTTGTAAGAATACTTTGCGATATCAAGAATCAGGGTAAGGATGTGGTGCTTGTATCATCGGGAGCCATAGCCGTAGGCAGACAGACGGTAGGAATAAAGAAAAGCAATGTTTTAGCGGAAAAACAGGCTTGTGCCGCTATCGGACAGTGCCGTCTCATGATGACGTACCAGAAGCTTTTTTCGGAATATAACCAGGTTGCGGCACAGGTTCTGCTTACAAAGTATACAATGCAGAATCATGAAAGTATCGTTAATGCAAAAAATACTTTTGAAGAACTTTTTAAATTAGATGCAATTCCCGTTGTCAATGAAAATGACACGGTATCTACTTATGAAATAGAATTTGGCGATAACGATAAGCTGTCGGCACTTGTAAGTGCACTTATAGGTGCGGACCTGCTTATTCTTTTATCGGATATAGACGGTCTTTACACAGATGACCCTAATATCAATCCTGATGCGGAATTTATCGAGCTTGTTCCTCATATTACCGATGAGTTAAGAGCAATGGGCAAAGGCTCGGCAAGTGCTGTGGGAACCGGCGGTATGGCAGCCAAAATAGATGCTGCGATTGTAGCCACGGAATCGGGAGC
>JBNMKN010000181.1:0-2502 GCA_050874365.1 Butyrivibrio sp. | reverse complement strand
CCAGGAGCAAGAAGCTTACGAGGGTCAAATCCCTTACCTTCAAGGTCCTTACCTGCTTCGATATATTTACGTGTGGCATCAGCAAATGAAAGCTGACATTCTGTATTAACGTTAATCTTAGCAACGCCGAGAGAGATTGCTTTCTTAATCATATCAGCAGGGATACCTGTACCGCCGTGAAGAACGAGAGGCTTGTCACCTGTTAATTCCTTGATTGCTGCAAGTGTCTCGAAGCTGAGTCCCTGCCAGTTAGCTGGGTACTTACCATGGATATTACCGATTCCGGCTGCAAGCATTGTTACACCGAGGTCTGCAACTGACTTACATTCGTTAGGGTCAGCACATTCGCCCATACCGATAACGCCGTCTTCTTCACCGCCGATTGAACCAACTTCTGCTTCAAGTGACATTCCCATAGCACGTGTAACTGAAACTAATTCTTTAGTCTTAGCAACGTTCTCTTCGATTGGGTAGTGAGAACCGTCGAACATGATTGATGTGAAGCCTGCCTTAATGCACTTATAACATCCTTCGTATGTTCCGTGGTCAAGGTGTAATGCAACAGGAACAGTGATTCCTAAGCTTTCATCCATAGCCTTAACCATAGCGGCAACAGTTTCAAAACCTGTCATATATTTGCCGGCACCTTCTGATACACCAAGGATAACCGGTGAATTTAATTCCTGAGCTGTAAGAAGAACAGCCTTAGTCCATTCAAGGTTGTTAATGTTGAACTGACCTACTGCGTATTTGCCAGCAACTGCTTTTTTAAGCATCTCTTCTGCTGTAACTAACATAAATAATTACCTCCAAAATTAATTTTTAATTATTATAGCATACAAATTTCCAATGCACAATTATTTAATTGTAACAGGTTCATCATATTCTACGCCAAAAGTATCTACTGTGACAGATTTTATCACCTGATCCTCCATTGGTCTGTCGTTCCAGTCTGTACGCACATCTGCAATGGTATTGATAACGTCAAGGCCGCTTACAACCTTACCGAAAGCTGCGTAAGAGCCGTCAAGATGAGGTGATGTCTCATGCATGATAAAGAACTGTGAGCCTGCTGAATCAGGGTCCATAGCTCTTGCCATGGAAAGGACTCCTGGTGTATGCTTAAGGTCATTGGTAAAACCGTTATTAGTAAATTCACCTTTGATTGAGTAGCCGGGACCGCCCATGCCTGTACCCTGTGGGTCACCGCCCTGAATCATGAAACCTTTGATTACACGGTGAAAAATAAGTCCGTCATAGAAACCTTTCTTGACAAGGCTTATAAAATTGTTGACGGTGTTAGGTGCAATTTCAGGATATAATTCAGCCTCGAAAATGCTGCCGTCATTCATTTCAAATTTAACAATAGGATTTTTAGCCATTTTTAAATTCCTTTCAGTAGAATAATTATAATTCAGTTACATTTTAACATAATGAGAGGTCAAGTCAATGTTAAAAAAAATCAATATTTACAGCGATAAAGATGTTTTATATATCACAGATGATGAAAAAGAAGCAGAGAAGTTATTAAAAGAAAAAGAAGCGGTTCTTTTTGTATGCGAAAATCCCGAAAAAGCTCCGTTTATACAGGGCTGCCGTTATGTTACGGACAGAGAGGGCATGGAAGACTACGGATACCTTACTATGGTATACAGCAGATATAAAAATATACCGTTGAAAATTCTTGAAACGGAAAGAACTTATGTCAGGGAAATTACAACAGCCGATGTGAAAGCATTATATGCACTTTATGACGAGGAGGCTGTTAAATATGTGGAGCCCCTTTACGAATACGAGGAAGAAGTCCTTTTTACAGAAAAATACATTGAAAATATGTATGGATTCTACGGATACGGCTTGTGGCTTGTTTTTGAAAAAGGAACGGATGAACTGATTGGCAGAGCGGGAATAGAGATAAGGAATATAGACGGAGAGGATAAAAATGAGCTTGCCTATATTATCAGAAAAGATTACAGGCGGAAAGGCTACGGCTACGAAGTATGTAAAGCCATATTAAATTATGCTTTTACAAAGCTTTCCATGGATGAAATGATGATTGTGGTTGAAAAAGATAATGTTCCGTCAATTAGTATGGCGGACAGGTTAGGAGCAACTCCTATAGCACTGTCCGCCATAAATGGTTGTGAATATATGATATTTCAATGCAGAAATAATTAAATTATTTCTTCACAATGAAATCAGCGTAAGCATTTTCAAGACCGTGTTCTGTTGGGTCAAGACCTTCAATTTCTTCAGCAGGTGTAACACGAAGACCGATTGTTTTCTTGATGATGAAGAATACGATTGTCATTGTTACTGCAACCCATGCAACGATTGAAAGGATACCGATTAACTGTGTGCCGAGTAATTTAGCACCGCCGCCGTAGAAGAGACCTTTTGCGGTATATTCGCCCTTGCCTGTTGCGAAGAAACCTACAAGGATTGTACCCATGATACCGCAACCGCCGTGAACAGCGATAGCACCGACAGGGTCATCAATTT
>JBNMKN010000180.1:0-2595 GCA_050874365.1 Butyrivibrio sp. | reverse complement strand
TTCTTTTTGCTCTTTACATAACCGGTTCCTGAACACTGATTACACTTATACTTAATTACCTTACCGGTTCCACTACAATCCGGACAAGTCTGTACATTACGAACAACACCAAACAAAGACTGTTGTGTAAATGCTACCTGACCCTTACCATTACACTTTCCGCAAGTTTCCGGTGTATGACCTGGCTGTGCACCGGTTCCGTGACAAACCACGCACTCATCCTTTAAAGGCAATTCCAATTCTTTCTGTGTTCCAAACACAGCTTCATTAAATGTTATACGGACACTTGTTTTAATATTTGCACCCTTCATCGGTCCATTTGTCTGACGGGTTCTTGTTCCACCGAACATATCTCCGAAAATATCTCCGAAAATATCTCCCATGTCACTGAAATCAAAGCCGAAGCCCTGACCACCCATTCCACCATTTGGATCAAAGGCTGCATGACCATACTGGTCATATTTTGCACGAGTGTCTGGATCACTTAATATTTTATATGCTTCCGAAGCCTCTTTGAATTTCTGTTCAGCCTCTGCGTCGCCCGGATTTACATCCGGATGATATTTTTTTGCAACCTGACGATAAGCCTTCTTCAATTCAGCTTCTGTTGCGGTCCTTGGAACTCCAAGGACCTCATAGTAATCTCTTTTTGTCTCTGCCATTTTCTTCACCTTTATCTAAAAATCACTCATTATTAAAGTTCTGTATAATCTCCATCCACTACATCGCCTTCTGAGTAATCGGCAGGACCTGCTGTACCTGTTCCGGCATTTGCACCTGGAGCACTCTGCTCATATAATTTAGCAAATAAATTCTGAGCACTTGTCATCAATGTCTCTTTTGCATTCTTCAACTGTTCAACATCATAATCACTCATGTTTTCAGGATCGGTACTTTCTACTAAACTCTTAAGAGCCTGAAGGTCTGTTTCAACCTTTGTCTTATCCTCACCGGATAACTTATCTCCAACATCCTGTAATGCTTTCTCAGTCTGGAATACCATTGCATCTGCATCATTTCTTGCTTCTACAGCCTCTTTACGTTTCTTATCCTGTGCCTCATATTCAGCAGCATCCTTAATTGCCTGCTCGATATCGGCATCTGACATGTTTGAACCGGCTGTAATTGTGATATGCTGTTCTCTTCCTGTACCTAAATCCTTAGCAGATACATTAACAATACCGTTTGCATCAATATCAAATGTAACCTCAATCTGTGGCACACCACGTCTTGCAGGAGCAATACCATCCAAACGGAATCTACCTAATGATTTGTTATCACGGGCAAACTGTCTCTCACCCTGGCAGATGTTAATATCAACTGCGTCCTGATTATCCTGTGCAGTCGAGAAAATCTGACTCTTCTTTGTAGGAATTGTTGTATTTCTTTCAATTAATCTTGTAGCAACACCACCCATTGTCTCGATAGAAAGTGAAAGTGGAGTAACATCAAGAAGTAAGATTTCACCGGCACCGGCATCACCTGCAAGCTTACCACCCTGGATAGATGCTCCAATAGCAACACACTCATCCGGGTTAATACCCTTAAATGGTTCCTTACCTGTTAACTGTTTTACCTTTTCCTGTACGGCGATAATACGAGTAGAACCACCAACTAACAATACCTTATTAATTTCAGAAGCAGAAAGACCGGCATCTTTTAATGCTGTCTGTACAGGAGTTGCTGTACGATCTACCAATGAAGCGGTTAACTCATCAAATTTTGCTCTTGTTAAATCCATATCAAAATGCTTTGGACCGTCTGCAGTTGCAGTAATGAAAGGAAGATTAATATTGGTTGTTGTTGAAGAAGATAACTCCTTCTTAGCCTTCTCAGCTGCTTCCCTCAATCTCTGCATTGCCATCTTATCTGTTGATAAATCAACACCTTCTGCCTTCTTAAACTCTTCAAGCATATAATTTGTAATTACATTATCAAAATCATCACCACCAAGCTTATTATCACCTGCTGTAGCCAATACTTCGATAACACCATCGCCAATTTCAATGATAGATACATCAAATGTACCACCACCTAAGTCATATACCATGATTTTCTGCTCATTTTCATTATCCAGACCATATGAAAGAGCTGCTGCTGTAGGCTCGTTGATAATACGCTTTACATCAAGACCTGCGATACGACCGGCATCCTTTGTTGCCTGTCTTTGTGCATCTGAGAAGTAAGCAGGAACTGTAATAACTGCCTCTGAAACAGGCTCTCCCAAATAACTTTCTGCATCGGATTTTAATTTCTGAAGTACCATAGCTGAAATCTGCTGTGGTGAAAACTGCTTATCATCAATTGTTACCTTGTAATCGGTACCCATATGTCTCTTAATTGAAGAGATTGTCTTGTCTGCATTTGTTACAGCCTGACGTTTTGCAGGTTCACCAACTACACGTTCTCCTGATTTTGTAAAAGCAACAACGGATGGTGTCGTTCTTGCACCTTCTGCGTTATTAATAACAACCGGCTTACCACCTTCCATAACAGCTACGCATGAATTTGTTGTACCTAAGTCAATACCAATAATCGTTCCCATAATTTTTTCCTCCTGGATTTTATAATCATCATTTTTTACTTGTTTATGAA
>JBNMKN010000179.1:0-2617 GCA_050874365.1 Butyrivibrio sp. | reverse complement strand
CTGCCGCAAGTATTATATCAAGTACAACAATGCATTTTCCCGTTCCGAAAAAATACATGGTATCTATCGCTATAGGTCCAACAGAATATGGAATGAACTTGCTTATTATCGAATACATCATAAGTCCGAAATATCCGAAAAGGTTGCCCGTCATATAGCTTAACTGGTTTATATGGCTTGTATTGCCGCCTCTGGTGTCACCGCTGTCATGTCCTAACATTGTAGGCAGCATTGCCGTTGCCATAAGCATAAGGAAACAGATTACAAAACCCGTTTTCATGATTATACCCGTTTTTTTGTCTTTAAAACGGTCTGCCGGTATCATAAGTCCCACAAGGAACAAAGGTGCATAAATAGCCTTTGCCGTACAGCCAATGCCTAAAAACAGACATCCCAGTACAAAATCCTTAACCGTGAATTTTTCTTCATCCATTACACCGTTAAGCAGGTATGCCATTCCGAGGGATATAAAGGATAATACAAACGGATCATAGGATATTGTAGAGGACAAAAACATAACCGTAGGCATAAGACCTATCACGGATAAAAGAATTTTGCCCTTTTTAATCTTCCTTATGGCAAATGTCATTGTCGTAACATATACAATAAGATTAACAAGTCTTCCGAGTATATATATATTACCGAAGCTCATCTTAAATAATCTTGCAAGGCTCATAACCAACGCAAGAATTATATAAGAAAAGGTTGCCATTCCGCTTGTATTTCTAGGGGTTACCCTGAAAGTATCAACACCGTTATCGGTATACAATGCGTTATCATTAAGATATTTGTAAAAAGCTTTGTATTCGTCATACGAACCGCTTCTGAAAGCCGGATGGTTCTCATCAGCCGTATTTAACATATTCCATAAAGTAGTATTTTCAACTGTTGTTTTCTCAACCGAGAGTACAAAGGCATTTCTGAAATGAACTTCTTCGTCAAAGCCAACTCTTACAAGAGGCATTACAAGTACCATGCTAAGACCTACAGTAGCAGCCACTATTGCGAATCCGATATGTACTTTATCCGCAATAACTTTTCTGAAAACAATAATTAATCCTACCGAAGATATTCCAAGTACAAAAAATGCAACTCTCAGCCAGTTAAGCTGTGCCGTATTTCTCACTGAAATATACTTAATTGTAACATCCTCCGAAAGCTTTGGAATATTTAATGTTATTTTATTAACGTACTTACGGATATTAACAACGGTTTCATCAAGATAAATCGGATTACTGTCATTAATAACTTTAACCTCGGACGTATTATACATATTCCTGTAATCTACCGTAAGCGTCTGGGAATAAGTTGTGTCAGTATCGTATCCGATTACAATTCTGTCCACATATCCATTCACTTCAAAGGTAAAATTACCCTCTGTATCTTTTTTCAGTATATAACCTTCGTCTGTCTTTTGAAGATTAGTTTCTGTGCATTTATCAAATCCAATCTGCCTTATGCCCTTTTCTTCACCTTTAAGTCCAAACACTTTCATGTTAAACATCAGTTCCGCAAAGAAAGCAATTATAAAAGCCGATAGTACAACGGTAATAACCTGTACATATTTTTTTGAAAAGATTTTCTTCATTATTCGTAAACTCCGGTAAGTCTTATTATTTTTTCACTTATATTCTTTACTGTCGTGGATGGTGTGTAATCCGTACTGTCAAACAGCTTCTCATGGAATGTAATAACATTGGATTCAAGCGTTACCGGAATAACAGGGTCCGTAAATTCCCATCCGTCTTTATTCCTTATCTGGTCATTTCTTGTAAATGGGAAACCGCTGTCAATCATTGTAAGTTTGTATTTGGTAATACTTGTTGCAAGGTTAAGTATCTCATTTATATCAAGACTTGTTGAAAGGTTCTTTGTGACTGCTGTAAGAATCGAATTAAGTCTTCCTATATCAAATTTCTTTGCTTTAGTCACAATCTGTTCAATAACCTTTCTCTGTCTCTCTGTACGTCCGTAATCAGCTTTGCCGTCACCGTATCTTACTCTGGCAAAGGCTGTCGCCTGAATGCCATCCATATGAGCCATACGTCTTGTATTCATCTTTTCGCTGTCCATGCTTAACTGCTCATCAGAAAGCTTGCTGTCGTCATCATCATAAACGGTAAGTTCTTCATAAGAGACTCCCGTTGCCTTAGAGGTATCTACAAGATATCTGTTGGTCCATCTCTGTTCCATCTGGGTTATCTCTATGTCCACACCGCCTACGGAATCAACAATATCTATAAGTGCAGCCCAGTTTACCATTACATAATCCTTGATATCCATATCAAGGTTTCTGTTAATCATGGTAATGGTGGACTCTATACCGTACTTAAATGCTGCTTCTGTTGCTTTGTCTATCACGGTATTCTTAAAATCTTTATCCGTTTTAATATCATTCATCTCAAGGAGACAGTCCCTGTATACCGAAATAATTCTGACTTCTCCGCTGTCATTATTGATACTTGCAACAAGCATAGCATCGGTATGGTTCTCACCTACTTTATCAAGCCCGTCGGTGGAATTATCTCTTGAATCGGTACCAAGTAAAAGTATGTTGGTATAACCTTTCAATTTTTCAGTGGTATCGCCATCTATATCCGGATTAACAACAATAAGG
>JBNMKN010000178.1:0-2623 GCA_050874365.1 Butyrivibrio sp. | reverse complement strand
AGACAGAGGATGACGGACTTTTTGAAATGACATATAATTCCAAGAAGTCAATAAACGATAAGAGCATCTGGCTTTTTTCCGTAAGCATTGACAGTGAAAAACAGGATTATTTTTACGGATGTGATTCTGCTTCCGGTGATATTTACAAAATAACCGAAAAAGACGGTAAATTTGAGTTAAGTGAATTGACTTACAAATACAAACAATAAATACCAAAACAGGTAAATTAAGGTCGTCATATTAATGACGGCCTTTTTATTTTGCCGCGAAAAATAATGTTTTTACGTTTTTTTTATTTATTTTTGAAAAAAATTATTGAAATAAACCTTATGAATGTATACAATGTTATGGAGATTATTTTTTGGAGGTGTACTATGTACAAAATACTCAAAGCTGAAAAACTGGCTGATAAGATATATCTTATGGATGTTGAAGCTCCACGTGTTGCCAAATCATGTGAGCCTGGTCAGTTTATTATAGCAAAGTTAGATGAAAAAGGTGAAAGAATACCTCTCACAATTTGTGATTATGATAGAGAAGCAGGAACAGTTACTATCGTATTCCAGACAGTAGGTGCTTCCACAACTAAGATGGCAGAATTACAGGCAGGAGATTCTCTGGAAGATTTCGTAGGACCTCTCGGATGTGCTTCTGATTTAATTGATGAAGATATAGAAGAATTAAAGAAAAAGAAAATTCTTTTTGTTGCCGGCGGTGTAGGAACAGCACCTGTATATCCACAGGTTAAATGGCTCCATGCACACGGTATAGATGCAGACGTTATTGTAGGTTCCAAGACTAAGGATTTATTAATCCTTGAAAAAGAAATGGAAGCTGTTGCAGGCAATCTTTATGTAACAACCGATGACGGAAGCTACGGAAGAAGCGGAATGGTAACAGATACAATTAAATATCTTGTTAACGAAAAAGGTATTAAGTATGACCATTGCGTGGCAATCGGACCAATGATTATGATGAAGTTCGTATGTCTCCTTACAAAAGAGCTTGAGATTCCTACAGTTGTCAGCCTTAACCCAATCATGGTTGACGGAACAGGTATGTGTGGAGCATGCCGTGTACAGGTAGGTTCAGAAATTAAGTTTGCTTGTGTAGATGGCCCTGAATTTGACGGACATCTTGTTGACTTTGACCAGTCAATGAAGAGACAGCTTATGTATAAAACAGAAGAAGGCAGAGCTATGTTACGTCTTACAGAAGGCGATACACACAAAAATGGCGGCTGCGGCTGTGGAGGTAATTAAGAATGGTAGACGTTATGAAGAAAGTTCCTGTAAGAGAACAGGACCCTGAAGTAAGAGCAAAGAACTTTGAAGAAGTTTGTCTTGGATATAACGAAGAAGAAGCAATGGCTGAAGCTTCAAGATGTTTAAATTGTAAAAACGCAATGTGTGTCAAGGGATGTCCTGTATCAATTAACATTCCTGCATTCATTCACGAAGTTAAGGAAGGTAATTTTGCCGAAGCATACAGAATCATCAGCGAATCATCAGCACTTCCTGCTGTATGCGGACGTGTATGCCCACAGGAGACACAGTGCGAAGGCAAGTGTATCCGTGGAATCAAGGGTGAAGCAATTGCAATCGGTAAGCTTGAAAGATTCGTAGCTGACTGGGCAAGAGAGAACGGAATTTCTCCGGAAGCACCTAAGGAAAAGAAAGGCAAGAAGGTTGCAGTTATCGGTTCAGGTCCTTCAGGACTTACATGTGCCGGTGACCTTGCCAAAATGGGATATGATGTAACAATTTTTGAAGCGTTACATAAAGCAGGCGGCGTACTTGTATATGGTATTCCTGAATTCCGTCTTCCTAAGGAAACAGTTGTCCAGGCGGAAGTTGAAAACGTTAAAAAACTTGGTGTTAAGATTGAGACTAACGTAATTGTCGGTAAGTCAATCAGAATAGATGAGTTAATGGAAGAAGGATACGAAGCCGTATTTATCGGTTCAGGTGCCGGACTTCCAAGATTTATGGGTATCCCAGGAGAAAATGCAAACGGCGTATTCTCAGCTAACGAATACCTTACAAGAAGCAACTTAATGAAGGCTTTCAAGGACGAATACGATACACCTCTCGTAGCAGGTACTAAGGTAGCGGTAGTCGGTGGCGGTAACGTTGCCATGGATGCTGCAAGAACAGCGTTAAGATTAGGTGCAGAAGTCCATATCGTATACAGAAGAGGCGAGGATGAGCTTCCTGCAAGAGCAGAAGAAGTACATCATGCAAAAGAAGAAGGCATTATCTTCGATTTATTAACTAATCCAACAGAAATCCTTGTAGATGAAAAAGGATGGGTTAAGGGAATGAAGTGCATCAGAATGGAACTTGGTGAGGCTGACGCTTCTGGAAGAAGAAGTCCTGTAGAAGTACCTGGTTCTGAATTTGAAATGGAACTTGATACAGTAATCATGTCACTTGGTACAAGTCCTAATCCGCTTATTTCTTCAACAACCAAAGGTCTTGATATTAACAAGAGAAAATGTATTATTGCTGATGAAAATAACGGACAGACATCTAAAATCGGTGTATTTGCCGGTGGTGATGCCGTTACAGGTGCCGCAACGGTTATTCTTGCCATGGGTGCAGGTAAAGCTGCTGCCAAAGGT
>JBNMKN010000177.1:0-2768 GCA_050874365.1 Butyrivibrio sp. | reverse complement strand
TGCCATTACATTATGGTCAACTCCTGACATTGACTTCATTGAAACTGATGCTATGGAAAAAGTTGTCAATGCACTTAACAGACCAACTATAAGGAAAGGTATTCCGATATGTAATAAAAGTGCTTTAGCATATCGTCTGTTTACGAGAATAATACCTACAATAAATAATGTCAGTATTACAGCTACAATCGTAATAGCAAAAGTTGAAAAAATCTTCTGGGCAAAATCGAACTCTTCAAGGAAAGTTCCGTTGTTAATCTGCTCTATCGCATTCTCAATGTTGCCCTCCTCAAATGCTCTGTCAATTACAGCCATATCAGCATCGGTAAGTTTAATGCCCTCCATACCTTCAACATCTGTATTTTCAAGTAAACCGGCTATGTCCTGTGAGGTAAACGATATGTTTCCTTTTCCGTCAACTATAGCATCCGCCGTCTCTTCAAGCAAATCTTTAAAATATGGCGAAAGGTCTTTTTCCACAAACTCATCAAAAGAATCTCTTGGAATTTTTTTAATATCCTTCATCTCACCCATTTTTTCATAGAGGTAATCTGCCATAGATTCATCTGCATCCGTGTTTTCAAAAAGAATGTTTGATGATAACTTACTGAAATCAAGCCTTGAAGCCATCTTCCTGATATTGTCGGATTTCATGAGATGATTAAATACTGACAAGCCAAGAAGCGCAAATAAAAAAAACGTAACGAAAAAACTGAGTATAATAGAGCCGGCTATTTTTCCGCCCGACCTTTTAATGTACCCGGAATTATAATTATACGTATTATTGTTATTGTTTTCAGAATAATATTCCATATATATCCTCCTTTATCTGACGTACTTTGCTCTCAATCTGGCAACATTCTCGTCATATACTTTCTGCTGTTTAGCTCTCTTTGCAGCGGCTTTAACCTTGTCAGCCACCTGTTCAAAAGGCATAACACTTGCATCTTCTCTCTCATCTACTCTTATAAGATGATATCCGAATTTGGTCTTTACAGGTCCGAGAATCTTATTGAGTTCTCCGTTAAATGAAGCGTCCTCAAATTCCTTAACCATCTGTCCTTTCCCGAATGTTCCAAGGCTTCCTCCGCTCTTTCCGGAAGGACATGTGGAATATTCTTTTGCCGCATCTTCAAAACTCTTATTACCGCTTTCGATTTCGGATTTGATTTCGTTACATCTGTCCTCTGAATCTACAAGAATGTGGCTTGCACTTACAGAAGCTGCTTTGCCAAACTGTTCCTTGTGGTTCTCATAGTAATCCTTAACTTCTTCATCTGTAACATCAACATCATTGATTATCTCAGCCATTGCAAGCTGTCCCAGTACATCTCTTCTTACAACGCTAAGTGTATTCTTATATTCCTCAGTCTCGTCAAGGTGTTTTTCTTCACCTTCCATTGCAAAAAGAGAAATCTCTTCAAGTCTTGATTTTACCTGTTCCCTGAATGCCGGAACATCTTTATACATCTGCTGTTCAGGTGCAAGTGTTGCTATATACTGGTCAATCTCTTTATCTGTTATATTATAATTTCCTATCTGCATTATACCGTTTCCTTATCTTTTTTATAAAAGGTGTGCTCTGAGTTCTTCACCTGAAGCACTGCTTAAATAAGCAGGTGCTATATCAAAAACTGTCTTACAGCCGTTGACGCCTTCTTTGTGGAGTCTGTTAATTGCTCTTGCGTATGCAACTATGACAGATGAAGTAAATTCAGGGTTGGAATCAAGCTTAAGGCTGTATTCGATAATGTGCTTATGCTCACCGTTCCATCCTGTTATTCCGCTTCTGAATACAAAACCTCCGTGTGGAATACCGCTGTGGTTGGCTTTGAGTTCTTCTTCCGAAATAAAATGTACGGTCGTATCATAGTCTGCAAAATAGTTAGGCATATTCTTGATTGTCTCTTCAATCTTATTAAGGTCAGCCCCTTCTTCCGCAACAACAAAACACTCTCTTATATGCTTCTGTCTTGTTGTAAGTTCAGGATTCTCTCCGTTACGGACAGCTTCAAGTGCTGCTTCAACAGGAATTGTATACTGCTTTCCGTCCTTAACGCCTTCAACTCTTCTTATTGCATCAGAATGTCCCTGGCTTACGCCCTTGCCCCAGAAAGTATAATCATTACCCTGTGGAAGAATTGCATTGGCATATAATCTGTTAAGCGAGAACATTCCAGGATCCCATCCGCATGAAATAAGTGCTGTATGTCCGCTTTCCATGGCTGCTTTATTAACATTATCAAAATGCTCAGGTATTCTTGCGTGTGTATCGAAGCTGTCGATTACATTAAAATATTTTGCATATTCCGGTGTCTGTACAGGTAAGTCTGTAGCACTGCCTCCGCAAAGGATAAGTACGTCAATTTCATCTTTATGTTCTAAAATATCAGAAACCGAATATACCTTAACGCCTTCTGTCAATACCTTAACTGTCTCCGGATTACGTCTTGTAAATACTGCTACAAGCTCCATATCATCATTCTGCTTTACGGCACATTCTATTCCTCTTCCGAGATTACCGTATCCAAGTATGCCTATTCTCATTGTTCTGCTCCTTAAATCATATAATTAAATAATGAACCTGAATTGTAATTATTGGAAAAATTACCCACATTTGTATATGTATTGGCTTTGTTCATTTCACTCTTTATAGAAAATTCAATCATTGACGAATTAACGCTTAACGAATAACCGTAGCTTCCTCTGTCATTGAATAAAGATTTTACTTTACTCATATCGGATTTCATAAACGTATCTTTATTAAT
>JBNMKN010000176.1:0-2791 GCA_050874365.1 Butyrivibrio sp. | reverse complement strand
TTTCAGACTAAGCAATCTGTACTAACCTGTACTAATCTTTTTTTGACTATGCCAAAAATTGGTCAAATCTTGGTCAAAACCCCTTGACCAACTATATATTTTAGTACATCCAAGCTCTGAAACCCTTGATTTTCCTGCATTCCTACTTATCAATAGACTTCATTGTCGGGAACAACAATACATCCCTGATGGCAGGACTGTCTGTAAGTAACATAACAAGTCTGTCGATTCCGTAACCGATACCGCCTGTAGGTGGCATACCGATTTCAAGGGCATTTAAGAAGTCCTCGTCTGTGTGTTCTGCTTCTTCATCACCTGCTGCCGCAGCTTCGTCCTGAAGTGCAAAACGCTCTCTCTGGTCGATTGGGTCATTAAGCTCTGAGTAAGCGTTACACATTTCCCATCCGTTTATAAATAACTCAAAACGCTCAACCTTCTCAGGATCTGTTGGTTTCTTCTTGGTAAGAGGAGAAATCGCAATCGGATGATCCATTACAAATGTAGGCTGGACAAGTTCTTTTTCACAATATTCTTCAAAGAAAAGATTAAGGATATGACCCTTGTTGTGTCTTTCTTCGTATTCGATATTATGCTCTTTTGCAAGTGCCTTTGCTTCTTCGTCTGTCTTAACTGTATCAAAGTCAATTCCTGCGTATTTCTTGACACAGTCTGTCATTGTGATACGCTCGAATGGCTTGCCAAAATCAATTTCAATTCCGTTGTATGTGAATTTAGTTGAACCGCATACTTTTTCGGAAAGGTAACGGAACATGCTTTCTGTAAGTTCCATCATGCCGTTGTAATCTGTGTATGCCTGATATAATTCCATAAGTGTAAATTCAGGGTTATGTCTTGTGTCAACACCTTCGTTACGGAATACTCGTCCGATTTCATATACTCTCTCAAGACCGCCAACGATAAGTCTCTTTAAATATAATTCAAGAGAAATACGAAGCTTAACGTCCTCGTTAAGGGCGTTGTAGTGTGTCTCGAAAGGTCTTGCCGCAGCTCCGCCCGGATTTGCTACAAGCATAGGTGTCTCAACTTCCATGAAGTCACGTCCTGCAAGGAAATTACGGATTTCCTTGATAATCATTGAACGCTTGATAAATGTATCTTTGACTTCCGAATTCATAATAAGGTCAACGTATCTCTGACGATATCTTGCGTCCGTATCTGTTAAACCATGGTATTTTTCAGGAAGTATCTGTAAGCTCTTTGACAAAAGAACGATTTCTGACGCATGGATAGAAATCTCACCAGTCATTGTTCTGAATGCAAAACCTTTTACACCGAAAATATCACCGATATCCGATTTCTTAAAATCTGCATAAGAATCTTCACCGACGCTGTCCTTTGATACATATACCTGGATGTTGCCTTTAAGATCCTGGATGTTGCAGAAAGACGCTTTACCCATAACTCTCTTAAACATCATTCTTCCTGCGATTGTAACATCAATAGGCTTGGCATCCATTATTTCACGCTTTGCATTATAATCGGCTTTAAGCGTTTCTCTCTTCTGCTGTTCGTCAAGTCCCTCAACATCAGGTTCAGGTCTGCCTGCAAGAAGCTCTGCTTCATGGGCTGTGTATAATTCCTTCACATCCGATGTGTGGTGTGTAACGTCATATTTGGTAATTTCAAAAGGATTTTTTCCTTTCTCAACCAAATCCGCCAATTTATCTCTTCTAATCTGAAGAAGTCCGTTAATGTCCTGATTCTGTGTGTTATTATCTGCCATACTAACTCCTAAAACTATTCTCTCGTAACGTTAATTACTTTGTACTTCATTATTCCGGATGGTGTCTCTACTTCAACTTCGTCCCCAGCGACCTTACCGATTAAGGCCTTGCCAAGCGGAGCTTCGTTGGAAATCTTATTTTCAAGACTCTTTGCTTCTGTTGAACCTACAAGCTTGAATACTATTTCTTCATCAAATTCACAGTCATATACTGTAACTGTGCTTCCAAGGTTAATTACACCTGCACCGAATTCATCGTCAGCAACTTCTGCATTCTTTAATATTTTCTCGATTTCTTCGATTCTTGCTTCAATATCTCTCTGCTCATCTTTGGCAGCATCATATTCGGCGTTTTCTGAAAGGTCACCCTGTTCTCTGGCTTCCTTAATCTTCTGGGCAACTTCTTTTCTTCTGTTTACCTTCAGATCCTGAAGTTCATCCTCTAATTTTTTGAGACCTTCGTAGGTCATTAAATTTTTCTTTTCTGCCATAATTTGACTCACCTTTCCCATTTATATTAATAATGCAACTCTGCATACATTATCACATAACAATTCGTAATATTATAGAATATAAAAAAATCATTTGTCAATCATTCTTTTATCCAGCAGGCTAAATAATTCCTGCAATGACTCTGTATGATTAACTTCATCCCTTAACGCCGCACAGCTATGCAGCCCTGTTGTATACCATGACACATGCTTACGCATTTCCCTGACAACCATATATTCCGGCTTGTACTCCGTCATGAGTGTGGCATGTTTTTTAATCATATCCTTAATCTCTGTAAGAGATGGTCTTGCCGGCATCACGTTACCTTGGATTGCAGCTTTAATTTCCCTGAAAAGCCAAGGATTACCCTTTGCCCCACGGCCTACCGCAATTCCGTCACAGCCTGTATATCGGAACATTTTTAGGGCATCCTCTGCAGAAAATATATCAAGCTGTGTTTATTAAAGATAATCAACACATCTATCATACATTGAAAGATGATAATATTGTTATCATGAAGAATGGTAATCCAGCAAATATACAACTTGTTGATGG
>JBNMKN010000175.1:0-2802 GCA_050874365.1 Butyrivibrio sp. | reverse complement strand
CCATATCGGTTAATGATAAGGTAAGGGCAAAAGGTGAGTTAATGTTTACTGCGGTAGATAAAGAAACAATTTACGCAGAATAAATCAAAGTGAGGCATATTAAAATGAGTAAAGTGGCATTTATTTTCCCCGGCCAGGGCGCACAGTATGTTGGAATGGCAAAGGATTTTTATGATAAATATGATGAGTGCAAAGCTATCATAGATGAAGCTGACGAGTGCATGGATTTTGATCTTAAAAAAATATTGTTTGAAGAGAATGACCTTATAAACAAAACAGAATATACACAGGCAGCTATGTTAGCGGCTGAGTGTTGTATTCTTAAGGCTGTTGAAATGAAAGGCATTAAAGCGGATATTACGGCAGGATTAAGCCTTGGAGAATATGCGGCGCTTGTTGCAGCCCGTGCAATCAGCTTTTCGGATGCAATGAAGCTTGTAAGAAAACGTGGAATTTATATGGAAAAAGAAGTTCCTGCAGGCAAGGGCGGAATGGCAGCAGTAATCGGTCTTGACAGCAAGATTATTGATGATACATGCGAAAAGATAACTAAAGAAAGCGGAAAGAGTGTAGCGGCAGCTAACTACAACTGTCCGGGACAGATAGTTATTTCAGGATATAAGGAATCTGTGGAAGCAGCGGTAGAACCTCTTAAAGAGGCAGGCGCGAAGCTTGTATCCATTCTTAATGTAAGCGGACCTTTCCATTCACAGATGTTAAAAGGTGCGGGAGAAAAGTTAGGCGTGGAACTTGAGAATGTGGAATTTAACGACCCTGAAATTCCTTACCTTAACAACGTAGCCGCTGAAATCGTTACAACAAAGGACAGCATAAAGGAAACACTTGAACGTCAGGTATATTCACCCGTCAGATGGGAACAGTGCGTTAATAAGATGATTGAGGAGGGAGTAGACCTCTTTTATGAAATCGGACCGGGTAAAACACTTGCCGGATTTATGAAACGTATTGACAGAAGCAAAAAGGTAATCACAATCAACACAGTTGAAGATTTGGAAGGCGTAAACTAATGTGGGATGAGAAGATTGAGGAATTGGAAGCCCGACGTGAAAAAGCGTACAATGGTGGCGGACAGGCAAGAATTGACAAACAGCATGAAAAAGGCAAGCTGACGGCAAGGGAACGACTTGATGTTCTTTTTGACGAGGGTACATTTGTGGAAATTAATCCGTTAATGGAATCAAGATGTATTGATTTTGGTATGCCTAAAAAGAAAATACCGGGAGATGGTGTTGTAACCGGATACGGTAAAGTCAACGGCAGGGTTGTATTTGCATCGTCACAGGATTTTACCGTAGGCGGAGGTGCTCTCGGAGAGTACCATGCCCGTAAGATATGTAATGCGATGGATATGGCTATGGATGCCAAAGCACCATTTATTGAAATCAATGACAGCGGCGGGGCAAGAATTGAAGAAGGAATCGACAGTCTTAACGGATATGCCCTTATGTTCAGAAGACATACACAGATGTCAGGTGTTGCACCACAGATAGCCGTTATAATGGGACCATGTGCAGGCGGAGCATGTTATGCACCTGCTCTTTGCGATTATATATTTATGACCCAGGAAAACGGACAGATGTATCTTACAGGACCTAAGGTTATCAAAGAGGTTACAGGAGAAGTTGTAACAACTTCAGAACTCGGCGGTGCAGAGGTTCATATGAATAACAGCGGTGTTGCACATTTCGTATACCCTGATGATGAGTCATGTCTTGAAGGAGTTAAAAGACTTCTTTCTTATCTTCCTGAGAACTTTGAAGAAAAGGCACCATACGAGGAGCCTGTTAAAAAATATTACCACAAGAGACTTCGTGATATTGTATCACCTAATCCAAAGGTATCTTATGATATGCATGAAGTAATTGAAGAACTTGCGGATAAAGATACTTTTATGGAAGTTCAGAGTGGTTTTGCCAAAAATATTATCGTAGGTTTTATGAGAATGGAAGGCCATACGGTGGGCGTGGTTGCCAACCAGCCTGAATTTATGGCAGGTTCACTTGATTATAATGCAGGTGACAAAGGCGGAAGATTTATAAGATTCTGCGACTGCTTTAATATTCCTATCCTTACACTTGTGGATGTACCTGCATTTTTACCGGGCAAATCCCAGGAATATAATGGAATTATAAGACATGGAGCCAAGCTTTTATACGCATACAGTGAAGCTACGGTGCCTATGGTAACTGTTATTTTAAGAAAAGCATTCGGCGGTGCATATATCGGTATGGACAGCAAGGGTATCGGTGCGGATTTCGTATTTGCATGGCCTATTGCACAGATAGCGGTTATGGGTGCCGAAGGTGCGGTTAATATTATTGCCAAGAAAAAAATCGAAGCATCGGAAGATCCTGAAGCAGCAAGGGCAGAGGCTATTGCCGAATATGAAAATAAATTCATGAACCCTTATATCGCGGCATCAAGAGGATATGTTGATGAAGTTATAAGACCTGATGAGACTAAGGAAAGAGTAGTTAAAGCTTTCGATATGTTAAGTCAGAAGAGTCGTATTAAAATACCTAAAAGACATGGTAATATGCCGGTATAATTTTCAGGTAACAGGAGATAGGAGTTAAGGAATGAAGTTAATGATATTTGTGTACATAGGAATAGCGGTAGTTTTTTTATCCACAATCATTGTAATGTTATTGCAGAAATACAGTCCGACGAAGGGTAAAAGACAGACACGGCGTGGAATAATTGCTATAGCAGGCTGGGGCTTAGGCGTCGCATTAATATTTTTTGGTACAGAACATTTTATGGCAGCGGCAGTATCTATTG
>JBNMKN010000174.1:0-2819 GCA_050874365.1 Butyrivibrio sp. | reverse complement strand
TTGGTAACCGTTGATGAAGACGGCTTTGCAGAATCAAAAGAGCTGCCATACGGTACATACACGGTACATCAGATTAAAGGCTTTCCGGATGTTAATTTCATCAATGATTTTGACGTATACATCGCAAAAAATGAGAAAACATATAAGTTCCTCATCAATAACAGAAGTTTTGAAAGCTATTTAAAAATAGTGAAAAAAGATGCCGAGACAGGAAAGACAATCCCTGTAAGCGGTGCAGCATACAAGATTTATGATGAATCCGGAAATATTGTAACAATGAAATACACATATCCGGTTCTCACAGAAATTGACACATTCTATACAGACAAGGAAGGTTATCTTATCACACCGGAAAAACTCGGATATGGAAAATACAGCCTTGTTGAAGTAGAAGCTCCTTACGGATATGTCCTTAACAGTGCTCCTGTTGATTTTGAGATAACAAGGGATGCTGCAGCAAGCGAAGACGGTCTTGTGATCGTAACGGTAAGCCAGGAAGACATGCCACAGAAAAGCGTTATCACAATCAATAAATCAGGAAGCATTTTTGCCACAGTTAAGAAAAATGATAACGTATATTCTCCTGAATATGCCGATGCAGCCCTAAAGGATGTTACATTCAGTATCATTGCTGCAGAAGATATCGTGACACCGGATGGAACGGTACGTCTTAAAAAGGGCGAAACGGCATGTGAAATTACAACAGATGCGGACGGAAAAGCCGTATCTCCTGAAATCTACATCGGAAGATACATTATAAGAGAAACTAAAACACCTGCCGGATATGTACCTGCAGAAGACCGAAACGTGCTTCTTACCTATTACAACGAAAGTGACGGCATCAATTATTACGATTATGAAATAGTCAATGAAAGACAGAAAGCAAGCGTAAGTCTGTTAAAGAAACTGGAAAACAGCGAAGATGACGTTACACAGGTTCTCTTTGGATTATATGCTGCAGAAGACATAAAGGCAGAAGACGGAAGCATTATTCCTGCAGGCGGTCTTATTGAAACCGCCAATCCGGATAAAACCGGTAAGGTATCATTCACAACAGACCTTCCTTTCGGCAGGTATTATGTTAAAGAGATAACAGCTCCGGAAGGATACATACTTGATGCAAATGAGTACGGCTTCGACTGGAAGGGCGGAGACATGGAAGTTACCAAAATTGTAATAAATGACGGTAAAGCAATCATGAATATACATGAAGATGTTGTGGCCGGCGATAAGAAAGAAACGGCGGGTATTATAGTTATTGCCGTTATGATTGTTGCAATTCTTGTAGTCAATGTAGTTTTCGCAAAAAAGAAAAAAAGAAGAAGATAGTTTAAAAAGGCTCCGGAAACGGAGCCTTTAATAATATTAAAGGAGGTCACGAAATGGACTACGAAGTAAAAAACGTTACTGTCGAAGAAGACGATAACAAAGAAAAAAGCGAAAGCATCATATCTTTTGCAAAAGCATTAAAAGAGAAGGAGGATGAGAAAAATGGCACTGGCAATGAATGTATTTAAAAGAAGCATAGAAGAAAATATACAGGATTATCTCCCAGAAGAATATGAAAATGCTGAAATAAGTTTTAAAGAAGTATGCAAGAATAATGAGCAGCTTACAGGGATTATTGTAAAGCTGCCTGACATTCAGGCTGTTCCGGTGATATATATAAATGAGTTTTATAACGATTTTATAAACGGAAAAGACATGGAAGATATTTTTAATGAAATAGCAGAAAATATACAGGAGGCATACAGGCAGGCTCCTTACAACATGGATTTTAATATTAATGATTATGCAGACAACATATCAATGTCTCTTGTAAATGCAAAGAATAACAGGGAAATGATTGCAAATATGCCTCACCGTATGGTGAATGACCTTGCCGTTATCTACAGGGTGAATCTTCCTGATATTGACGGAACCAAAGCATCCGCTGCTGTTACATATGAAATAATGAAATACCTTGGTTACGAAACAAGGGAACAGCTTGAAGAACAGGCGGTTAAATACATGAAAGAAAATGACCCTCCGGTTGTCAAAACCATGCGTGAAATGCTTATTGAGATGGACCCATCGTTTGCGGATTTCCTTCCGGAAGAATCTGAAGACCCGATGTATATAATAACGAACCGTTCAAAATGCAACGGTGCGGTATCGGTTCTTGATAAAGAAACAATGGACAGCCTTGTTGACAGGATAGGTTCAGACCTTACAATCTTTCCTTCTTCAGTAAATGAAATGATAGCGGTACCAAAAGATATGGTGGAAGGTAAGGAAGCCTTAAATATGGTAAAGCAGGTTAATGAAACAGCCGTTGAAGATAAAGATAAGCTGGCAGACAGTGTTTACAGCTATTCAAAAGAAAAAGGATTTGTCCAGGAAAAGATAAAAGAAGACATGGAAAAGGACATTGACGGAAAAGACATGGAAATGTAATACATCAATCCGGCCCGGTGGGGCGGAAATAAAACAGAAAGGCAGGGCGGCTATTTTAGCTGCCCTTTTTAGTTAAAAATGAACCGGACACAGGCTACGATAATAAGATACATCAAAATGATAAGAGGCGGAGACATAGAAAGAATTACACCGGCGGATAACAGAACGGTAAGGGTACATTATGTGAATGGAAACACAGAGCTTCTTACATACAAAAATAACTCCGTAGTTAATGTAAGAACCGGCGAAGAAGTGATAACCAAGGCACAATATTTATATTTAATCGAAAAGGAAAGGGTTGAAAGGCTTAAATGAAGACAGTCAGATTTAATAACAAAATAGCAGCCCTTAAAAGGCTTAAGGAAGCTGGAATAAAGGATGAA
>JBNMKN010000173.1:0-2856 GCA_050874365.1 Butyrivibrio sp. | reverse complement strand
TATTAACAGTCATACAGTCGAAAGGAGTAGACAGAAGATGATAAAAATACTTAAAAACCTGCCAAAGAGAAATTGGTTTATGATGCTTTTTGCCATAGGTTTTATAGTCCTTCAGGTATGGCTTGATTTAACGATACCTGACTATATGGCAGATATTACGGCACTTGTCCAGACCGACGGAAGCAAGATGGCAGATATTATGGCAGCAGGCGGAAAGATGCTGCTTTGTGCGTTCGGAAGCCTTGCGGCTACGGTTGTGGTAGCTATTATTGCTTCAAGAATAGCTTCGGATTTTTCAGCCGTATTAAGAGCAAAACTTTTTAATAAAGTTCAGGGATTTTCAATGGAGGAGATAGGAAGATTCTCTACAGCGAGTCTTATTACACGTTCAACCAACGACGTTACACAGGTTCAGATGTTCGTGACAATGGGCTTTCAGGTATTGATTAAGGCTCCTATCCTTGCGATATGGGCGGTATGCAAGATATCCGCAAAGAGCTGGCAATGGACATTTTCAACAGGCGTTGCGGTTGCGGTATTACTTATTATAGTAGGTCTTTGCGTATCAATAGCACTTCCTAAATTCAAAAAACTTCAGGAACTTACAGATGATATCAACAGGGTAACGAGAGAAAATATTTCGGGTATCAATGTCGTAAGAGCATATAATGCTGAGAAATATCAGGAGGATAAATTCGATAAGGCTAACAATAACCTTACAAGGACACAGCTTTTTACTTCAAGAACAATGGCATTTATGATGCCGGGTATCCAGCTTATAATGAGCGGACTTCCGCTTGCCATTTACTGGATAGGCGCATATCTCATTAATAAAGCAGATATGATGAGCAAGATAACATTGTTTTCTGATATGGTGACATTCTCTTCTTATGCAATGCAGATAGTAATGGCATTTATGATGATGGTAATGGTATTTATTATCCTGCCTAGAGCATCCGTAGCAGCCAAACGTATTAACGAGGTGCTTGATACGGAAGCTACGATTGAAGACGGTGACAAAGACATTAAGGATTCCGGTGTCAGAGGTGAAATCGAATTTAAGAATGTCAACTTTAAGTATCCTGACGCAGAAGATTATGTATTGTCGGATATTAATTTTTCCGTTAAAAAAGGTGAGACGCTGGCAATTATCGGTGCTACCGGATGTGGTAAAAGTACCGTTATTAACCTTATTCCAAGATTTTATGACGTTACGGAAGGTGAGGTCTTAGTAGACGGCGTTAATGTAAAAGATTACAAACAGAAAGAACTCCGTAACAAAATCGGATACGTTTCACAGAAAGCCACATTGTTCGGAGGAACGGTTAAGAGTAACATAGCTTACGGTGATAACGGAAAAGACGGTTTTATGGAATCTGACATTGTGGATTCGGTATATGTAGCACAGGCGGCAGAATTCGTTGAAAAGATGGATGAAGGATATGATTCCTATGTAGCACAGGGCGGCGGTAACCTTTCAGGAGGTCAGAAGCAGAGACTTTCAATAGCAAGAGCCGTATGTCGTCATCCGGAAATATTTATTTTTGATGATTCCTTCTCGGCACTTGATTACAGAACAGACAGAGCTTTACGTTCTGCCCTCAAAAAAGAATGTGCAGATGCTACAAAGATTATCGTTGCACAGAGAATCGGTACGATACGAGATGCGGATAAGATAATCGTTCTGGAAAACGGTACTATTGCAGGAATGGGTAAACATGATGAGCTTATGGAGAACTGCGAGGTATACAGACAGATAGCATATTCACAGTTATCAAAGGAGGAACTCTGATATGGAAGAAAACAGACAGTATAACAATCCTCCAAGACACGGAGGCCGTGGACCGGGAAGACCTGTGGAAAAATCCAAGGATTTTAAAGGTACATGGATTAAAATTTTAAAATATAATAAAAAGTTATCGTATGCAATGCTTTGTGCCGTTATTTTTTCGGTAGCGGCTACGATATTTACTCTTATCGGTCCTGATAAGTTAAAAGACCTTACCAATACAATCACCGCCGGATTTATGACCGGTGTGGATATGGATAAAGTGTTTAATATCGGTATGACACTCGTTATTTTATATGCTTCGGGTGCGGTTCTTTCAATACTTCAGGGACAGATAATGGCAGTTGTTACCCAGAAGATAAGTAAGAATCTCCGTAATGAGATTTCCGAAAAAATCAACAGACTTCCTATGTGGTATTACAATACAACATCAACAGGTGATATTCTTTCGAGAGTAACCAATGATGTAGATATGATAGGACAGTCCCTTAATATGAGCGTAGGTATGCTTATATCTTCCGTTACATTGCTTGTAGGTTCGGTATTTATGATGTTTAAGACCAACGTGCTTATGACAGTAACGGCAATACTTTCATCTTTACTCGGATTTGCCCTTATGATGATAATAATGAGCAAGTCGCAGAAATATTTCAAGAGACAGCAGAAGCACCTCGGAGAAATCAACGGACAGATTGAAGAAATATATACGGGACACACAGTTGTTAAGGCATATAACGGAGAAGAAAAGGCAGCAGAAGAATTTGACAGAATGAATGAAAATCTTCGTGACAGTGCTTTTAAGGCACAGTGTTTATCAGGTCTTATGATGCCTATTATGAATTTTATCGGAAACTTCGGTTATGTTGCCGTATGTATCGTGGGTGCGGTGCTTGCCATGAACGGTAAGATTTCCTTTGGTGTAATCGTTGCGTTTATGATATATATCCGTCTTTTCACACAGCCTTTATCACAGATTGCACAGGCTATGCAGTCCATGCAGTCGGCAGCGGCGGCAGCAGAACGTGTATTTGAGTTTGTTGAAGCGGAAGAAATGGAAAATGAAGATG
>JBNMKN010000172.1:0-2940 GCA_050874365.1 Butyrivibrio sp. | reverse complement strand
GTAATATCCTCGCCGTCAAGCAGAATCTTACCGAAGGTTGGTGTAACAATTCCTGCGATTATCTTCGCAAGCGTTGACTTACCGCCACCGTTAGGCCCTGTTATTGCCGTGAATCTGCCGTCAATCTTAAGGCTTATATCTTTAATGATTTCTTTGTCTTTGCCTTCCTCATCAACCTGGTACGATATATTTTGTAATTCTAACATATTTCTTTTTCCTTTTTTCTGTAAAGTCTATACAGTTTTAAATATTTTATCATTATTTTGTCAAAGTATTCAACCTATTTTTACAGCCGAAGGGCCCTCATACAAGCCCTCCTTAAAGGTTGTATCGGAATATCTGATTTTATCCGCACTTTCAAGGATATTGCCGGTTACGGTTCCGCCTGTGACAATTCTTCTGCCATTCTCGTCGGAAACCTCAGCAAGCCTGAACTCACCTCCGAAATCCCCTGTAAGCGGGTCCATCTGAAAATCCGAAAAGCTCTTTACCAGAATGTATTTTCCTGTAAGCAGGCTGTCCATTGCCTCGCCGTTACATTTACAATGTAAATTCTCGTACATTCCGATATATGGTCTGTTAAGATATGATAAGTGCATAACATTGCCATGAATATTTTTGACAATCCCATGTTCTATTATCATGCGAGGCTCCGTCTTAACGCCCTCTACGCTATAAGGATATTCAGGTACGCCCTCAATACTTATATCGGACTTAATATCGTAGCCCTCTTTGTAATCCGAATAGCCGGGATATACATACGCCGCATTGCTTCTCATAAGATAGAATTTCAGAAATTCCATAACATAGGAATCCGTAAGCACAACGGGATAACCCGAATAATCTGCCGGGCTTCTTTTTGCCGATTCTCTTTCAACTGCCAGTTTAAGCTGTTTTACGCATTTATTTCTGATACTTTCTTTTTCTGTGTCATAATAAGAAAAATCAGCGTAAAGCTCCACATCATTCTCTTTTTTGCACTGGACAACAAATTCGCCCGTTACTTTTCCTGATGTATAAAATATGTCGGAACCTTTTCCTGTTATTATATTTACGGTCTTGGTTTCGCCGAAAAATTCCGCAGAATTAATAAAAGCATCCTTAACCTCGTCCTCAGCAGAATAAAGTGCTTTTGCCATTTCAATGACGCTCTCACAGCCGTCAAATGCTGTTTCCGTCTTTTTATCGGTTACTTTTTCAGGCAGCTCATAATATGGGTTCTTCACATAAAGGGCCGCTTCCCACGCACTTTCGATAAGTTCCCTTATCTCGTCCCCATCCATTCCCGGATAGAGATACACATCAGAGTTACCGAGGTATTTTGTGCCGTTTTCCTCGAAAGCCCTATAAACACGAAGTCTTATTTCCCTTACTTCCTTGTCCCTTGTCATATCAAGACGGCGTTTTACAAAATACATCTCAAAGGCTTTTCTGTGCTCATCATAGATGTTGTAATCAACTATATTCAATTCGTGAAGTATTTCAACTATTTCTGATACCATTTCAATTACCCCAGTTCTATTTCTGCTTTAATATAAGGACCTCCGTCGGATACTTTAACCCATTCCTTGTAACCTTTTCCGCAATATCCGCCTCCGTTAAGTTCAGGAGTTTCCGACATCATTGATATGGATTTTAACAAATCGGGAACATATCCGCTCAGTACAATCGGAGAAAAGATTCTGCCGGTAAAGCTTCCGTCTTTTATCTCCCTTGCCATATTTACCATACACTGTATTCCCCAGTTTTTAGGGTCTTCCATTCCGCAGGTTGCATTTTCAAGCATAAAACCATACTTTATGGATTTAATCATATCTTCAGGTCTATCCTTGCCGCCTTCAAAATAGGTGTTAGTCATTCTTGTGTATGCCTTATGCTCGTAATTTTCCCTTCTGCCGTTGCCTGTACCTTTTGTCTTAAGGATACATGCTGTCTTGGCATCCGAAATTCCCGTCTGTAAAATTCCGTTTTTAATAATCACGGTATCGTGACCGCAGGTTCCTTCATCGTCAAAGTCGTAGGTGGCAACCTCGTTTACGCCCATTCCGTCATGCATGGTTACAAGTTCCGAAGCAACCTTTTGGCCGATAAAACTTTTGGCAAGTGCCCTGTCTTTTACAAACATATCCATTTCAACGCCGTGACCGAAAGCTTCATGGGCTATCATACCCGTCACCTCAGGCGTGCATATACATTCGTACCTGCCCGGCGTAATCTTTTCTGCCATAAGAAGCTTAACCGTATTCTCCGCAACGTTTTTAATGTCTGCTTCCAGTGAATCAAGCACATCATAACCATTCATTCCGGAGTACGATTTAAAATAACTTCTTACAATATCTCCTTTTTTTGCCATCATTGACATGGCACAGGTCATCCATAAAATATTCTGGGACATATCCCTGTTATTAGAGATAAAAATTTTTCTGCTCTTTTTGAAGGAAGAATTGATGGTGCAGTCAATAATCTGTCCGTCAGCCTCAAGGCCTTTCTTCCTTAATTCGGTAAGTTTATCAAGTATTGCCTTATCGCCGAGGATTTCAGGACTGTGGCTCATATCATTTTCTGAAAATGAATGTAATGCTTCATCCTCCATACGTTCTGTATCTTCAATGGTAAAATTCTCTTTAAGTTCCTCTGCCTTGTCAAAAAGATTTTCTATCTGTGCGATAATTTCTTCCGTGTCATCAACTCTTAGCGAATTAAAGGAATGTTCCACAAGGCGGTTTCTGTCATGGACACGCAGGACATATCCTCTTGCACAGGATATTTTATCCTGTGAAGCGGACAGTCCCCTGCCTGAAACGGAATATTTTCTTCCTGTGCTGTTTTCAAAAAGAATTGAGGCATAATCATACTTCTGCCACAGTTTTTCCATCAGTTCCCTTATGGCAAAATATTCCGAAAGTTCCACAAGCGAGTTAAATCTTGTAAATATTTTAC
>JBNMKN010000171.1:0-2965 GCA_050874365.1 Butyrivibrio sp. | reverse complement strand
TTCTTAAGGTCAATCTCTTTGTGTGCCACATTCATATCGCCCGTTACCACTACCGGCTTAGTTTTTCTCAAATCATTTAAGAAATTCCTAAAGTCATCTTCCCATTTCATTCTGTACTCAAGGCGTGTTAATTCTCTCTGTGAATTAGGTGTATACACCGTTACCATATAAAAATTCTCAAATTCAAGTGTAATCACACGTCCTTCATGGTCATGTTCATCTATTCCAATTCCATATTTTACTGAGATTGGTTTTTCCTTAGAAAAAACCGCAGTACCGGAATAACCTTTTTTCTCAGCATAATTCCAATATGAATAATAATTTTCTTTATTCCATTCAATCTGACCTTCTGACAGTTTAATTTCCTGAAGGCAGAAAATATCTGCATCAACACTGTCAAAAAAATCCATAAAACCTTTTCCCATACAAGAACGTAAACCATTAACGTTCCATGATATCAATTTCTTGCTCACAATTTCTCCTATTTAAAAAGGGCAGATAATTCTGCCCTTAAATTATGTTAATAATTATGCGTTGACAATCTTGCCAAAATCAGCCTTTAAGCTTGCGCCACCGATAAGACCACCGTCAATGTTAGGCTTTGAAAGTAATTCAGCTGCATTAGACGCATTCATAGATCCGCCATACTGAATTCTGATAGCTGCTGCTGTTGCATCATCATAAATCTCGCTGATTACTTCACGGATACCTGCACATACTTCTTCAGCCTGTTCTGCTGTTGCTGTCTTGCCTGTTCCGATTGCCCATATTGGCTCGTAAGCGATAACAGCTTCTTTAGCCTGAGCTGCTGTTACATTCTGGAATGCAATCTTAATCTGCATTCTTATCCAGTCAAGTGTGATGCCCTGTTCTCTCTGTTCAAGAGTCTCACCACAACAGATAATTGGAGTAATTCCATGTTCAAATGCTTTAATAACTTTCTTATTAACTGTAGCATCTGTTTCTGCAAAATACTCTCTTCTCTCTGAATGACCGATTATAACGTATTTTACACCGATATCTGTAAGCATGTTTGGAGAAATTTCTCCTGTGTATGCACCACTTTCTTCAAAATACATATTCTCGGCACCGATTGATACATTAGTACCCTTTGTTGCTTCGATTGCTGTTGTAAGATCAATAGCAGGAACGCAATATACAACATCTACATCAGGATTAACTACAAGTGGTTTTAACTCTTCGATTAAAGCCTTAGCTTCACTTGGAGTCTTATTCATCTTCCAGTTACCTGCAATAATTCTTCCTCTAGACATTTTTCATTATCCTTTCTTATTCCTTATCATCTGCTGATTCAATTCCAGGAAGAGCTTTTCCTTCAAGGAATTCAAGGGATGCTCCACCACCTGTTGAGATGTGGGTCATCTTATCACCAAATCCAAGTGTATTAACAGCGGCAGCAGAATCACCACCACCGATAATTGTTGTAGCAGAAGTTTCAGCAAGTGATTTAGCTACTGCAATTGTACCTGCTGCAAGAGTAGGGTTCTCAAATACACCCATAGGTCCGTTCCAAACAACTGTCTTTGCTGTCTTAACTGCATCAGCAAAAAGAGCCTGTGTCTTAGGTCCGATATCACAGCCTTCACGTTCAGCAGGCATCTTATCAGCATCATATACTTCAACTTCAACAGGTGCATCGATTGGGTTAGGGAAATCTGCGATAGTAACTGCATCAACAGGTAATAATAACTTCTTTCCAAGAGATTCAGCCTTAGCCATCATTTCCTTACAGTAATCAATCTTTGTATCGTCAACAAGTGACTTACCGATTTCATATCCTTTAGCTTTTAAGAATGTATAAGCCATACCGCCACCGATGATAAGTGTATCACACTTCTCAAGAAGGTTAGAGATAACATTAAGCTTATCAGCAACCTTAGCACCGCCAAGAATTGCAACGAATGGTCTTACAGGGTTATTTACTGCATTACCGAGGAATTCGATTTCTTTCTGCATAAGGTAACCTACAACGTTTGTCTTAACAAACTTTGTAACACCTTCTGTTGAACAATGAGCTCTGTGGCATGCACCGAAAGCATCATTTACATATACATCACAAAGAGAAGCAAGTTCTTTTGAGAAATTTTCTTCATTCTTTGTTTCTTCTTTTCTGAATCTTGTGTTCTGGAGAAGAACAACGTCTCCGTCCTTCATGGCAGCTACTGCTGCTTTAGCGTTAGGTCCTACCACTTCGTCATCAGCAGCAAAAACAACTTCTTTACCGAGTTTTTCTGAAAGTCTCTTTGCAACAGGTGCTAATGATTCATCTTCGTTAGGTCCGTTCTTAACTTTACCAAGATGTGAGCAAAGGATTACTTTTCCACCGTCATTTATTAATTTCTTAATTGTTGGAAGAGCTGCCACAATTCTGTTTTCGTCTGTGATAACGCCGGCCTTTAATGGTACGTTAAAGTCACATCTTACAAGAACTCTGAGTCCCTTTACGTTAATATCATCAATAGATTTCTTGTTAAGCATAATATTAATTCCTCCTGAATTATATTTTATTTATTCATGACGGCAAAACACTATAAGCATCCTACGCCGCCGTAATACAAAAAGAAGGAATCCGGTCCAAATGACCGGACCCCTTCAATAGGTCTTTAATAACCGAAATTAAGCTAATTCTGAGAAATACTTAATTGTTCTTACCATCTGGCTTGTGTATGAGTTTTCATTATCATACCATGAAACAACCTGTACTTCGTAAAGGTCGTCAGATACTTTGCTAACCATTGTCTGTGTAGCATCGAATAATGAACCATATCTCATACCAACGATATCTGAAGAAACGATTTCATCTGTGTTGTAACCGAATGATTCGTTAGAAGCTGCCTTCATAGCTGCGTTGATTCCGTCAACTGTTACATCTGTACCCTTAACAACTGCTGTAAGGATTGTTGTAGAACCTGTTGGTGTAGGAACACGCTGAGCAGATCCGATG
>JBNMKN010000170.1:0-2986 GCA_050874365.1 Butyrivibrio sp. | reverse complement strand
GATATAGATGCCGTAAGCAGGTGGTGTATTATATAATGAGTCATTATCTGCATGAATCTTATACTTAAGCATTGTAGGTGTTCCCGGAAGTGTATCCTCTGTAATAAGGTCTTCCCTGATAATAACGATAACAACACCTGCAGGTCCGATGTTCTTCTGGACACCGCCGTAGATAACACCGTACTTTGTTACATCAACAGGTTCTGATAAGAAGCATGATGATACGTCTGCAACAAGTGTGTGTCCCTTAGTGTTAGGAAGTTCCTTATACTTTGTACCGTAAATTGTATTGTTCTCACAGATATAAACGTAATCACAATCCTCAGGTATATCAAGGTCAGAACAATCAGGTATGTACGAGAATGTCTTATCTGCCGATGATGCAAGCTCAATAGCCTCACCGTAAATCTTAGCTTCCTGATATGCTTTCTTAGCCCACTGTCCTGTTACAATGTATCCTGCCTTCTTATTCTTCATAAGATTCATAGGAATCATTGCGAACTGCTGTGATGCGCCGCCCTGAAGGAAAAGTACCTTATAGTTATCAGGTATATTCATAATCTCTCTTAAATCTGCTTCTGCTTCCTTAATGATATTGTCATATACCTTGGATCTGTGGCTCATTTCCATTACCGACATTCCGGATCCCTTGTAGTCAAGCATCTCGTCTGCTGCTTCTTTTAATACTTCTTCCGGTAAAACGGCCGGGCCCGCTGAAAAATTGTAAATACGTCCCACTTTCGTGTGCCTCCTTTTGTCTTCTAAAACAATATAGTGTTTATTCTACGTCAAAAAAATAATACAGTCAATAGAGAATTGGGATTTTGTAAATAAAAGCCTACCGTTCTGGTATGCTATTATTGTTAAAAACTGGTACTTTAAATCAATCCACCCGGATGGTATTATCATACTGTTTTCATGGAAACAGAAATACACATAAAAATTTTAAGGAAGTAAATAAAATGACAACAAAAAATTTATGTCTGGCTTCTGTTTTCACAGCCATAGTATGTCTTGTGACAAGATTTATCCAGATTCCGATACCACTCGGATATTTTAATATAGGAAACTGCATTATATTGCTGTTCTGTTATATAATGCCATGTCCTTACGGACTGTTCATAGGCGGCGTCGGTTCGGCAATCGCCGATTTATTATCAATGCCTGTATGGGCATTTCCTACACTGATTATAAAGGTACTTATGCCACTTGCATTTTATGGTCTTACAAAATTATTTGATAAGTTCAGCCTTAAATATATTTTTGCGGCAATAATTTCAATGCTCATACCTTTTGTAGGTTATACTTTCGTAGGCGCTATAATAGCCGGAAGTCTCTATGCGGGATTTACACAGATTCCGGGACTTGCACTTGAGTATGCCGCTAACGTTGTACTGTTTGCCGTACTTTGGTTTGCAGCAAAAAAGGCGGGACTGAGGAGAATTTATGAATCAGACCGATCACAACAGGCAAAATAAAATAGCCGTCATAAACGATTTTTCAGGATTTGGGAGATGCTCTATTGCAGTCTCCCTTCCTATAATTTCACAGCTCAGAATACAATGCTGTGCCGTTCCCACATCTGTTTTTTCTAACCACACAGGTTTCAAAGAATATTTTTTTGATGATTACACCCACAACATGGAAGAATATATAAGCAACTGGAAAAAGCTTGATTTACACTTCAAAGGTATTTTATCGGGTTTTTTAGGTTCCAGAAAGCAGATAGAAATTGTACAGAATTTTATCCGTGATTTCCGTACCCCTGATACCAAGGTTATAATAGACCCTGTTATGGGAGACAACGGAAAACCATATCCGACCTATACTGATGACATGTGTACGGCAATGAAAAATCTGGTAAAATATGCCGATATTCTTACACCTAATCTGACGGAAGCATGTATCCTTACAGATACTCCGTACACCCCCGAAGCTTTTGGCAGAAAAGATTACGAAGCTCTCCTTCTGAAGCTTGCGGAATATGGTGCCAAAAAAATTGTAATAACCGGAATTGAAAGCGGTACTTTTCTCACTAATTATATATATGACACCGACAAAGGTATATATACATCAAGGCAAAAGAAGGTCGGCCATGTTCGTTCCGGCACCGGTGATGTATTTTCCGCAGTAATTGCAGCAGATGCGGTACATGATGTTGATTTCAAAGAATCCGTAAAAAGAGCCTCTTCTTTTGTAAAAAAATGTATCGAAGTTACTGAAACCTTTGACATTCCGCCTACTGACGGTGTATGCTTTGAAGAAGTTCTTCATACCCTAAAATGTAACTAATAATAACAGGAGTTGACCAATATGACTATATTATATGAAGTACATGATAATTTATATGTTAATCTTACCAACAAGTGCCCTTGTTCCTGCACTTTCTGTTTAAGACAGACCAGGGACCATATGGAAAATTCAGGTGTATTGTGGCTTGAAAGGGAGCCTTCTTACGAAGAGGTAATCGCAGAATTTGATAAGTTTGACCTTAACAAATACAAAGAAGTTGTCTTCTGCGGCTTTGGTGAACCTACAGAAAGAATTGACGTTTTATTAAAGGTTGCCAGATATGTAAAAGACAAATTTAATAAGCCTACAAGATTAAATACCAACGGACTCGGTAATCTCGTATGCGGCAGGGACATTACTCCTGAGTTAAAAGGTCTTATCGATACCGTTTCAATAAGCCTTAACACTCCTAACAAAGAAAGATACCACGAGCTTGTAAGAAGCCGTTTCGGTGATATATCATACGATGCGATGCTTGATTTTGCAAAAGAAGCCGTAAAATATGTTCCTAACGTTGTAATGACAACAGTCGATACAACTATCACCCATGAGGAAGAAAAAGAATGTCAGGCAATATGTGACAGGCTTGGCGTTAAATACAGAATAAGACCTTTTGAGGATTAAAAAAACAGGCAGCAATGCCTGTTTTTTTTATGTAAAGTCCACCGTTACAGCAAGGAAATTGGTACTGTAG
>JBNMKN010000169.1:0-3014 GCA_050874365.1 Butyrivibrio sp. | reverse complement strand
GTATACGGAAGAGACAATCTACTTAATATTGTATGGGGATATGAATATCCGGGAGATGCAAGGACTGTGGATGTACATATAAGAAGACTCAGGGAAAAGATTGAAGATGATCCTTCCAATCCAAAATACGTTCATACAAAATGGGGCGTTGGATATTATTATCTCGGCTGATGCGGAGGTTGTATGAGAGATAAATTAAGTAAAATATTAAGTCTTAAGGCGTCTGTATTCCTGATATTTCTCTGCGTTTTTTTTATAACATATTTTTCTCTTGACAGAATTATAATATATGGATTTTCAAGAAAATCAATGGATGAGACTGTAACACAGGCAAAAGGACAGAGCAATATTCTTGCATCGGATATTCTTGCCATGGATTTTTTTAAGAATATGGACAGTGACGCCGCAGACGTTGAAATACAACAGATGGCATATGCTTATTCTGCAAGAATACTTATTATTAATTCGGATTATGTAATCGTTAAGGATAATTATATATTTGACGAGGGCAAGACAATTATCACAGAGGATGTGATAAATGCCTTTAAGGGAAAGTCATATTCTCATATAAATTATAAATCGTCATCTGCCGTGATTACAACGCCGATAATTGATGACAGCGGTAAGATTTCCGGTGTAATTAAGGTTTCGCTGTCGGGTTATGCCACGATTCAGACAATAAATTATATGAAAAGAATATCTATTGCCGTTATGATTGCGCTTTTATTCGTTTTTAGTGGAATACTTGTATTTGTTATATACAAGCTTACAAGTCCGGCAAAGGATATGAAAGAGGCAATTTTATCCCTTTCCGACGGTGATAAAAATGCCAGAATAAAAAAACAGACCATAAAGGAATATAAAGATATCGGAGATGCGGTTAATGTGCTGCTTGACAGGCTTGACAGCATTGACGGTTCAAGGGACGAATTCGTATCCAATGTATCCCATGAACTTAAAACGCCTATGACATCAATGAAGGTGCTTGCCGATTCCTTGCTGGCTACAGAAAATGCGCCTATAGAAATGTATAAAGAATTTATGCAGGATATAGCAGAGGAAATTGACAGGGAAAATGAAATTATAGGTGATTTACTTAACCTTGTAAGAACCGATGGTGAAAGTGCGGTGCTTAATATTGAAATGGTTGATATTAATGAGCTTATGGAATTTGTTCTCAAGCGTTTAAAGCCTATTGCACTTAAAAACAACATTGAGGTCATATTTGAAAGTATGAGACCTGTTACCGCAAGCATAGACAGGGTTAAATTTATCCTTGTATTTACCAATATTATTGAAAATGCCATAAAATACAATCATCCGGAGGGATGGGTTAAGATTACGCTTAATGCAGACCATAAGTTTTTCTATGTAGATGTTTCCGATTCGGGAATAGGAATTCCTGAGGAATGTAAAGACCAGGTATTTGAACGATTTTACAGGGTTGATAAAGCTAGGTCCAGGGAAACGGGAGGAACCGGACTCGGACTTGCAATTACGAAGAACATTGTTCTTTTACACAAGGGAACAATTAAATATTACAGTAAAGAAAATGAAGGTACTACATTTAATATAAGAATACCGTTGAATTATGGAGGTAAGGCACAATGAAAAAGTCAGGTTTTATTGTTATTTTATGCTTTTTGTGCCTTTTTCTCGTCTCATGCGGTAAGAAAAGCGAAACGGGTATGAGCATTTACTATGTCAATGAAGCGAGAACAGGCTTTGTTGAAAAGAAAATCAAATGCAAATCCGATACGCCGGAGGATATAGTCAAAGAGCTTTATATTAATTTAAGAAGACCGTCTGTGGATGGTACAGCAAAAGTTGCAACAGACAGTATGATTTTAAATGATGTTGCTTTTGAAGGCGGTATTTTGTATCTTAATTTCACATCGGGATACGCAGGGCTATCTGACAGGGATAGAGCTTTATTCAGGACGGCGGTATCAAAGACCATGTCTTCCCTTGATTTTGTTGAATATGTAAGGATATACGAAAACGGCAGTCCGATAACAGATTCCAACGGACTGGATATAGGGTTACTTAATAACCAGAGCTTTATTACGGACGGTAACTCGGATGATGAAATTGATACAACGGAGGTAATTATATATTATTCTGACAGTGTTGGCTCCTCGCTTGTGGGTGAGAAAAAGACAATTACCTACGACAAAAATACCCCTGTGGAAAAGGTTATTCTTAAACATATTATTGACGGACCGTCGAAGAGCGGCAATAAAAGGACTGTTCCTTCTAGTTTGAGGATACTTAGTGTATATACCCAAAAAGGAACCTGCTATGTTAATTTTGATTCGTCATTTTTGAATTCACTTGCGGATGTGTCAGCGGATGTGACGATTTATTCCATTGTAAATACCCTGTGCGGATTAAATGGAATCCAGAGGGTTCAGTTTATGGTTGACGGAAGTTCTGACTGGAATTTCAGGGAAAGTTATTCTTTGTCGGAACCTTATGAAAGAAATCTTGATTTGGTAAAGAAGGAGAAGTGATAATATCAGACGACCGTTAATTGGTGCTGCACTCTGCCTGATTATAGGGATTATAGTCGGGCGGAATGCAGGTGTTTTAGTTTTTGCTGCTGTTTTATCAGTGGCAGTTTTAATAGTTTCTTACAGGATTTATAAGAAAAAAATGCACAAAGCGTATCTTGTTTTTCCTGTTCTTATTCTAATAGGTTTTCTTACTATTAATTATTCCGATAGAATTTATAATTTCACAGAGAGTAATATTGAACTTACAGGAACCGTATATAAAGTGAAGGAATCCTCATACGGATATATGCTTTATGTCAGAGGAAATATTTTTGACAGGGAAAGGTATATCGTGTATTCGGACAAGGAATACGGTGAAGGTACGGTTATATATGTAAAAGGAAGTGCCACAGGTTTTACTATGCCTTCCAATCCCGGAGAGTTTAATTCAAAGGTGTATTATAATTCCCTGAAAATCAAAGGTAAAATTAAGCCTGATACAATTGAAATTATCAAGGC
>JBNMKN010000168.1:0-3056 GCA_050874365.1 Butyrivibrio sp. | reverse complement strand
GGCAAATATCGTTGTGAGTATGTTATAGTGTTCATGACGGTTGAGACCTTTTCTATAGTTTTTTGTTGTGGTGACTTATATACTATAGATCTCAACCGTTTT
Organism: Butyrivibrio sp.; assembly: GCA_050874365.1. Classification (GTDB taxonomy): domain Bacteria; phylum Bacillota; class Clostridia; order Lachnospirales; family Lachnospiraceae; genus Eshraghiella. Next base: position 2,954 of record JBNMKN010000168.1, on the reverse strand, counting down.
TGTATAGTGGTAAGGTGTCACATCAATTGTAACCCTACAAGAATTCACACAAACCACTTTAAAACTTGATTGAAATTGACATAGCCATGTGATAGAATTATGTAGGATTTATGCGTAGTATTAGAGGTGAACGCTTTGGATAAAGTAGAATATGGAATTAAATTAGAACAGATAGAGAAACTTAAATCTGGAAAGCAGTATAGTGAAGCGGCGGATATAGCGGATACCATTGAATGGCGTAAGGTTAAGAAGTGGTCAGAGCTTATGACTGCCGAGGAAGTATACGAAAAGGCAGAACGTATTAAGGAAGCGAGAAATATATGTATCTATGCGTATAACCGTAACCTTGGCGGCAGAAGCCTTGTGTACAAGCTGACGGAACTTTCCATAAGACTTGAGGATTATGAAGAAGCAGAGGACCTGTATAACGAGTTTGTGGAAATGGCACCCACAGATATGAGCAGATATGTCCTTTTATATGAACTTGATAAGGCTAAAAAAGCTCCGCCCGAAGAACTGATAAAAGTTCTGGAGGAATACAGGGACAATGAACAGGATGAGAATTTCGGATACGAACTGGCAAGCCTTTATGCAGAGGTTGGAAGAATAGAGGAATGTATTAAAGAGTGTGATGACCTTATACTCTGGTTTGGAGACGGAGAATACGTCCATAAGGCATTAAAACTCAAAAAGAAATATGCTTCCCTTACACCTGCACAGCAGGAAAAACTTAACATGATGGACAAGTTTGACAAAGCGGGTCTTGTATATGAGGCAGGTTTTTCGGGAAATTACGATGAATACGAAATGAAATCAGCAAGAGAGGGAATGAAGGAAATATCAAATGATGAAACAAAGGATGATGAGATAAGTGTTCCTCTTGCCAGACCTGATATTTATGATACACAGACGCTTCAGAATGACCTTGCCAACAGCCTTAAGGAACTTTTTAAGAATGATGATAAAAAGGACGATGGGGATGATGTACTAAGCCCGGTAAAAGAGCAGCAGGCAGAAGAAGCCGTAGAAATTGAAAGCGATATACAGAAGGACGAAGAACAGGATAGCACTTCTGACGAAACAACGCAGGAGGAAGAGACTGTATCCGAAGAATCTGAGAATAATTTTGAAGAAGCTGTATCTGAAGAACCTGTGGAGGAAGCCGTTGCAGAGGAAGAACCTCAGCTTGCAACAGAAGATGAAGAAGACGAAACAGACGAAACAGAAGATACACCTGAATACGATACAATAATAGATGATGATATGGCGGCAACGGCAGAGCCTGTTAATGTCGAGGTAATTGAACTCCAGATGTCAGGGGATGATGAACTTGTTGACGAGCCTACAAGGGAAATCATAATCAATACCCACCGTTGGAATAAGATTAAGTCAGAAATGCAGGAAGATGACCCTATGATTCCTGAGCATAAGGCGCAGCCGGAGTATAAGGAGGAACAGACTCCTGAAGTAACAGAAGAAAAGGAGACAGTTGAAACTGTCGAGGAACAGGAGACCATACCGGAAGAGACAGCTACTAAAGAGACTGTACCGGAAGTCTTTAAACCGGAAGTCAAAGAAGACAGAATACCTGTCCAGATGGAACTTAATCTTGAAGAACCTCCTATTGAGGGACAGGTTGATTTGTTATACTACCTTGAACATATGAATGACCCGGTTGAGGAACCGGCGGCAACCATAGACGATTTAATAAAAACAACAATAGAGAACAGACATACAGACAATACCATTGAGCTTGATGAAGCCATCAACAGTATTACAAAAGCAGCGATAAGCGAAGCAGAACAGGAGATTAACGGATATACTGCAGATACTCCTGTTGTAACGGAGGAAGAGTACAGTTCGGAAGATTTAATGGATGAGCTTGATGAAAATACAAAAAAATACATCAAGAAGTATCTTTTTATGAACGGAATGGAAGAATCTATTCTCCATTTTATCAATGGAAAGAGACATGAGATTCCTGACGGTACTTCAAGACACGGAAATATAATCATAATCGGTAAAAAAGACACCGATAAAACAGGATTTGCCATCAATCTTTTTAAATCATTGCATGCCAATGACGAACAGAGAGAACTGAAGATTGCAAAAACAAGAGCAGAAGTCCTGAATGCAAGAGGTGTTGCTGCATCAGCGGATAAGATAAAAGGAACAACACTTATAGTTGAAAATGCAGAGAAGCTCAACAGGGATGTGGTCGAAGAACTTAATCAGTTTATGGAGACCAATACAGGTTCAATGCTTGTTATTTTTACCGGAGAGGAATTTGCATTAAAAAGATTGTTTTATAATTGTGAAAGCCTCAGGGATAAATTCGATTACAAGCTGGAACTTAAACATTATTCCGTTAATGAACTTGTTGATGTTGCAACGGAATATGCCAAAGTTAAGGGATATACTATTGACGAAAGAGCACTTTCAGGGTTATATATATCAATTGATGAACTTAATGGCGATGATGAAGGAACAGAAATTGAAAAAGTCAAGAAGATAGTCGATTCTGCCATAATAAAATGTGGTAAATCATCCAGAAACTTTTTTGGAAAGAAGAGAAACGGCTTAATATCTTTAAAGGAAAAACATTTTTTGAAATAAATGGTCATCAGGCCTCAACGGAAAGGAATTTTTATTATGAGTACAAATCTTGAACAGATGTCAGTAAATGCCATCAGAGTATTAGCAGCGGATGCTGTGCAGAAAGCCAATTCGGGTCATCCGGGACTTCCATTAGGATGTGCGGCAATCGGATATGAGCTTTGGGGAAATCATATGAATCACAACCCTGCCAATCCTCAGTGGGCAAACAGAGACAGATTCATCCTCTCGGGAGGACATGGTTCCACATTGTTATATTCGCTTCTTCATCTTTTTGGATACGGTCTTACCAAAGAAGATCTGATGAATTTCAGACAGCTTGATTCATTAACACCGGG
>JBNMKN010000167.1:0-3160 GCA_050874365.1 Butyrivibrio sp. | reverse complement strand
TCTGTCAAAAAGACTTCCTCCTGTCTCATCGGGAGCCAGCTCAATTTTTGCCACTTTAAGCATATCTCCCGTATCAAGTCCCTCATCCATCTGCATTATGGTAACTCCGGCTTCTTTTTCACCGTCAATCACCGCCCACTGGATAGGCGCAGCTCCTCTGTATTTTGGCAGAAGTGAAGCATGGACATTAACGCAGCCGTATTTCGGAAGCTCAAGAATTTCTTTTGAAAGAATCTGTCCGTATGCCACTACAACTATTACATCCGGAGATATTTTTTTAAGTATATCCATAAATTCGGGATTTCTAACCTTTAAAGGCTGGAATACTTCAATATTATGTTCCAAGGCTTTTACCTTGACGGGGCTCATTGATATTTCCTTGCCCCTGCCCTTTTGTTTGTCAGGTTGTGTTATTACCGCCGCAACTTCATGACCTGCCTGTATTATTGCCTCCAATGTACTGACGGCAAAATCAGGGGTTCCCATAAATACTACTTTCATGCATTACTCCTCGTCTTCGTCATTTACTACTTCCATAAGGCTTCCTTCAACGTGGTCGATATATAAATCACCGTCAAGGTGTCCCAGTTCGTGGCATATTGCTCTTGCAAGAAGCTCCTCGCCCTCAATAATGTATTCATTCATCTGGAGGTCATAGGCTTTTGCTTTTACATAATTAGGTCTTGTAACAATTCCTGCTTTGCCCGGAATACTGAGGCAGCCTTCCTGTCCTGTCTGTGAGCCTGAGGTTTCAAGAATTTCAGGGTTAATCATTACGATAGGGCCGTCGCCTACGTCAATTACAACTATTCTTTTTAAAATTCCGACCTGTGGTGCGGCAAGTCCGACGCCGTTTGCCTCATACATTGTATCAAGCATATCTCCCACAAGTTCTTCTGTCTTTTTTGTAATCTCCTGTACGGGTTTACATACTTTTCTTAAAATAGGGTCATCATTAATTCTGATATTTCTTAATGCCATGTTTTTAACTCCTTTTTATCTGAAATCATATTGTATCTGACACTTTGAAAGATATTCGCTATGTTCTTTCATAAAGTTATCAATCACTTTTTTAATGTCCTGAAGTCTCTGATGTTCTTTGTCCTTATAATATATCTGCCTGAAAAAAACATCCTTCACTTTATATACAGGGGCTTTTCCCGGTCCTATTATCTTTGTCCCGGTGTCCTCTTTGTCTGTAATTTCTTTTATCTTTTCCGATAATTCCACCGTCTTTTGTTCATCCTCAGACGCAATCCTTACAGTCATAAAATTGTATATCGGCGGATAATCCATAAGCTCCCTGAAAGCAATTTCTTCATTATAGAAGCCTTCATAATCGTGGTTACAGGCGTGCACAATACTGTAATGCTCCGGAGAATACGTCTGTATTACGACACTGCCCTCCTTGCTGCCTCTTCCTGCCCTTCCCGCTGCCTGAGTTATGAGTTCAAAAGTTCTTTCTGCCGCCATATAATCCGGCGAATATAATGATACATCCGCAAGAAGAACTCCCACAAGGGTAACATTCGGAAAATCGTGGCCTTTTACAATCATCTGGGTGCCTATAAGAATATCTGCTTCATGATTTTCAAAAGCCTCTAATATTTTTGCGCGTCCGTCCTTGTTACGTGTAGTATCGGCATCCATGCGCAGAACTTTATTATCCGGAAAAAGTTTTTTAATTTCCGATTCCACAAGCTCGGTTCCCGCCTTGAATCTTCCGATATGCTTTGAACCGCACTCCGGACATATCTTTATATCTGAGGTTTCGTAACCGCAGTAATGACATACCAGCCTGCCGTTTCCATGCTCCGTAAGGGATACGGCACAGTGGGGACAGGTAATTACATGTCCGCAGTTACGGCAGCTTAAAAATCCAAGATAGCCACGCCTGTTAAGAAAAAGCATTACCTGCTCCTTCATTGACAGCTTCTCCTTCATAAGCTCCATAAGCCTGTTGCTGAACATCGTCCTGTTCCCGTTTTTAAGTTCTTCCCTTAAATCAACAATCTCTGCTGACGGAAATCCCGCAAGACCTGCCCTGTTATTCAATTCGTAAAGTTTATACCGCCCCATCTTTGCATTGTAATAGCTTTCAAGTGATGGGGTCGCAGAGCCTAAAACCACTTTGGCTCCTGTCATTTTTGCAAGTTCAATGGCTGTTTCCCTTGCATGGTACCTCGGAACATTCTCACTTTTATATGCGCTTTCATGTTCCTCGTCTATTATTATAAGCGAAAGTTTGTTAAAGGGTGTAAACAGTGCCGAACGCGGGCCAATCATTATCTTTATCTTTCCCGATTTAGCCATTTCAAAACTGTCGTACCTTTCGCCTTTTGACATTTTGGAGTTGATAACGGAAACAATGTCTCCGAATCTGTTATAAAATCTCATCACGGTCTGATATGTAAGTGATATTTCCGGTATGAGACAGATTACGTCGCCGCCCCGGTTAATAACCCATTCGATTAATTCCAGATACACTTCCGTCTTACCGCTGCCAGTTACGCCTTTTATAAGGGAAGGTGTCATATCACCCTTTTCCATATCTTTGATTATGGACTCTGTAACGTAACTCTGTTCTTCATTCAGGGCAATTTTTTCTTTAGCCTTCATATTATTTTTTATGGTATTACGAAACATTGTATGAGTTGTTATCTCGAGTATTCCCTTATTTTCCAAGGTTTTTACGGTTGTTAAATTTATATTTAATTTCTGTGTAAGTAATGTGAAATCGGCAACCGGCGTCTCTGCAAGCGTTTCCAAGAGCCTCGCCCTTGCGGTATATTTTTTCCTTGCCGCTTCTTTTGCATATTCTTCTGCCTCTTCTTTTGAAATCAGAAGATGCACGGTCTTTTTCTCGATATTCCTGACTTTTTCTTTTACCGGCATTACAAGTTTAAGTGCCTGATTCATCGTTGAACCATAGTGGTTTTTAATCCAGTTGGCAAGCTTTATCATCCTGCCGTCCATTGTAACGCTGTGCTCACAAATGCCTGTAAGGGGTTTCATTCGGGATATGTCTATCTCAGGCTCGTCACTTATATCTACAACATAGCCCGTACGATTGGTTTTACCGAATGGTATCCGCACCTTCATTCCGATTTCAAGCTCCGGAAGCATTGTTTCCGGAATTATATATTGAAATATTTTATCC
>JBNMKN010000166.1:0-3230 GCA_050874365.1 Butyrivibrio sp. | reverse complement strand
CTGCAATGAATGTCTCGGCAAATGCTTTTGCTTCCTTATCTGTCTTAGGTGAAATAAAGATATCACCTGCATTAGGAACGTCATTAAGACCGATAATTTCTACAGGAGTTGATGGACCTGCTTCATTAATTCTTCTGCCCTTATCATCAATCATTGCCCTTACTTTACCGTGACATGGTCCTACAGCGATAAAATCGCCTACATGCAAAGTACCTTTCTGGACAAGGATTGTTGCTACAGGACCTCTTCCTTTATCAAGTTTGGCTTCTATTACAAGACCTCTTGCTTTTCTGTTAGGATTAGCCTTTAATTCACGCATTTCTGCTGTAAGTAAAAGCATTTCAAGAAGGTTGTCGATACCTTCTCCCGTATGAGCGGATACAGGACAGAAAATTGTAGAACCGCCCCAGTCTTCTGCAATAAGTTCGTATTCTGTAAGTTCCTGTTTAACACGTTCAACATTGGCACTTGGCTTATCAATTTTGTTGACTGCAACTACAATATCAATTCCGGCTGCCTTTGCATGGTTAATAGCCTCAATAGTCTGTGGCATAACACCGTCATCTGCAGCAACAACAAGAATTGCGATATCTGTTGACTTGGCACCACGAAGACGCATAGCGGTAAACGCTTCATGTCCCGGTGTATCAAGGAATGTAACGCTCTGTCCGTTTACATCTACAGTATAAGCACCGATGTGCTGTGTAATACCGCCGGCTTCTTTTTCAGTTACCTTAGATGATCTGATGGCATCAAGAAGTGATGTTTTACCATGGTCAACGTGACCCATAACACATACAACAGGTGGTCTTGGCACAAGCGTATCTTCAGGATCTTCCTCATCCTTAAGAAGCTCTGCTATAACGTCTACTTTAACTTCATGTTCACATATACAGTTATATTCAAGAGCAATTTCTTCAGCCGTTGCAAAATCAATATCCTGATTGATTGTAACAATCTGTCCCTTAAGGAATAAATTCTTAACAAGGGCTGTTGGCTGGACCTTCATCTTATCCGCAAGCTCTTTAATTGTAAGTGTATCAGGAAGAATAAGTGTCTTGATTACATCCTCGTCAGCTTCTTCTTTCTTCTTTTTGTTAAGAAGATTCTTCTCAAGAGCCTTTGTGTTTTCAAGCTTTTCTGTCTTATCACGGAAATCGTTATTTTTCTTGCGGTTATTCTCTCTGTCTCTGTTACGCTGGTCTTTTGCTTCTCTGTCTTTTAATGCGTCAGCTCCGTCAAACGCACCGGAATTTCTGTCGTCCCTTCTTGCAGGCCTGTCATTGTTTCTCTGTGGTCTGCTGCCGTTATCGTCTTTGTTAAATTCAGGCTTTCCACCCTGGAATTTATCGTTAAATCTTCCGCCGTTTCTTCCCGGTCTGTCATTATTTCTCTGTGGTCTGTCTCCCTGGTTTCTGTCGCCGTAAGGTCTGTCATTATTTCTCTGTGGTCTCTCACCCTGTGGCTTATCAGGCTTTGCATTAACCCTGTCACTTGGTCTTATGGCACCCTGTGGTCTTTCTAAAGGACGGATTCCCTGTGGTCTGTCAATAGGCTTTTCATTTCTCCTGTTGTCATTGGAATTATTACGATTTCTGTCCTTGTTATTGTTTTTACGCTGTGAATCCCTGATATCTTTTCGACCGCTGTTCTGTGGATTATATACGGAAACGATTTTTTTCTTAACAGGCGCGTCCTGTTTAGGAGCCTGTGCAGATTCTGTTTTAGCCTGTTCCTTGTTTTCTTTAACTTCCTTGACTTCTTTAGTCTCTTTAGTTTCTTTAACTTCAGGCTTATTTTCTGTTACCGGCTTCTGTTCCTTCTTTGTAAACTGCTTTTTGGCTAAAGCAATTTCATCTTCAGAAACAGGATTGCTGGATGTTTTAATCTTCTCGTTTTTTGATGATAAAAATTCAAGTAATTCTTTTGAATTTATATTCAGTTCTTTTGCTAATTCGTGTACTCTCATTAAGCTAATCTAAACCTCCAAATCCCTATCCGGGCATTTATTTATTATCTATTTTTTCATATTTTGAAATTATTGCTTTCGCAAAATCTTCATCAATGATACCAACCGATGTTCTAAGTTCCTGTCCTATGGAATGACCGAGACTTACTTTATCCGAATACATTATTACAGGAATCTTATAGAAAAAACATTTGTTGGTAAAAAGTTTTTTGGTGTTGTTTGAGGCGTCCTCCGAAACGATAACAAGTTTGGCTTTATTTTCTTTTACCGCTTTTTCCGTTGAGAACTCTCCGCTTACAACCTTACCTGCTCTCTTTGCCAGTCCAATCATTGATAAAATACTATCTTGACTCAATGTTATTCATCTCCTTAATCAGTTCATCATATACATTTTCCGGTATCTTCATCTTAAGTGAACGATCAATGCCTTTGTTTTTAATTGCCTTGTCAAGACAATCGGCTGTCTTACAGATATATGCGCCACGACCGTTTTTCTTGCCTGTATCATCAAGAAAGATTTCATATTCATTGGTTTTGATAACACGTATCATTGATTTCTTATCTTTAAATTCACCGCATCCGACACATTGTCTCTGCGGTATTTTTTTATTAACTGCCATATGCAAACGTCCTAATTTTATTCTGCGTCATCCGACTCTTCAATTTCATCCGCATAAGATTCAACTTCGTCAAGAAGTCCCAAATCCTTTGCCTGTGTCTCACTCTTAATATCGATCTTAAAGCCTGTAAGTCTTGCGGCAAGTCTTGCATTCTGTCCTTCACGTCCGATTGCGAGTGATAACTGGTAATCAGGTACGATAACCTGTGCTGTTTTTTCTTCATCATCTGCAGCTACATATACAACCTTTGCAGGGCTTAACGCATTTTCAATAAGGTTGGCAGGGTTCTTGCTCCAGTTAATGATATCAATCTTTTCGCCGTTAAGCTCAGATACAACCGCATTAACTCTTGAACCGTTTACACCTACGCATGAGCCTACAGGGTCTACGTTAGGATTCTTAGACCATACAGCCATTTTGGTTCTTGAGCCTGCTTCTCTTGCAACACTCTTGATTTCAACTGTTCCGTCTCTGATTTCTGCAACTTCTGCCTCAAAAAGTCTCTTTACAAATTCAGGATGACATCTTGAAACCGCAATTTTAAGACCTTTCTTCTCAGACTTAACTTCAGTAACGTATACTTTGATTCTGTCGTTTGGTTTGTATTTTTCACCCTTAACCATATCTGACTCACTAAGGAT
>JBNMKN010000165.1:0-3290 GCA_050874365.1 Butyrivibrio sp. | reverse complement strand
ATATTAAGCTCTGATGTTTTAGTTGTAAGCAGGAAGGGCAAGCTGCTTGGAATCGCGAATTGTGACGGTGTTGAGGAGATTACGGAACTGGTACAGGATAAGATTGGCGGATTCGTGGATGAGATGTTCAATGAGAGAATGCTTAATGTATTATCCACTAAGGAGAACGTTAATCTTGAGACACTGGGTTTTGCAGAAGGATATGCAAAGAAGTATCACGCAATAATAACACCTATTGATGTGGCAGGAGAAAGGTTTGGAACATTATTTATATATAAGTCAGACAGCCAGTATGAGATAGATGACATTATTTTATGCGAATACGGAGCTACTGTGGTAGGACTTGAGATGTTGAGGTCCTCTACTGAGGAACAGGCTGATTTAGTCCGCAAGGAACAGGTTACGAAATCGGCAATCAGTACGTTGACCAATACTGAAATAGATGCGATAAAGCATGTTTTTTCAGAGCTTAAGGCGGGTGAGGAACAGATAATTGTTACCAGCCGTATCGCAGACAAGCAGGGAGTAACGAGGTCGATAATCGTTAATGCACTTAAGAAATTGGAGAGTGCGGGCGTAATAGATGCCAAGTCGTCAGGGATGAAGGGTACCAAGATAAAGGTACTCAACGACATGATTTTCGATGAACTTGCCAATTACAATTTAAAGTGAATGGAATCGCTGTATCAACATTGGTGGTATAGCGATTTTTTTGACAATTTTACTTTACTTTTCGGTACAATACTTTATAATATTATAGTGTGATTATTGATGATGGAATACTATCGCACTTTATTAAGGAGGAGAACGATATGTTTAATTCAGGTGCATATGCGTATGTGGATTTACTTACCTCTGCCGCCGACTATTCATGGAAACGCAGCGAGGTACTTAATAACAATATATCTAATATAGACACTCCCGGTTACAAGAGACAGGAACTTAGCTTTGAATCGGTATTGTCTGATGCGGTGGAGAGGGCAGGCTCGTCTTCACGCAATCTTACACAGACTGTCAGAAATATAGATTATAATTGTGTACGTCCTACAATCTATACGGATAATGCCAATCTTTCTTACAGACTTGACGGTAATAATGTTGACATAGATACAGAACAGGTGGAGTTAGCCTCCAACCAGTTATATTATAACGGAGTTATTGACGGTATTAACCAGAATTTTGGCAGAATAAGAACTGCACTCACAACGACATAGGAGGATATGTGATATGGCTATTTTTAGCGGAATGAATATAGCTGCCTCAGGAATGACGGCACAGAGACTCAGAACGGATATTATTTCAGAGAATATTGCCAATGCCAACACCACAAGAACGGCAGAGGGCGGACCATATACAAGAAGAAATGTTTTACTTACCCAGAAGACTTCACTTAGCTTCGGGGATGTATTTAACCAGACTTTACAGGGTGCGGGTAACGGCGTTAAGGCTGTAGCCGTGACTAAGGATACGGAGACGGAATATAATCTCGTATATGACCCATCACATCCTGATGCGGATGAGAACGGATACGTTAAGTACCCTAACGTGAATATTGTTAATGAGATGACGGACCTTATAGATGCGACGCGTTCGTATGAAGCCAATGCCACAGCTTTTGACGCCAGCAAATCAATGGCTTCAAAGGGTCTTGAATTAATGAATTCATAATCTCATATTGAAAGGAACATAGGACATAATGAGTGATATATCATCATTACTTAATATAACATCGGACAGCATCAGGAATATTGTTAATTCCGGAACTTCTAAGATTGGTAACAGCGGCGATTCATCTGCTTTTGACGGAATTTACAATGCGGCTGTTAATATGATTACAGAGACTAACGACTACATACATGAGGCAGAGCAGGCGGAAGTGGATTTTGCCACAGGTAAGCTTACAAGCACTCATGAACTTGCGGTAATTGAACAGAAGGCTAATCTTTCTTTGCAGTATACGGTTGCTGTTAAGAATCAGCTGCTTAGTGCGTATAAGGAAATAATGAATATACAGATATAAATAGTCTTTAAGGAGACACACGATGAAAGAAAGATTAAAAGCCATTTGGGAAAAAATTAAGAATTTCTGGCTTAAATTTAATAAAAAACAGAGAATACTTTTTATAACCATTTTTGTTGCAATTATTGTTGTGATTATCGTTCTTTCCAAGGTAATCGGCAAGAAGGACATGGTTAAATTAAGAGCCTGCAGCAATGAAACGGAAGTAGTGGAGATAAGAAATCTCCTTAGCGATAACAGTATATCCGCAACGGTTGACGAATATAACAATATATATGTTGCCGATTCGGATTACGTTGAAGCAAAGCTTGTGTTAGGCTCCAATAACATATCCTCTGCAGGTTATACCTTGGATGATGCCATATCTTCAAGTCTTTCTACCACAGAGACTGTTATGAAGGAAAAATACACCGCATATCTTGAATCTAAGTTCAAGCAGGACCTTGAATCAATGGATGCGATTAAGACTGCGAGAGTTAATATTTCATACCCTGAGACAGGCAACAGTATTTTCTCTGAGACACAGGATGCGAAGATTACTGCGGTTCTTGACCTTAAAAAAGAACTTTCGGATGAACAGGCAGAGGCAATAGGTCTTTTACTTGCCACTAACGTAGGTAACGATAACACCAACAGCGTTATTATTGTGGACAGCCAGAGTAATGTGCTTTACTCAGGCAATAAGGCTAATTCCTCATTTACCTCCAATTCCACACAGAAGGTTAAGGCAATGCTTGAAAATGCCATTATCAAGGGAGCCGAGGACCTTATTTACAGCACAAGACTTTATAATGACGTTCAGATAATGATTAACCTTGACGTTAATTTCGATAACGTTGAAGTTGTTGACCATAAATACACGGCACCGGACGGAACCGATAACGGTCTGCCAACCCATTCCTATGTAATTAATTCAGAGGGACAGCTTGCTACGGCAGGTGGCAATCCGGGAACAGAATCCAATGATTCCGATACCGATTATGCAATTATCAACTCGGACGGACAGTCCTCTACATATACCTTAAGCCAGTATGACTGGGTACAGGATGAAGTGATTACCACTACCTCAAAGACTCCGGGTGAAGTTAATCTTAACAATTCAAGTATGGCGATTGTATGTGTCAAGAATACCATTCTTACGGAAGAAGAAGCCGAGGAACAGGGCTTACTTGACAATATGACATGGGAAGAATACAAGCAGGCTAACAGCGAACCGGTTGAGACAACAGTTCAGGATAATATCCTTAATGCAGTTGCCACAGGTTCAGGT
>JBNMKN010000164.1:0-3357 GCA_050874365.1 Butyrivibrio sp. | reverse complement strand
GTTCGCCCATTAAAGCGGTACGCGAGCTGGGTTCAGAACGTCGTGAGACAGTTCGGTCCCTATCCGGCGTGGGCGGAGGATATTTGAGAGGAGCTGTCCTTAGTACGAGAGGACCGGGATGGACGAACCTCTGGTGTATCGGTTGGATTGCCAAATCCATGGCCGAGTAGCCAAGTTTGGAAGGGATAAACGCTGAAGGCATCTAAGCGTGAAGCCCCCCTCAAGATGAGATATCCCTGCGTATGCAGTAAGACCCCTTGAAGACTACGAGGTAGATAGGTCAGAGGTGGAAGTGCAGTAATGCATGTAGCTGACTGATACTAATAGGTCGAGGGCTTGACCAAGACGGCTTATAGAGGTTGTTAGAAAATGTTAAGATGTTTCAGAGAGTTTTTAGTATGTGGTTTTGAAGGAACATGGAGAGAGGTAATCTTCGGATTATCTCTTTTTTTTTATGTAGATATATGGTATAATTTGAACATATATGTCGGAGGTGTTTGTTATGGATACAAATATTTTATTAGAAAACGGAACTAATGAATTGGAAGTATTGGAATTTATAATAGGAGATAATCATTATGGTATTAATGTCGCAAAAGTGCGTGAAATTGTACCATACGATAAGATAACGCCGGTTCCTAATGCACACGAATATGTTGAAGGTATATTTATGCCAAGGGATACGATGATATCGGTTGTTAATCTTGCCAAGGTAACAGGCAATTACAACTGTTGCCACAGCGATTCTGATATGTTAATAATAACTAACTTTAATAAGTTACATATCGGTTTTCATGTAGAGCGTGTGGCAGGAATACACAGAGTATCATGGGAACACATAATTGTGCCTGATGCAACGATTAATTCGGTTGACCATGGAATAACAACAGGTGTTATTAAGATGGATGACAGGATTATCATTATTCTTGATTTCGAGAAGATAATTAATGATATTTCTCCTGAAACAGGTCTTAAAGTTAAAGAGATTGAAGCTCTCGGAGAAAGAGAGAGAAATGATTATCCTATTTACATTGCTGAAGATTCAGCTTTACTGGCACAGCTTATACATGACTCATTATATAAAGCCGGCTACGTTAATATAGATATCTCAAATAACGGACAGGTATGCTATGATAAGCTGGTTGCTCTTAAGAATCAGTATGGCGATAAGGTAACAGACCATGTTAAATGTGTAATTACGGATATTGAGATGCCGTTAATGGATGGTCATCATTTAACAAAATTAATTAAGAGCGATGATATATTAAAGAATATACCTGTGGCAATCTTTTCTTCTTTGATAACAGAGGAAATGGAGCGTAAAGGCAGGGAACTTGGAGCGGATATCCAGATGTCCAAGCCTGAGATAGGTCAGCTCGTATCAGAACTGGATAAATTATTCAGTAAATAATCGGAGGAACTAATGGCAAATACTGATGAAGAGGAATATCTTGATTCGCTGCTAAAATCTATGTCAATGGACGAATCGGATAATACTACAGAAAAAGTTAATGATACAGACATAAAGAATTCGTCAGGAGAATTGGATAATTTCGATACGTTATCATTTGATGAAAATAACCAAAATAATGATAATAAAGAAGATAGCGGCGAGGCTGCACCTATTGAGGATAATGACACAGAATCGGAAGATATGGATTCAAGAATTCTTAATGAAATGCTTCTAAATGATTCAAATTCTATACCGGAAGTGGAAGATAATATCGAAAATGACAGTATTAATGAAGCAGATGACAGCACTAGTGAACCCGTGCAGGATTCTTCAGATGATATTATGGATGAGACATCTATTGATGATATGTTAAAAGCACTTCAGAATAATACTTATGATTCTGATGATGACAGTTCGGAGAGGCATGATGCAGATTTAGAGCCGGAAGCACAGACAGTATCGGAGCAGGGTAATAAATCAGGTATTCAGGATAATGACGAATTGGCTGATATTCTGGCACTGGATGACGGAATGACCGTTGATGATATACCTGATGATATTTCAGATGATTCTATTCTTACAGACGAGGAAAACCGCAAAGTTCAGGATATTTCGTCAGAAGATACCGTTGAAGCAGAGAAGCCTGCAATAAAAAAAGAAAAGGTTAAGAAAGATAAAAAGAAAAAAGAAAAATCGGAAAAATCCGATAATACCGATAAAAAAGAAAAGAAAAAATTCAGTATCAAGAATTTCTTTATGAAATTTGATGATGAAGAAGATGCAGTCGTTAATATTGAAGCGGATAATAACCAGAAGCTTATAGATAAGTTTTACGGCGATAAAAAGTCACTTGATGATGCTGATGTAGAAGAGGACAATTCTAAGAAAAAGAAACCTAAAAAAGAGAAAAAAGTCAAAGAAAAAAAGCCTAAAAAAGAAAAGAAAGAGAAAAAGATTTTTTCAAAAGATGATATGCAGAAGGTTCCTTTTTCAAGAATACTTGTAATTATACTTTTGTCAGCTATTATTTGCGTAGGCGTTGTTGTGTCCTCCAAGATAGTAAATTACAAGATTAATATTAATAACGCAAATGAACTTTATCTCAGCGGAAATTATTCCCAGGCATATGAAGTCCTTAACGGAATGGATATAAAGGATAAAGACAAAGATTTTTACGAACAGGCAAGAATAATGGCAAATCTTTATCAAGGCATAAGCTCTTATGACAACTATATCACCATAGGTGACACAACATCGGCTCTGATTTCATTAATTAATGCTGTGTCAAGAAAAGCTGCTCTTGGCGATGATATATTGAAATATGACCTTACAGATAAAGTTGACAATGTTTATTCAAAGATTCTTTCAATCCTTAACGGATACGGAATCAACGAAGAAACTGCCCTTGATTTGGGTGCAATAGATAATTATTCCGAGTTACAGAAAAAGGTAAGCTCTTACGGAGGTACAGTTAAGTGATAGCAATAATAGATTATGATGCCGGTAATATAAAAAGTGTTGAGAAGGCTTTTATGTATCTCAATCAGGAAGTTGTGGTTACAAGAGACCATGACACCATCATGAAAGCCGACAGAGCGGTATTACCCGGTGTAGGTTCATTTGGTGATGCAATGAATAAGCTGAATGAATACAATCTTATAGATACAATCCATGAGTTTATAGAATCCGGAAAACCTTTTCTCGGAATATGCCTCGGTCTGCAGTTGTTGTTTGAGTCCAGTGAGGAATCGGAAGGCGTTGAAGGACTTGGTATTTTCAAAGGCAGGATTAAAAAATTTGATATGAATAAAGGATACAAAATACCTCAGATTGGCTGGAATTCCATTAAAATAACACCAGGGTCAAGGCTGTTTAAAGGGATAAAAGATGAATCCTATGTTTAT
>JBNMKN010000163.1:0-3414 GCA_050874365.1 Butyrivibrio sp. | reverse complement strand
ATCCTGAACCATCCCATTTTTCATGATGGTATCTTGAAACCTGCTCTGCAATTTCGCCAAATTGCTTATCTTCTATCCTGCCAGAAAGAAAATGGAAAATATCACCACCTATTACGGCATGTTTTTTCATTTTTTCAAATTCTTCTCCGCTTAATGCTGAAGCTTTTCTTAAAACAGCATCTTCAATAGCAATCTTTCCCACATCGTGGAGAGGTGCCGAACGGCAGGCTTTCTTAACGACAACCGGAGTAAGCACATCGGAATACTCCGGTACCGTCACTAGATAATCCATAAAGCACTTATAGTATATGGCTGTATTCTTTAAGTGTCCGCCGGTTATACCGTCTCTTGATTCAACAAGTCCGGCAAAACTTATTGCCATAATATCGTACATATCCTCAATTTCGCCGACTTTTTCCTCCACCAGTTCCTCTAACTTATGCTCATACTTTGCAAGCTTAATCTGTGTCTCAATTCTTTTTCTGACAACCTTCGGAACAAATGGCTTAGTAATGTAATCCACACTTCCCATATCAAATGCCCTGACTTCAAAATCAGGATTATCAAGAGGGGTTATGAAAATAACCGGAATATGGCTTGATTTATCATTTGTCTTTAGAAATTCCAATATATCAAATCCATCTTTTGCCGACATTGTAGCATCAATAAGAATTAGTTCCGGTATTACATCGCGTATTATAAGCAGTGCATCTTCAAATCCATTAGCCGTACATATTCTGTAGTTGTCGGAAAGAATATTCTTGATCTCCTGAATACCATCCACATCTACATCAATAATCAGAATTGTATCCTTAACCATCCTATCATCTTCCTTACTAGATTGTACAAATACGCATTGTATCATCATCAGACTCAAGATCCGATGCAAGTATCACAACAATATTATCTCCGCGCTTTACAAGCCTGCTTTCCACCGCTTTGGAAACAGCATACTCAACAAACTTGTCTGCATTATCAAGATTCTCAGCCGCAATAGGAGTAATACCCCATACAAGATTAAGCTGGTTACGTCCTTTTTCGGAAATTGTAGCCGCAATTACAGGACATTCAGGGTGGAAATGGGATAAAATATTGGCTGTGGCACCGCTTCTTGTAAGAACAACTATTGCCTTGGCATCAAGGTATTTTGCCGCATTGTATGCAGATGCGCAAATTGCGTTCTTAAGATTAGGCTCCATATCCGCACTGTTGTCCCTGTATTTGTCATAGTAATTGATAGTATTCTCAGCATTAACGGCAATGTTAGCCATAGTTCTTACAGCTTCCACAGGATGCTTGCCTGCTGCCGATTCGCCTGAAAGCATAATTACCGTAGTGCCGTCATAAATTGCGTTGGCAACATCGGAAACCTCTGCTCTTGTAGGTCTTGGATTCTCTGTCATAGACTCTAACATCTGTGTAGCAGTAACAACAATCTTGCCCTGCCTGTTGCATTTCTCAATCATCATCTTCTGGATTGCAGGAATCTTTTCAAAATTAATCTCGACACCCATATCTCCTCTTGCGACCATAATACCGTCACTTAGCTCAAGTATCTCGTCAAAATTGTTAATACCCTGTCCGTTTTCGATTTTACTGATAATCTTAATGTCCTGTCCGCCGTTATCCTTAAGGAATTTACGGAGTTTTTTAAGGTCATCGCCACATCTTACAAAAGAAGCCGCAATATATTCAACATTATGTTCTATACCGAAAAGGATATCCGATTTATCAACATCATTAAGGTAAGGCATAGGAATCTCCACATTAGGAATGTTAATGCTCTTATGGTTGCTTAACTTTCCGCCTGTTATAACCTTACAGATAACCTTGCTGCCCTTAATTGCAGTAACCTTAAGGTCTATCTTACCGTCATCCACAAGTATTCTTGTACCCACTTCAACGTTCTTTGCCAGTTTGTCATAGGTAAGTCCTATTCTTTCCTTGGTTCCCGGTGTCTCTTTATCAGTATCAAAAGTAAATGAACTACCCTTTTCAACGATTACAAAACCGCCTTCAAAATCTTTAAGTCTGATTTCAGGTCCCTTGGTATCAAGAAGTATAGGAATATGTCTGTTAAGTTCCCCTGAAATTCTTCTTACCCTGTTAAGTCTCACTTCCTGTTCTTCATGTGTTCCGTGAGAAAAATTAAGTCTTGCGCAGTCCATTCCTGCATTAATAATCTGTGTAATCCGTTCGTCACTGTCTACTGCAGGTCCGAGTGTACATATAATTTTGGTTTTACGCATACATGCTCCTCCATACAAAATTAATAATATTATTTTACCACATATGCAGGTATTTTTTAACTACTATTTTGTTTTTTTAGACTTTTTTAACATTAACGAGGTTATAAGTGATGTAAACGGAACGGTAAGCACTATTCCCATGGTTCCGGCTATTCCCTTCATAATCTCAATTCCGATTGAATACATATTAAGAATCTGGTGCATCTGGTAGGAATAGGCGTAAATTATCATTACGAGGTTAATGCTTCCGCCCACATAGGCAAGTATGAGGGTATTTGCCATTGTTCCTATCATGTCCCTGCCGATTGTTATTCCCGATTTAAACAATTCTTTTTGTGTAATTTCAGGCAGTTTATTATTAATTTCATTAAGGGATGAGGATACGGACATTGCCACATCCATTACAGCTCCCATTGAGGATATCAGTATTCCCGAAAACAACATTCCTCCGATATCAAGTTTGGAATTCTGTCCCACATACATAAGTGTCTCTATTTCATTTACATTCATACCCGTTATATGTGATGTTTTACCGAATACAACGGCTATCAGACCTGCAATAACCACACCCGCTATTGTTCCTGCCATTGCGGCAATGGATTTTAATTCAAAATCCGCAATCAGTATATGGGTGACAACAGTTACCATAATTACGGTAATTATAGCTGCCAGAAAAGGAGATACCCCGACATACATCATCGGAACATATAAAAATATAACCACAACAAATGTAAATATAAGCGCTATAAGAGAATTGATTCCTCTTTTACCGCCCACAATCCACATAACCGCCACAAAAGCACATAATAAAAGTGCAATGGGTAGTTCCCTGTCATAATTGTATACATTGGCGGTAAGCACGCCGTTATGTTCACTTACGTTAGCAATTACCTTTGTTCCGATTTTACAGTCCGCACCATACAAATAACCGTTAAGACTGTAGGCATCCACATATTTCCCCTTATATTCTCCTGAAGTGATAAGTAAAGTAACCCTCTGGCCGCCGTCTGAGCTGTCAGACTCTGCCTGAAGGTTTTCTTTTTCCACCACCCTTGCCTTGACAAATTTTGTATTGTCATCAGCAAGGATCGGTACTTTTTTTATAGTTTTGTTAAAAGCAAGCACTAATATCACTATTCCGAGAACCACAAGGTACTTCCCATAT
>JBNMKN010000162.1:0-3448 GCA_050874365.1 Butyrivibrio sp. | reverse complement strand
GAATTAAAACTGAAGCAGGAGGACTGATATGAAAATTAGATTTTCAAGGAAAAAATTGTGTATTCCTTATGTGGCTTTTTTAATATTTTTTGTCATAGCTCCGCTTTTAGTTGTGTTTTATTACGCATTTACGAACGGACAGGGAGAATTTACATTAAGTAATCTTGCGGGATTTTTTACCGACAGCAATACAATAGGAACGTTGTGCTACAGTCTGGTTATTGCATTGGCAACAACCGTTGTGTGCCTTCTGATTGCATATCCTGTTGCGTACATACTGGCAAGAAGCAATATGAAAAGAAAATCTGTAATGCTGTTGATTTTCATAACACCTATGTGGATTAATTTTACATTGAGAATAGCGGCACTTAAAGAAATTCTTACCTTTATTGAGGGAAATCTTGCGTTTCATCCGTTTATGAATACAATAATAGGAATGACTTATGATTTCCTTCCGTTTATGATACTTCCTTTATACAATACCATAAGTAAATTGGATAAAAATCTTCTGGAGGCTGCCGGAGACCTTGGTGCCAATGCTTACCAGACATTTATAAAAGTGACGCTTCCTTTATCGGTTCCCGGAATAATAAGCGGTGTTACGATGGTATTTTTACCTGCGATGACTAATTATGTAGTGCTTGATATGCTTTACAACAGTACATATATTATGGGAAGCCTGATAGGAAGCTATTTCCACGCATATAACTGGAACAGCGGTTCAATGATTTCTCTTGTGTTATTAGTGATAATTCTTATTATCACAATAGCCACTAACGGTTTCAGTGAAGAAGAAAATAAGGAGGCTGTATTATGATAAAAAAAATACTTAAAGCCTCATGGCTTATTATTGCGGTTGTTTTTATGTATCTTCCGATTGTTGTGTTAGCAGTATACAGTTTTACGGATACGGCTATTATCGGAGCCTCAGGCAATTTTTCGCTTAATAATTATAAAGTATTGTTTACAACGCCTGAATTGTTAAAGATGATTAAGGACACCCTGCTTCTGGCGGTAGGTTCGGCAACCATTGCCATGTTACTCGGAACATTTGGTGCAATAGGTGCTTTTTATTCAAAGAAAACACCTAGAACTGTTGTAACGACATTTAATCAGATTCCTGTGGTTAATGCGGATGTTGTTACAGGCTTCTCGATTTGTGTATTTCTTATTGTTGTACTTGGAATCAGCAAGGAAAGCTATGTTCCGCTGGTGGCAGGACATGTTGTGTTATCCACACCGTTTGTATATCTGTCGGTAATGCCAAGACTTAAGCAGATGGACCACAGCCTTTACGAGGCGGCGTTAGACCTGGGAGCAGGTCCGGGACAGGCTCTTTTTAAGGTTGTAATTCCACAGCTTCTTCCTGGAATTGTATCGGGATTTTTTATGGCTTTTACTCTTTCTCTTGATGATTACTTCATAACGACATATACCAAGCCGGCAACTTTTGATACAATAAGCACTTATGTTTACAATGCCACAAGAGGTTCACATACAGAAATCAAGACCGCATTATGGGCATTGTCAACGCTGATATTCCTTATAATTCTTATAATTGTAATTGCTAATAATATTATAAGTGCAAGAAAGGAGGGAAATACCGATGAAAAAGTTAATGCGTAGAATTTCGTCTTTCTGTCTTGCGGTTATACTTGGTATTCTGCCCTTATTTTGTACTAATGATGTTAAGGCAGCGGATGACGTGATTACACTTCGTGTGTGCAGTTGGGAAGAATACATAGATGAAGGCGGCTGGTCGGATGACGAGGTAATCGAACTGGAGGACGGTACTGTTTTTGGAAAACAGAGTATGATAGAAGATTTTGAGGACTGGTACTATGAAACCTATGGTAAAAGAGTAAAGGTGGAGTATTCATGCTTTGGTACCAATGAGGAATTATACAGCCAGCTTACGCTTGGAGATACTTTTGACCTTATATGTCCGTCGGACTATATGATTATGAAGCTTATGGCAGAAGATATGTTGGAGCCTCTGTCGGAAGATTTTTTTGATGCCGGTAATGAATTAAATTATTATGTAAAAGGTGTATCGCCATATATCAGTTCTGTTTTTGACGAGAATGAAATTAACGGTGAAAGCTGGTCAAGATATGCGGCAGGCTATATGTGGGGAATAACAGGATTTGTATACAATCCGGAGGTTGTTACAAAAGAAGAAGCCTCTACATGGTCTTTGTTGCTTAATTCAAAATTTAACAGACAGGTCACGATCAAGGATAATGTGAGAGATGCTCTTTTTCCAACAATAGCAATCATTAAGAAAGATTTGCTTTTAAGTGATTCATTTATCAACAGTGGGGATTATGGGAAAAATCTTCTTTATGAAATGAATGACACCGATAAGAGCATTATAGATGAGTCTGAAGAACTGTTAAAAGACATAAGACAGAATGTATATTCTTTTGAAACTGACAGCGGTAAGGCGGATCTTGTAAGCGGTAAGGTTGTTGCCAGCCTGCAATGGTCAGGTGACGGTGTATTTGCGATGGACCAGTCGGAAGAAAATGACGTGTATCTTAACTGGGCAACCCCTGAGGAATGTACCAATCTGTGGTTTGACGGATGGGTAATGCTTAAATCCGGCATAAAAGGAAATGATGATAAAAAGCAGGCAGCACAGAGTTTCATTAATTTCCTGTCAAGACCTGATAATGCGGTAAGAAATATGAATTACATCGGATATACCTCTGTGATTTCCGGTGGGAATAATCCTTTAGTATATGAATATGTGGATTATTGCTACGGGGCAGAAGAAGGTGATACAGATGTTATTGAATATCCTATTGGATTTTTCTTTGCAGGAGATGATGAGGATGAAAATTATATTCTTACCATTAATCCGGAACAGGCAGACAGACAACTGTCAGCACAGTATCCGCAGATGGATGTCATAAAGAGAAGTGCGGTTATGCAGTATTTTGATAATGAGGCAAATGACAGGATTAACCAGATGTGGATTAATGTAAGATGTTTTAATCTTGACAGAATAAGTGCAAAGCAGTGGAGAACTTTCGGAATTGCCGCAGGAGTTATTGTGGTGATAATCGGCGGTGTGATTTTTATAAAAAGAAGATAATAATACTATTTACAGCATCGGAAATGACTATATTTCCGGTGCTGTTTTTTATGTTGATTTATTAATATACTGTATATAATCACTATGTTTTCGGCCAAACTCAGTCAAAAAATAATAAAAACACCCTAAAAAATTACCATTCATGCAATATATTTACCATTCGTGTAAATGGCGGGACAGGAAAAAAATTTTATGCTAAGATTGTATCAGGTATTAATAATACCGGGGGCAGACATCATGTATGATAAAAATATTTAAAAAACGGAAGGAGAACTATCAAATGATTAAAGGTAGAAAAATAAGAGGCATAATAGTTGCCATAGCATTAATTATCTGCACAGCAGTAAG
>JBNMKN010000161.1:0-3472 GCA_050874365.1 Butyrivibrio sp. | reverse complement strand
TGTGAAATTTCAGAGAAATGAGTAAGAAAAACCCTATAAAGGGGTTTACAAGACAGTAAAGTTCTGTTAAAATTCAATTTGTTACTAAAATGTTACAATTAAGGAGTGGCAATGAAAGCATTAAAGAGTTATTTGAAATCTAATATGTCCTATGTTAAAACAGCAGTAATTGCAGTATTGTTTACATTAGTTGCAATTCCTTTTGTGAACAGGGTATCCGGCGATGGAAATAAGTACACTGTAGATTCAAGATATATGGTTGTGCTTAACGGTAATGAGCTTGGATATGTAAGTGATTCGCAGGTAGCTGAGAATGCTTTGTTAGACGCAAGAAACCTTCTTGATTCAGAAAGTGACGGACTTGTACTTGTAGAAGCTGATATGCAGCTTAATGAGCAGACAAGCGGAGGCACTGTTTATTCCAAAGAACAGATGACAGAGAAGATTTATAATTCTCTTTCAACAGAAGCAAGTGTTCCGTCCGAGCAGGTAACGGCGTATACAGTGAGAATTGATGATTTTACCGTAACTCTTGCATCACTTGATGATGTTATGGAACTGCTTGAACGCGTTAAGAACAGATATGCGGACACGGCTAATTTCTCAATTGCGTTTAATGAAGAAGATAACGGAACATACAGTTCATATAAGATAAATTTTGTATCAGCGGACAAGCAGCTTAATGAGGCAGCTAAGGTTCTTTTGTCAGAGGATGGTTCAGTAAGTGAGTCGGCTGCAGAGAAAGCGGAGACTACATCGTATAAAGATGGCGTGCTTTCAATAGGCTTTGTTGAGAATATAGAAGTTATAGCGACGAAGAGTAATTCCGGAGACGTTGTTACTGTGGACGAAGCATACGAACTTGTTACTAAAGAACATGCAGAGAAAGAGACATATGTTGTTGCTTCAGGAGACTGCCTTTCATCAATAGCAAGGGATAACGGTCTTTCACTTGATGAATTAATAGCATTGAATGAAGGGTTTACAGCAGATACCGCAATATATGAAGGAGATGTTCTTACAATAACAGTCCCAGCGTCAGAGGTTTCGGTAAAAGTTGTTGAAGAGAAATCTTACAGTGAGTCATATAATGCACCTGTGCAGTATGTAGACAATGATACATTGTACGTCGGAACAGAAAATGTTATCCAGCAGGGTTCTGAAGGAAGCCGTTCGGTTGTTGCTCTTGTTACTTATGTGAACGGAACAGAATCTTCAAGAGAGATTATTAAACAGGAAATCAGTACAGAATCTGTACCTAAGATTATAGAGAGAGGTACATTAACACCTCCTACATATATTAATCCGGTATATTCTACATATGTAACATCTAACTGGGGATACAGACCTGCACCAATCAATGGTATGCATAACGGTGTCGATATAGCGGTGCCGGTGGGAACATCTGTAAGAGCAGCATCTTCAGGTGTTGTAACTATGGCAGGCTGGTATGGCAATTACGGATATTGTGTTGATATACGTCACTCAGACGGTAGTATGACAAGATACGGACATCTGAATTCAATAGCTGTAACTTATGGACAGACAGTTACACAGGGACAGGTTATCGCATATTCAGGTAATACAGGATTCAGTACCGGACCACATTTACATTTTGAAATCAGAATTAACGGTCAGTCGGTTAATCCACTTACTTATATATTTTAATCTATAACAGACACTTTAACTCCCGGAAGAAGTATTCCGGGAGTTTTTTTATAGATGGATACTTGCCTATATGATAATAAAATGTTAATATCAACTTATATGTTTAAAAATTGGAGGATTGGGATGAGCGAGTATGTATTCCTGTTCGATTTGGACGCAACAATAACCAAAGTGGAAATCCTGCCGGAAATTTCTGCTGAAATCGGAAAAGATAAAGAAATGAGAGAACTGACAGAAAGAGCCATGAGAGGAGAGATTCCTTTTGAAAGAAGCTTTCGTGAAAGAGTCGATATTTTAAGGGATATTCCTGTATCCAAAGTCAGGAAAATAGTTGAAAATATTCCTCTTAATGAGAAAGTTGCCGAGTTTATAAGACAGAATAGTGACAGATGTTATGTAATAACCGGTAATCTTGATATATGGATTGAAGACCTTATGAAAAAATTAGGAGTTAGTCAGTCTTTTTATTGCTCAAAGGCAGAGGTTAAGGATGACCGGATTGTCGGAGATATACAGGTAATTGATAAAGCAACGGTTGTAAACAGTTTTGATAAACCGTTTGTTGCGATTGGCGATGGAAATAATGATGCCGATATGATTGCTGCGGCAGAAATCGGTATTGGTTTTGGCGGAGTGAGGGATATTGCTCCCGCTGTATTAAAATCAGCAACACATGCTGCGTATTCGGAGGATAAATTATGTCAGTTTCTAAAACAATTATTATAAGCTGTGCCGGAATGGGAACAAGACTTGGTATCGGAACGACCAAGGCACTGATAGATATTGAAGGAAAGCCTTTAATAATAAGGCAGCTGGAACTTTTAAAAGACTTTGATGATATAAGAATCGTTGTGGGATATCAGATGGAGAAGGTTATTGAAGTCGTGAATAATTACCGCAAAGATATTCTTTTTGTTTTCAATCATAACTACAGAAATACAGGAACAGGCGGAAGCTTTTCTCTTGGTATCAAGCACGCAAGGGAAATGGTTGTCTCACTTGACGGAGACCTTCTTGTACACCCTGATGATTTATTAAGGATTATGCACAGTGATAAAGAATGTGCATGCGGAACCAAAATCGGAACGGATAATCCTATGCTTATGAAGACCGTTAAGGAAAACGGAAAAGAGTTATGTGTAGGATTTTCAAGAGAAGAAGGAAGTTACGAATGGACAGGTCTTGCCCAGGTATATACCGACAGACTTATACCGGGAGACAGACATGTGTGTGATATGTTAGAGTCTGTGCTTCCTATTGAGATGGAATACATCAGAACAAGAGAAATCGATACAATGAATGATTATGAAAATGCCGTTAAATGGATTAAAAACGGATACAACGATTAATGCGGAGGACTGAAGGATGCAGTCAATTATATTAGCAGCGGGGTTGGGAAGCCGTTTAGGTGAGCTGACAAAAGAATGTACCAAATGTATGGTTAAGATTAATGGAGTGACCCTTATTGAAAGGATGTTAAGACAGCTTGACCGGTATGGTATGGACAGGATAATAATTGTTACAGGATACAAGGGTGACGTTCTTAAGGCGTATGTGCAGGAGTTGGGAATTAACACACCTGTTATTTTTGTAGACAATTCAGATTATCAGCATACTAATAATATATACTCATTATGGCTTACAAGAGAGTATCTTGAAGAGACGGATTCATTGGTCCTTGAGTCAGATATGATATTTGAAAACAAGGTCATTGAAAAGATGTTAAACGTTGATAATGGATGCGGTACATTTGTTGCAAGACCGAGACCATGGATGGATGGCTCTATTGTTAAACTTGATAAGG
>JBNMKN010000160.1:0-3531 GCA_050874365.1 Butyrivibrio sp. | reverse complement strand
GTCAAAGGCAGAGTGGACAAAAAAGCTGTCATAAAGGGATATTTAAGAAAAGATGAGAAAAACAATAAAGCGGTGATATACGATAAGCCTGTGAAGGACAGTTACGAGATTCACACGGAATATGAACCCTTAGCCATAAAAGACGATATGACGCTTCTTAAGGTAAGGCTCATTACAGGTAAGACACATCAGATAAGAGCCCACCTTGCAGGTATTTCACATCCGATCCTCGGCGATTATAAATATGGCGACAGGGTATTTAACGAAAAATACGGAGAAAAAAACCAGCTTCTTCATTCCTATCAGGTGGTATTTCCAAAGCTTGAGGATTTTCCTGACATATCGGAAAAAAGTTTTAATACGCCATATCCCGTGAATTTTACGAAATATTTTAAGGAGAACTAAAATGGCAGAATCCAGAGGACTAAGAGGTTCGGTTCTTGAGGAAATGATTAACATGAGCAACGAAGTGTACAGAAATCACGGACTTGCCCTTATACAGAAAGTACCGACACCCATAACTCCTATTAATATCGATAAAGAATCAAGACATATAACCCTTGCGTATTTTGAACAGAAAAGTACGGTGGATTATATAGGCGTTGTCCAGGGAATACCTGTGTGTTTTGATGCAAAAGAGTGCAAAACGGACAATTTTTCACTCCAGAATATACATGAGCATCAGTTCAGGTTTATGACGGATTTTGAAAAACAGGACGGAATCGCTTTTATACTTTTATATTTTACCCATAGGGATGAGAAATACTACATTCCCTATAGGGACATAAAAAAATTCGTGGACAGAGCCGCAAATAACGGACGTAAGCACATCAAATACGAGGAGATAGATAAAAGCTATCTTATCGGACGTAAAGGCGGTGTGCTGGTGCATTATCTGGAGCAGCTTCAAAAGGATTTGGCTTCAAGAGGTTGACAAGGAAAATCATCCATGATATATTTAACGTGCTACTAAGTTAATGCTTTACCATAGTAAAGCAAATAACCAATATAAGGAAACATGATATGGAAAGACAATTATTACATACACCTGACGGTGTAAGGGACATTTATAACGGAGAATGTGAAGAACGACTGATTCTGAGAGATAAGATTCACAGAGTTTTTAAATTATACGGATACAGTGACATACAGACACCTTCTTTTGAATTTTTTGACGTATACAACAGGGAGAGAGGTTCCGTATCGTCTAAGAATATGTACAAGTTTTTTGACAGGGACAATAATACCATAGTGTTAAGACCCGATATGACGCCTTCAATAGCAAGATGCGCCGCAAAATATTTTGAAAACGAGCAGAATCCTGTAAGACTCTGCTACATAGGCAACAATTTCATCAATAATTCAAGTTATCAGGGAAGATTGATGGAGACAACCCAGGCAGGATGTGAGCTTATCGGTGATTCTTCTTCCGCTGCGGATGCAGAAATGATAGCAATGCTTATTGAATCCGTCCTTAGTACGGGACTAACGGAATTTCAGGTTGAAGTGGGACATGTGGGATTCTTTAACGGAATAACGGCAGAAGCCGGACTTAGCAAAGATGCCATTGCAGAACTTAAGGAAATTATCAGAAACAAGAATCTTTTCTCAATAGAGGCACTTCTTACAAGAGAGAATATTGATGAAAAATATAATGATATTTTCTACAGACTTCCACAGATGTTCGGAGATGTTAATATTTTGTCGCAGGCAGCTTCAATGACAAAGAATGAGACTGCATTATCGGCAATCAGCCATCTTGAAGAAGTGTATGACATACTTAAGGACTACGGTTACGAGAAATATGTTTCTTTTGACCTTGGTGTGTTAAGCGAACTTGATTACTACACGGGAGTAATATTCAAGGCATATACTTTTGATGTGGGTGAACCTATTGCCAACGGCGGAAGATACGATAACCTTATCGGACAGTTTGGCAAGGATAAAGCCTCTATCGGTTTCTGTATAACAATAGATCTACTTCATCTTGCAATAATAAGACAGAAGATAGTTGTCGTTAAACCCACAAAGAACAGACTTATTGTATATGATGACAGCAATCTTAAAGAGGCAGTCAGACTTGCAGGCAAATTAAGAAGAGAAGGAATTAACACGGTTCTTTCCGGTGCCTGTGACGACGAGTCAAAATACAGTGAAGTAATTGTGATGAAGGATATGGTGTAAAAATGAGATATATTACATTTGCCCTTGCGAAGGGACGACTTGCGAAGAAAGCAATGGAAATAATGGAAAAGATAGGTATAACCTGTGAAGAAATGAAGGATGAAAAGACAAGAAAGCTTATTTTTGTCAATGAGGAGCTTGGCTTTAAGTTTTTTCTTGCAAAAGCATCGGACGTACCTACTTATGTTGAATACGGAGCCGCTGATATCGGTATTGTCGGCAGGGACACTATTCTTGAAGAGGGAAGAAAACTTTACGAAGTATATGACCTTGGAATAGGTAAATGCAGGATGTGCGTATGCGGACCGGAGAGTGCAAGAGAGCTTCTTAAAAACCATGAGCTTATAAGGGTTGCATCCAAATATCCTCACATTGCAAAGGATTATTTTAACAATGTTAAACACCAGACGGTAGAGATAATCAAGTTAAATGGTTCCGTGGAGCTTGCACCGATAGTAGGACTTTCGGAAGTGATTGTGGATATCGTGGAGACAGGAACAACACTTAAAGAAAACGGACTCTGCGTGCTTGAAGAGGTCTGTGATTTATCGGCAAGGATTGTCGTAAACCAGGTAAGCATGAAGATGGAAAATAAAAGAATTTCAGAGATTATTGATAAGCTTAAAAAGCTTGAGGAGGAAAACAGATGAGAATTCTGACACTTAGCGAAGATACAAAGAAGGATATTTTAACCAACCTTTTAAAAAGAAGCCCTAACAGTTACGGCGAATACGAAGGAAGAGTTGCAGCCATAATTGATGACATTAAGGCAAGAAGGGACGAGGCTGTTTTTGAATACACGAAGAAATTTGACGGATATGACCTTAATGCTGAAAATATCCTTGTAACTGATGAAGAAATTAAGGCAGCTTATGATGAAATAGATCCAAAGCTTGTGGAAATAATCAGAAAAGCTCTTGTAAATATAAGGGATTACCATGCAAAACAGAAGAGAAACAGCTGGTTTGACGCTAATGAAAAAGGAACCATCCTCGGACAGAAAATCACACCTTTAAAGAGAGTGGGGGTATATGTTCCCGGCGGAAAGGCCGCTTACCCATCATCGGTTCTTATGAATGTGGTACCTGCAAAAGTGGCAGGAGTTGACGAAATCATTATGACAACACCTCCTTCAAAGGACGGAAAAATATATTGCGGAACACTTGTTGCCGCTAAAGAGGCGGGCGTTGACAAGATATACAAAGTAGGCGGTGCACAGGCGATAGCTTCACTTGCTTTCGGAACAGCTTCAATTCCTAAGGTGGACAAGATTGTGGGACCCGGCAATATTTACGTTGCCCTTGCAAAGAAAGCTGTTTACGGACAGGTTGGTATCGATTCCATAGC
>JBNMKN010000159.1:0-3675 GCA_050874365.1 Butyrivibrio sp. | reverse complement strand
ATTCATGCCGCATCTCGTTGAAATGTTGGCAAGTGCTTCATTAATCGTACATGAACCGTAGGCTATTTCACCTTTCAGTAAAAACATCATTTTTTTAATCTCCAGCAATTCGTTATACTCTGCCTTTAAATCAAGGGACATCCTGTAACCGTATAAAGACGTGGATATCATTATAATGATAATTCCTGCAATTTTAAGCATCTATTCGTTCACCCCTTTCGTTATATATTCCCTCAAGTGTTCCCGGTCCGTTTTTCCTAGACAGGATTATAATCCGTCTGAAAAAATCAATGTTTTTCTGCCTGTACTCCTCCATATTATCGGCGTGTATGCTGGCAAGGATTTTACAGCCGCAGTTAATGGCTTTATTTAAAGCAAGAATATCATCATCACTTCCTATTTCATCAACCGCTATTATTTCAGGTGCCATGCTTCTGAGTGCCATAATTATTCCGTCAACTTTGTTATTAATCATTATATCCGTCCGTATGCCTACGTCATTTTCGGGAATCCCTAAATCCGTTGCGGAAATTTCATCTCTTTCATCTATAACGGAAATGTTAAAACCTCTGTTACCGTAACCGTCCGATAAAAGACGGATAATATCCCTCAAAAGAGTGGTTTTTCCGCAGCCAGGAGGCGAAACTATTATTGTATTGCAGATACTGTTACTGTCAGTAATATATTTTATGTATTGTTCACCGCAGCCTTTTATCTCATTGGCTACCCTGATATTCAAGGAGGAAATATTTTTTAAGGTTGTAACATGTCCGTTTTCAATTACCGCTTTGCCGCATATTCCTACACGATTGCCGCCTTTTACGGTAATGAAGCCGCGTTTTATATCATCCTCGTATGCATAAAGGGAATAATTGCATATCTTGTCCATAATTTCTTTAATTGTAACCTTGGTAACAATAATTTTATCAAAAAAACAACAGGAGCACCTGAATTTTACTTCCAAAGGTCTGTTAATTCTCAGTCTGATTTCGGTTATTTTATCCTTGTCACCATGAGCTTCTATGGCTTTTTTTATATCATTGGGTAAATAATTTATTACATTGTCAATACGGTTCATAGCCTGCCTCCGTTTCTCTTTATTCATTATTATGTGAAGTGAAATGAAAGTATGAATTTATATTTCTTGACTGGAAATTATAAAAGAATTAAAATGAACAGGAGTATTTAGGAGGACAAGATATTTATGAAATTTATTTTTGACATTATCAAAGGAATTTTTATCGGTGTTGCCAATATTATTCCCGGAGTAAGCGGAGGAACGATGGCTGTTTCCATGGGTGTTTACGATAAAATAATCGATTCCATCAACAGTATCACAAAAGAGTTTAAGAAGTCTTTTCTCACTCTTCTCCCACTTGTTATAGGCATGATTGGCGGAATCGGAGTTTTCTCATATATAATTCCATACAGCCTGTCACATTACGCTTTCCAGACATGTATGTGTTTTGCGGGACTTATAGTCGGAGGAATACCACAGATAATAGGTAATACTTCCGATGCCCTTAAAAAAGAGGAAAGAAAAATGGGATTTACCCATGTTATAGCTTTTATCGTGCTTGCAGCCCTTGCGGTTATAATGGCAGTTGCCAACGGAAACAATTCCGGACCTTCCGTTATTACTGTTGATTTTAAGAATATCGTTATTCTTGTGGTTATAGGTATTGTTGCTGCGGCTACCATGATTGTTCCCGGTGTAAGCGGTTCGCTGGTGCTTATGATACTTGGTTATTATTCGGGAATTATCGGTACGATAAGGGATTTTATTTCTTCCCTTAAGAATCTTAACTGGAGCGGTTTGGGACATTGTGTAGCAATTCTTGTTCCGTTCGCAATCGGATGTGTGGTAGGAATTCTTCTTATTTCCAAACTTATTTCATGGTTATTTAAGAAGTTTGAATCCGTTACATATTGTGCCATTCTCGGACTTATAGCAGCTTCTCCTTTTGCTATATTCTATAAGATGGAAAAATGCACATTTACAACCGTAAACATTATTGTTGGCATAGTTTTATTTGCTGTGGCATGTGCGTTTACATATCTATTCTCAAAGAAAACCAAATCTGCAAATTAATTTTGCCATAAATAAAGCCTGTACTTTAACCGGTACAGGCTTTTATTTTACTATTCTACTGATTTAAGGGATTCCACCATAGGAATCTTTTTTAATTTGTTATACATTGTTAAATTGACGATTATTCCGAATACAATGGTTATCGCAAAGGATATTATGTAGGAATACCAGAAAATTGTCTTTGGAAAGATTACGTCATCCATTTCAATTACGGTCATTATGTAGCTGTGGAGAATCTTACCAAGTCCAAGTCCGATAATTGCACCTATTATACTTAAAATAACATTTTCCCTGTATACATAATTGGCAACATCTTTATCGTAAAAACCAAGGACTTTGATAGTGGCAATCTCTCGTATTCTTTCGGAAAGATTAACATTAATAAGGTTATACAAAACAACAAACGCCAAAAGTCCTGCCGATATAATGAGGATTACGGTAATTATACTGAGGGAGGATATTGTATCATTAAAATTGGAAGCAATACCGTTAAAATATGAAATTGATTTTATACCGTATTTCTTAATCATTTCGGAACCGAAGGACTGCTGTTCCTTATCATCTTCAATATTCAAGTTGGCAATAAAATAATTATTGTCAGGTTTACTGCCAATTACTTCTTCATAATAGCTGTCATTTACAAATACATACTGACCGACATACATATCAACGATTCCGCTTATTTTAAATTCATAGGTCCGGTCATCAATGGTTACTGCCACGTTATCATTTTCTTTAAGGTTAAAATCTTTTGCCAGTTTATAAGTTACCAATGCACCGTCCTTAGGGATAACCGCAGCTTCTTTACTTGTGTGGTATGTAAGTCCTGTAAAATCGGAATACCTATTTCCGTCATCAACGCTTACAAGGGTTACATTTTTGGTGGTATCCTCGGATTCGCTTTTTTTAGCGGTTCCCATATGTGAGGTCATGATATAAATGTCCTTGATATTCTTATCATCTTTATATTCATCATAAAATGAGTCTTTGTCACTGGCTTCACTGAATTCACCTGCAATATCGTAAGCAAATATTGTTCCGTACTGGTCAGAGGCAACTTTTGATACGCTGTTTTTAATACCGAAGCCTGCAAGTATCAATGCCGTACATCCTGCAATTCCCGTTATTGTCATAAAAAATCTCTTTTTATAACGTAAAATATTCCTTGCGGTAACTTTCTTTGTGAAGTTAAAGTGCTTCCAGATAAACGGAATATGCTCCAAAAATACTTTTTTACCGTTCTTAGGTGACTTAGGTCTTAAGAGCAATGCCGGAGTCTCTACAAGCATTGAAAAGCATGAGGCGAATGTTGCGAGCACGTTTATGAGCACCGCAATCACAACGGCAAGTACGCACATGGAAATCTGCGGAACCTCCGTAAAATCGGCTACCGTATATACAATGTTCCATGCGTTAAAAATAATTCTTGGGAAAGTTAAGAGCCCAAGTACACATCCAATCACACCGCCTGTCAAAGATGCCAAAAGTGCGTAGGTTATGTATTTGCCTGCAATGCTCAATTTATTATATCCAAGTGCTTTTAAGGTTCCTATTCCGCCTCGCTGTTCGTCGACCATTCTTGT
>JBNMKN010000158.1:0-3702 GCA_050874365.1 Butyrivibrio sp. | reverse complement strand
TTCTTCCGCCTTGCGGGCGGCAAGCTCCTGCATGCGATGCACGCGCTCCTTCTTTACCGGTTCGGCAATCTGATCCTCGCGCGCCGCTGCCGGAGTGCCGCTGCGGCGGGAATACGGAAATACGTGCATGCGCGAGAAATTCATCTTCGCGGCAAACTCCAGCCCCTGCCGGAACTGCTCTTCCGTCTCTCCCGGAAAACCGACAATAATGTCCGTTGTCAGTGCTGCATCCGGCATTCTGTTTCTTATCTTCTTAACAAGTTCAAGGTAGCTTTCTTTGGTGTAATGTCGGTTCATAAGCTTAAGAATCCGTGAACTTCCGGATTGTAAAGGCAGATGTATATGGTGGCATACCTTAGGTGTAACTGCCATTGTCTCAATAAGCTCATCTGACAAATCCTTTGGATGAGGTGTCATAAAACGTATTCTTTCAAGTCCCTCAACCTTGCTTACTTCCTTTAAAAGCTCCGCAAAAGATATTGGATTTTCAAGGGTTTTACCATAGGAATTAACATTCTGTCCAAGGAGCATAATCTCTTTGACTCCCTCTTTAACAAAACGCTCAACCTCCCTGATAATATCCCTAGGCTCACGGCTTCTTTCACGTCCTCTTACATAAGGCACAATGCAGTAACTGCAGAAATTGTTGCAGCCGTACATTATATTAACGCCTGATTTAAAGGTGTATTTTCTTACGTCCGGTAAATCCTCAACAATCTGGTTGGTGTCCTTCCAGATATCAATAATCATACCCTCGGAGTTAAGTTTTGTGTGCACAAGCTCCGCAAATTTAAAAATATTGTGTGTACCAAATACAATATCGATAAATTTGTATTTTGTCTTGATTTTTTCTATCTCGTCAGGCTCCTGCATCATACAGCCGCATATAGCAATAAGCATGCCCGGATTATTCTTCTTGACAACCTTCATTCTTCCGAGGTGTCCGTATAATCTGTTATTGGCATTTTCCCTTACGGAGCAGGTGTTATATATAACAAAATCCGCTTCTTCATTATCCGTGTGGACAAAACCTGCTGCTTCCAATATTCCCGCAAGTTTTTCCGAATCCCTTGCATTCATCTGGCATCCGAAGGTCTGGATATGATAGGTAAGGCTTCTGCCTTTTTCCTCTGCT
Source organism: Butyrivibrio sp. (assembly GCA_050874365.1). Lineage (GTDB taxonomy): Bacteria > Bacillota > Clostridia > Lachnospirales > Lachnospiraceae > Eshraghiella. Next base: position 2,567 of record JBNMKN010000158.1, on the reverse strand, counting down.
TTTTTCTTAACTTCATCTTTAAGCAGTTCTATAAAATAATACTGTCTTTCAGGTTCCTTTTCAGGAACGATTGTGTTTAACTGGCTCATAAATAACCTTTCCCTGTATTTTATTCTCTGATCTGTCCGTTACCGTAAATGATATATTTGGTAGAGGTCAGCTCTTTAAGTCCCATAGGTCCTCTTGCATGAAGCTTCTGTGTGCTTATTCCTATTTCAGCACCGAAACCGAATTCAAATCCGTCCGTAAATCTTGTGGAAGCATTTACATATACTGCCGCAGCGTCCACTTCGTCAAGGAATTTCTGGGAATTATTATAATCGTTGGTAATAATTGCCTCGGAATGTCCCGTATTATACTTGTTGATATGCTTTATGGCATCATCTACGGAATCCACAACAACAAGGGAAACAATAAGGTCAAGGTATTCTTTTCCATAATCTTCTTCCGTTGCGGCTTTAATGTCAGGCACGATTACCCTGCTTCTCTCATCCCCACGGATTTCGACTTTATGTGTAAAAAGTCTTTCCGCAAGGGCAGGTACAAACTTATCCGCAATGTTTTTATGTACAATAAGGGATTCACATGCATTGCACACGCCTGTTCTTTGGGTTTTGGCATTAACTATTATGTCAAGTGCCATATCAAAATCAGCACTTTCATCCACGAATATATGGCAGTTACCTGTTCCTGTCTCGATTACAGGTATTGTAGCATTCTCCACTACTGACCTTATAAGTCCTGCACCGCCCCTTGGTATAAGTACATCCACATATCCGTTAAGGTGCATAAATTCTGTTGTTACCGCCCTGTCGGTGCTTTCAATAAGCTGTATGCAATATTCGGATATATCGCAGGCTATAAGTCCCTCTTTAATGACGCTTACAATAGCCTTATTGGAATTAAGTGCATCACTTCCGCCCTTTAAAATAACGGTATTGCCTGATTTAAAGCAAAGTGAAAAGGCATCAAGTGTTACGTTTGGTCTGGATTCATATATTATTCCTATAACACCAATAGGAACTCTCTTTTTACCGATTTTAAGACCGTTTGGTCTTTCCCACATGGAAATAACCTCTCCCACAGGGTCCTCAAGTGTTGCAACCTGTCTTACACCCTCAGCCATTCCCTTGATTCTGTCAGGTGTAAGCTTAAGTCTGTCAAGAAGGCTTTCCTTCATACCCATGGACTGACCTTTTTCCATGTCTTTTTTATTTTCTTCAATAATATAATCTGTTCTTTCAACGATTAAATCAGCTATTTTTAATAACGCTTTATTCTTTTCGTTGATTTTTAATCCTGCCGTCACATGCTTTGCATCTGCCGCAAGCCTGCCCATTATTTCAAGTTCGCTCATTTTGTCTCCTTTATCTGCGTCTATATATATTATTTTCTGTTACAACATAATCAAGTGGAATATCAAACTCATCGGCTTTAATATTATCAACCACCTGCAATGAAAATGCTGCCCCGATTTTTATAAGGTGGCTGTGTTTTCTGAGATATCTGTCATAATATCCTTTTCCATAGCCCGTTCTGTTGCAATTAACGTCAAATGCAACACCGGGAACAATTATGATTCCGTTATCCGTATCAATCAGATTTTCCCTAACAGGGTACGGCTCCTCAATTCCCATATATCCTTTTTCAAAGCTTTCGCACTTACGTACACGGTAAAATTCCATTTCTTCGCCTTTTACCCTCGGAAAAGCTGTTGTTTTATCTGTCTCCTTAAGGTAATCCCACAATAAAGACGTATCGGCTTCGTTATTTATGCTTCTGTAAAGAAAGATATTCTGAAATTCTGTTTCAGCCAGTATTTTAAGAATATTCTCCATGATAAGTCTGCTTTTATCACATACTTCTTCTGAAGTCATCTTACTTCTTGCTGCTTTAATATTGCTTCTTGCTGCTTTTTTATCCATTACTAATATCCAAACTCTCCTATAATCGACTCATCATTTTCTATCCAGTCATTTACATCGATTTCCCTGTAGTTTTTTTCATCATCTCTTATAACAACGGTTTTAATTCCTGCATTGATTATTGTCCTTTTGCACATTGAACAGCAACAGGCATTCTTTACATATGTATTATCGGATAATTCAATACCTACCAGAAAAAGTGTACTGTCTATCATCTTATCTCTCGAAGCGCTGATTATGGCATTAGCCTCCGCATGGACGCTTCTGCAAAGCTCATATCTTTCGCCTCTTGGTATATTAAGTTTATTACGGATGCAGTAACCGAGGTCGGAACAGTTTTTTCTGCCTCTCGGAGCTCCCACATAACCTGTGGATATTATCTCATCGTTTTTGACAATCACGGCTCCGTAACGTTTTCTTAAACAGGTTCCTCTTTTTGAAACAGATTCCGCAATGTCCAGATAATAGTTGTATTTATCAAGTCTGTCCATATCCATTCCTCTTTTCTACAGATAGTCGGCAAGGTCAAAATTATCGGCTTTATTGGCAAGGAACAGAGTTCCGATATTATCACCGTTTAAAATTGATGAAATAACGTCAACTTCTTTACTGTTGGCTATTATCATATCGGCTCCCGATTCC
>JBNMKN010000157.1:0-3782 GCA_050874365.1 Butyrivibrio sp. | reverse complement strand
GGAATTATGTAAATACCATGTAAGCGGACAGTTAAGGGTTGCGCCTGAACATGTGTCGGACAATGTTTTAAAGTTAATGGGGAAACCGGGCAATGATGTTTACGAAAAATTCGTTAAGGAGTGTGAGCATATTAACAAAGAACTCGGACTTAAACAGTATCTTGTGCCATATCTTATGTCATCACATCCGGGTTCAACGCTTAAAGATGCGATTAAACTGGCAGAATATGTAAGGGATATCGGATATATGCCGGAACAGGTACAGGATTTTTATCCCACACCGTCAACGATTTCCACATGTATGTATTACACGGGAGTTGACCCAAGGACAATGGAACCTGTGTATGTTGCCAGAAATCCTCACGAAAAGGCAATGCAGAGAGCACTTATACAATATAAGGAGCCGTCTAACTATGAGCTTGTAAAGGAAGCCCTTATAAAAGAAAACAGGCAGGACCTTATCGGATTTGGAGGCAAATGCCTTATTCCGCCAAGAAAAATCGAGCATCATAAAAAGAAAAGATAATTTTATCCATTTAATATCTTTTAGTTGAAAAAAAAGCCCTTTGGCTATAGAATATATTATATATTGAGTAACGGAAAGGAATTAGTTATGTATAACGGAAATGAGAATATTACAATATGTGACCACCCTCTTATTAAGCATAAAATAACCATGCTTAGAATGAAGACCACAGGAACCAATGAATTCAGGGCTTTGGTTGAGGAAATTGCCGTGCTTATGGGATATGAGGCATTGCGTGGACTTGAGATAGAAGAAATAGAGATTGAGACTCCTATCGAGAGAGCAAAATGCCCTGTTATCGCAGGTAAGAAGCAGGCGATTGTTCCGATTCTCAGAGCAGGTCTCGGTATGGTGGGAGGACTTCTTACACTTATGCCTGCTGCCAAGGTAGGACATATCGGAATGTACAGGGATGAAGTAACACATGAGCCACATGAGTATTATTGTAAACTGCCTGACCCTATCGACCAGCGTAAGATTTTTGTTGTAGACCCTATGCTTGCAACAGGAGGCTCCGCAGTAGATGCAATTAATCTCATCAAGGAGAAGGGCGGTAAAGATATAACATTTATGTGCCTTATTGCGGCACCGGAAGGACTTAAGAGATTAAGTGAAGAACATCCGGATGTTAAGATTTTTGTTGGTAATTTAGACAGAGAACTTAATGAAAATGCGTATATTTGTCCCGGACTCGGAGATGCCGGAGACAGAATATTCGGTACAAAATAATCTGGTATAATTATGACAATAATGAGCAGCATCCTTACGGGTGTTGCTCTTTTTATTTTGAAGAAAGGACGTAAAATTAATGAACAGAAGTGTTGATTTAATAAAAGGCAATGTATTTAAGTCGCTTGTAATTTTTTCACTTCCATTTTTATTTTCAAATCTTTTTCAACAGCTTTACAATACAATCGATACATACATAGTCGGTAATACTCTAAATGAAAACTCACTTGCGGCAATAGGTGCCTGTGCGGCGATTTTTGAATTGTTAGTGGGTTTTGCCGTCGGAGTCGGAAACGGTATGAGCGTTGTAACTGCCAAATATTACGGAGCGGGTGACAAAGAGATGGTAAGAAAATCCATAGCATCATCTTTTGTAATAGCCGTAATAGTTACCGTGGTTATGATGGTAGGTTCAATTTTCGGATTATATCCTTTGCTCAAGGTATTAAAGACTCCTCCGGATATAATTGATGAAGCCTATTCCTACATCTCGCTTATAGCTTTATTTGTGGGCGTTATGTTGTCCTACAATCTTTTTTCGGGAATATTAAAGGCAATGGGCAACAGCTTTATGCCGCTTGTATTTCTTATAATTTCAACAGCCATAAATGTGGTTCTTGACTATATTTTTATTGCTGTTATAAAAATGGGAATACGCGGAGCCGCAGTTGCAACGGTAATAGCGGAATTTACATCGGCGGTTTTGTGTATGATATATCTTTTCAGAAAATACAGAGAATATCTTCCTTGCAGAAAAGATTTCAGATATGACGGAAGGCTTTCAGGAGAACTGTGGGCACAGGGACTCGCCATGGGCTTTATGTCATCGATTGTATCAATGGGAACGGTTATTTTACAGTCGTCTATTAACAAACTCGGAAATCACATTATTGCAGGTCATACGGCAGCGAGAAAATTAATGGCATTTTCTACATTGCCGATAACCACAGTCGGACTTTCAATTACGACTTTTGTTTCCCAGAATGTGGGAGCAGAGAAGCCTGACCGTGTCAGAAAGGGTATAAGATACGGATGTATTATTACCACGGTATGGAGTGTGATAGCACTTATTATATTGGAATTTTTATCTCCGGTGCTTGTGAAATTTTTATCAGGCTCCGATGTGGATACCGTTGTGACTACAGGTGTGAGATATTTAAGATTTAATGTTTTGTTCTACATTCCGCTTGGAATACTTATAACTTTAAGATGTTCATTACAGGGTATGGGTAAAAAAATATTGCCGATATTATCAAGTGTTATTGAACTTCTGGGAAAAGTAATTTTTACATTCGCCATTATTCCGCACATGGGTTATAACGGTGTAATTATATGCGAGCCTGTTGTATGGTGCGCAATGGCAGTTTACCTTGTTATTGCATATATTAAAGCAGTACCTAAATCATGTCCTGCAGCATAAAACCGAGGGAAAGCTCCACTCTTGCTTCAAGGGAGGACAAGTCAACGTTAAGTATTTCAGCGGCTTTGTTTAATTTATAATTAATGGTGTTACGATGTACAAACAATTCATCGGCGGTGTCTTTTACGCTTCCGTTATGATTAAGGTAACATCTTAATATAGTGCACAGGTCGGAGTTATTGGTATTGTCATAATCTTCAAGCGGTTTAATGATGTTGTTATAGTAATCGGTTATTATGTCATGGTCATCTATACCGATTAGAAGCCTGTATACGCCCATGTCGGAATATGAAATCAGATCAGGGTTAATCCTGCCTTTAATGTGGAGACGTTCAATGGCAAGAGCCTGATTGTAACTTTTATAGAGACAACGGATGCTTTTGGTGGAACGTCCAAGTCCCATGATAATAGCTTCATTTTTATAGAGGGTTGTCTTAAAAAAGTTTTTAACATCCGCAACCAGTGATTTGGTTTCATTTTCATCATGGTTTGCAAGAATTACGATAAGGCGGTTGTCGTTTACGAATACCGCAAAAAGTTTATTGCCGTTATGGGCAAGGTAAGATTCCAAGGACAGGCAGAGACTTTCCGCCTTGGAGGTAAACACAGAGTTTTTTCCGGAGGTAACGGTAATGGCAAGAGCCTGATAATTCCAATTCGGAAGAAATCCGTTCTGGGAAAGAGGCACAACGTACAATTCTTCCTGCTTCGGAAACAGAATTGCATTTTTAAAAGCTGATGCGATAGCGAGATTGTGCTGGTCATCCTTGCTTATGGTGTATGAAAATATTCGTATTATTTCGGCAAGATGTATTTTCCACGGAACAGAAAATACGGGGAAGTTATTGTCATTGCCGAATTTAATGATGGATTCGGGAATCCTGTCAATAAACGGACCTATATTTAGGACAACACCCGAGGCATTATTGTCATAAATTGATTTTACAAGGGCAAAAAGACCGTCCTCTCCCGATGTGCCGATACCTGTAACAAAGGCAATTTCACCGCCGTCAAGAAATGAAGTTGCTTCAGAGGTCTCAACCATATGAACCCAGCTTACGGCATTGTGAAGTCCTCCTTTGCCGGCTTCAAGCTTTATATCATAAT
>JBNMKN010000156.1:0-3809 GCA_050874365.1 Butyrivibrio sp. | reverse complement strand
GGTATTACATCAACAATATGATGTGAAAACTGTCTTGCAAAAGAATATCCCGAACCGTCCGAACCCGTGACAGGCATTGCCTTACTGCCGCATGCGATTATAAGCTTCTTAACTTTAAATTCTCCCTTATCGGAGGATATAACAAAGCCTTTTTTTATTTCTTTAATGTTAATTCCTGTAAAAAGGTCTATCCTCAGCCTTGAAATCTCATTTTTAAGAGCATCAAGAACCGAAGCAGCCTGCTCCGAAAAGGGATATATATATCCATCTTTGTCCCTTGTGTATAATCCGAGTTTCTTAAAAAAAGAAATAAGCTCTGTGGGTCCGAAATTCTCAATTACAGAAAAATAAGACCCGTCTGAATTACTGTTATAACATTCAGGAGTCATATTAAGGTTGGTCATATTACATTTTCCGTTACCGGTTACAAGTATTTTTTTGCCCGGTTTGTCATTATGTTCAAACAGGCAGATTCTAAGCCCCTCCCTGTATGCGGCAACTGCCGCCATCATTCCTGAAGCTCCGGCACCGATAATTCCTATATCATATATCATATGTTTCTCCATTCACCGTTAAAAGCATATGGTAAAATATCTTTAATACTTTTTGTAAGAATTGTACCATCTTTTCCTTCAAATATAAACTCCATATTTTCATCGGAAAATTCACTTAAAAACTGTCTGCATATACCGCATGGATAAGTATATCCGCCGGCTTTGCTTACAATGGCAATCTTTGTAAATTTCTTACAGCCCTCGCTTACCGCCTTTACCGCCGCTGTTCTTTCGGCACAGATTGTCGCTCCGAAGGAGGAATTTTCTATATTACAACCGGTAAAAATCCTTCCGTCCTCCGTAAGAAGAGCTGCACCCACGCAGAAATTTGAATAAGGCGCATAAGCGTTATTCATGGCTTTTTTTGCATAATTAATCAGTTCAACGTTATTCATATCTACCTTCCGATTCCCAGACTTTCAAGTATCTCTGACTGACGTCTTTCCATTTCTTTTGCCTCATTCTCCTCCATATGGTCATATCCCATTAAATGAAGCATACTGTGGGCTATAAGAAAAGCGTACTCCCTTGTTACAGAATGTCCGTAATTAGCTGCCTGTTCTTCAACTTTATCAAGAGATATAACAATATCCCCAAGCATCAGCTCACCGGTCTCCGGATTAAAACAGTCATCCTCATTTTCAAGAAAATCAAATTCTCCCGGTGTCTCATATTCCACCATAGGAAATGAAAGCACGTCCGTCGGTCTGTCAATATTCCTGAACTCTCTGTTAATGTCATGAATACCCTCGTTATCTGTCAACGTAAGGCTTATCTCTGCCTCGTAGGGGCATTTTTCATAATCCAAAGCCGCATTTATTACCTTATCGGCAATTGCTTCATAGTCTATATCAAGATTTTTGTCATACTCTTTTTCAAAATTAATGGTCATTTCTTCTGTCCTTTGCTTTAATCTGTGCCCTGACTTGTTTTCTTCTCTCTGTCTTCTTATCATACTCATCATAAGCATTTACAATTTTCTGGACAAGAGGATGTCTTACCACATCCTTGGATGACAAACGGCATACGGCGATTTCGTCTATATCTTTAAGAACTTTAAGTGCGACGTCAAGTCCCGACGTAACATCCTTAGGTAAATCCTTCTGGGTCTGATCTCCCGTTACTATTACTTTGGAGCCAAAACCGATACGGGTGAGAAACATTTTCATCTGGGCAGGCGTGGTGTTCTGCGCCTCATCAAGAATTATAAACGCGTTATCCAATGTCCTGCCTCTCATGTACGCAAGAGGTGCCACCTCTATCAGTCCTTTTTCCTGATTATGGATAAAACTTTCCGCTCCCATAATCTGGTAAAGTGCATCATATAACGGTCTTAAATAGGGGTCGATTTTACTCTGTAAGTCTCCCGGAAGAAATCCTAACTTTTCCCCTGCTTCAATGGCAGGTCTTGTTAAAATAATCCTGTTTACCTCGTTATTTTTAAATGCCTGTATTGCCATAGCCATTGCAAGATATGTCTTTCCCGTTCCTGCAGGACCTATACCGAATACAATCATCTTTTTTCTTATTTCATCTATATAATTCTTCTGTCCCAATGTCTTAGGCTTAATCGGCTTGCCTGTTGCGGTTCTTGCAACAACGTCTTTATCAATTTCGGTTATTGCGTCCTCTTTGCCCTCCATGGACAGCGATAAAGTATAATCCACAGTCTGTTCGGTAATTATATTGCCCCTTTTTGCAAGCTCTATAAGTCTCTCAAATACCGAAGCCGCATTGTTCACGGCAGCTTCCCCGCCTATTATTTTAAGTGCGTCTCCGCGAAGCACTATTGTTACTTTAAGAGTCTTTTCTATTTTTTTAATATTTGCGTCAAAACTTCCGAATATATTTCCCATATATTCTGCCGGAATATCTATAACACTTTCAATCACACTCATCGACTATAAACTGCTCCTTTTTAAATGCCGGCTCAATCGTTGTTATGGTGCCTTCTGCAACCGCCGACTCACTATATAGTCTTATATTAACACTTTTTGACTCTGTTTGGATACTGTTTTCTTTTAATTTCTCAATATAATTATCAATTTTTGCGTTTAAAATATTCTGAAGCTCCTCATCCGTATACTCCGATTCTGCCAGTTCATACTCCTTGTAGGTTGTGTAAAAATATGTTACAGGCAGTTTTTTAAAGCCGTATCTGTCATCTGAATATGTGGTTTCCGTATCATATTTTTCAAACTTACATTTTTCCCTTGAAAGGGTAAGGTATAAATTATTTATTTTTATTCCCTTTACCTTCTGCTCTCTGCCCGTATATACACGTTTTTCATATTTTCTGTTCACTATATCTTTGTACTCTTTATTAACCCTTATTAAAATATCCGCATCGCATTTTACCGTTTCATACCCATAATTTTCGCCTGTTATTTTATCATAATTAATCCTTGAATATACAAGAACATCATCTTTTTTAATCTCGTCCCCTGCTTTTACGAGGGGAACGCCGGACCTCGTTATTATGGAAACAACTACTCCGTCCTCCGTTGCCACAAGATTACACGGCGTATCGTCTTCTTTTTCAGGCTTTGCCGTCTTATTTTCCTTAACCGTGATTATTAATGTACTCCCGTCTATATGGGCGGACACAAAAGTCAGCAGATCAAAACGGTTTAACATTTCCTTTTCTATATCTTTACAGGAAATATTTTTAATTCTTGAACCGTAATCAATATTATTTTCCGTTAAAAATTCATATATTTCGGTAGAGGCATAATATTCATTACCGTGTATTTCTATTTTTACCAGCTTCTTAGTTGACCATAAAATAATTATTATAAAGATAATAAGTCCTGCCACAAGAAAATAGCGGTTTCTGTTATTGAATACAAAAAAGCCCGGCCCGTTCTTTTTGCTTATACGGACTCTTACACCTGTAATCTTTGCAAAACTTTTCAGCTTTTTGAAATCCTTGGCAAACATCACACATTCCGTAGTATTTGCAGTCCTTTTTATGTTAAAAAGCCTGATATTATTCTGTTTTAATAAATTAATAAATCTTAATGTATTAATTCCTGTAATAGATATAACAATTTTATTATCAGTAAACGGCAAATCAGACCTCACTCAATTTAACTTCACTCAAATTTCCTATTATTTTTATATCAGAATCATTCATATATTCAACATAAAGATTACTGCCTTTTATATTGACAATGCTTTTGTCCGTCAGTATCTTAATAAGTTCATCACCTAACTCATATATCTTTTTAAAATTCTCTATATAAAGTTCCTTAT
>JBNMKN010000155.1:0-3839 GCA_050874365.1 Butyrivibrio sp. | reverse complement strand
TCTACCCACTTGGCATTTTCCTGCCGATTAGGAAGAGATTTGATTGTTCTCATTATGGAAAATTCTACCCATTTGGTACTTTCTAATCGTTTAGGTAGAGAATTGATTCTCTCCATTACGGAAATCTCTACCAGTTTGGCATTTTCAAGTCACTTGGGGTAGAGAAGCACCTTTCCCGAGTTACGAAAATTTCTACCATTTTTCAATTTTCCTGCCAACTAGGTAGAAATCTACAATGCAATCCTATCGTACAAACTAATATCCGCTTTCTCAAAGGAAATCATATTACCCAAAACCATATCAATATCTCTTCAATGGCTTTGTTGTAACCCGATTCTTTAAATTTTCCTAAAAAGGCTTTCACAGTATTTTTTTACAAGATTTTTATCTGCCAGAAAATCCTCAGAACATTCAAAATATGTAATTTTGTCGTAGTAATCAATTTTAAAATAAGGATTGACGATTTCTTCATACTGTGGAAGAAATACTCCTGACTTTTTGCTGTAACAGTTGGCAGCCTTCGCTTTGGTACGGAAGTCCTTGTCCACATAAAAAGCGACACTTTTATGTATGGAACGGTCCTCACCCGGAAGATAGTAATAATTCTTGTAGTCGGGATAAAAATATTTAAGCTCTCCGGTGTAAATATTTACGCTTATCCTTGCAAGATTGCCACAGGCAGTAAAATAAAAATCATTGTTGCCGCCGGATACTCTTTTTGGAAGAAAACTGTCAAGAGCAAGTTCTATAATTGCTTCCTTACGGATACCGCCAACCGGGGTAACGGAATCACACACATCAACGGAGACAATTTCGTATCCGCCGGAAGTAAGGCAGTTATAGTTGATTATGGGGAGAATCTTAACCATGCCCATTACATCATCATGGTTATGGAGCAAAAGAAGCTTAAGCTTGGAATCCTCCGCCGATTTCAGATACTCCTCATATACTTTTATAAGCTCGCCGCCGGAATATTTATCATCCCTCGGAACCGACATAAATGCTTCGATGGATTTCTGCTTGAGATTTTCAAGCTTAAGCAGGGATTTCAGGGTGTTAATATTTTTATATATGTCAAAACTTTCAATACCGGAAAAATCACATGGAATATGGTAAATATCACATTTTTTGATGATAAAAGGAATGTCAAAACCGCTGCCGTTGTAATGGACAATGACAGAAAAATTTTTTATAAAATCAAGAAAATCCGAGATGACTTCCCGTTCATTTTCAGGAGTATCACAAAAACACTGCCTGAATTTAAAACCCTCATCGTCACAGTATACACAGCCGATAAGGTATAAAACAGAAGTGGCGGGAGAAAATCCCGTGGTCTCAATATCAAAGTATAAAACTTTTTCCTTAGGAACATCCGGAATTCCGAAGAATGTATAGTCTGAATCTAATTTTTTATCAAAAATAAGCATAAATTCCCTCTTTTTTATTGTTAAAATATGTTAGTACAATTATATATTAAATCATTAAAAAATTGTAGTAATTTTCTCAAAAAAGTAATAAAATATAAATCAGTATTTGAGAAAAAATAAAGGAAGTGAAATTAATTGAAACGGAAAACTTTTAAGGGTGGAGCACACCCTTATGACGGTAAAGAATTGTCAAGAGAGTGTTCCATTGAGATACTTAATCCGGGAGATACGCTCGTGTATCCGTTATCCCAGCATATAGGTGCAATGGCAAACCCGCTTGTAAAAGCAGGGGACAGGGTTCTCGTAGGACAGAAGATAGCCGAAAAGGGAGGTTTTATATCTGCCAACATACATTCTTCTGTGTCAGGAACCGTTAAAGCTATCGAAAAAAGGCTTGTTGCGACAGGCGGCATGGTGGATTCCATAATAGTTGAGAATGACGGTCTGTATGAAGAGGCAGAGCCTGTATTTTCAGGTAATCCTGAGGACCTTTCCAAGGATGAAATTATTAAAATAATAGAAGAAGCCGGCATTGTGGGAATGGGTGGAGCAGGATTTCCTACTAACGTCAAGCTTTCCCCTAAGAATCCGGATATTATAGATTCCATTATAGTCAACGGCGCCGAGTGTGAACCTTATCTTACCTCCGACTACAGACGTATGGTAGAGCAGACGGATATGCTTGTGAAAGGACTTAAAATTGTTTTAAAGATATTCCCTAAGGCTAAGGGATATTTTGGAATAGAAGATAATAAGCCGGAAGCGATAGAAGCACTTTTAAAAGCTACGGATAATGAAGACAGGATAGAAGTAGTTCCGCTTAAGACAAAGTATCCACAGGGCGGTGAACGAAGCATGATATATGCCGTAACAGGAAGAAAAATCAATTCAAAAATGCTTCCTGCGGATGCAGGATGTATCGTACATAATGTTGATACTATTTACGCAATATATAACGCTGTATATAACGGAAAACCGCTTATAGAAAGAATTGTTACGATAACAGGTGATGCAGTAAGCACACCTAAGAATTTTCAGGTAAGAATCGGAACTTCTTTCAGGGAGCCTATTGATGCGGCAGGCAGATTTACAACCGAGCCTGAAAAGATTATTTCAGGCGGACCTATGATGGGCTTTTCGTTTTTTAATATTGATGTGCCTGCTGTCAAAGGTTCCTCATCATTACTGGCATTTATTAAAGATGATGTAAGCCATGAGGAGTCATCGGCATGTATAAGGTGCGGAAGATGTGCTGCGGCATGTCCGGAGCATCTGCTGCCAATGAAGCTTGCGGCACTTGCAGGCCAGAATGAGCCTGATGAGTTTAAGAAGCTCGGAGGAATGGAATGTGTGGAATGTGGCTGCTGTTCATATGTATGTCCGGCAAAGAGACAGGTCACACAGTCTGTCCGCTCAATGAAGAAATTAATAATTGCGTCGGCAAGAAAGAAATAGGAGGAAGGACATGAACGAAAAGATGTATAATGTGTCATCGTCGCCTCATGTACGAGACAAATCATCAACTAACAGAATAATGATAGATGTATGTATTGCGTTACTGCCTGCCTGTATTTTCGGTGTTGTGAATTTTGGTTTCAGGGCACTTCTTGTATTGGTAGTATCCGTAACATCATGTATTTTATTTGAATATCTTTATGAACGCGGAATGCATAAAAAAATAACCGTAGGTGATTTCAGTGCGGTTGTAACGGGACTTTTACTGGGTATGAACCTGCCTTCGACCATACCTATATGGATGGTTATACTGGGAAGTGCATTTTCGATTATCATAGTTAAACAGTTATTCGGAGGACTTGGACAGAACTTCATGAACCCTGCTTTGGCAGGAAGATGTTTTCTGCTTATTTCCTTTGCAGGACAGATGACAAAGTTTACATATGACGGAGTCACGGGAGCAACACCTCTTGCGGTTCTTAAGAACGGTGGAGATGTTTCTGTACTTAAAATGTTCCTCGGAACAACAGGCGGTGTAATAGGTGAGACATGCACCGTTGCACTTCTTGCAGGCGGTATATACCTTATTATCAGAAAGGTAATAGCACCTACGATTCCGCTTATTTATATTGGGGTATTTTCTGTTTTTATCCTGATATTCGGCGGACACGGCTTTGATTTGGAATTTTTAGCCGCACATCTTTGTGGTGGCGGACTTATGCTTGGTGCCTTTTTCATGGCAACGGATTACGTTACATCACCTGTAACTACAGGAGGCAAAGTTATCTTTGCGGCTCTTTTAGGTATTCTTACGGGATTATTCAGAATTTACGGTAATTCCGCAGAAGGAGTTTCTTACGCAATTATTTTCTGTAACCTTTTAGTTCCGCTTATTGAAAAAATAACGGTGCCTAAAGCATTCGGTGTTGTTAAAGAAAAGAAAAATAAGGAGGCGGT
>JBNMKN010000154.1:0-3930 GCA_050874365.1 Butyrivibrio sp. | reverse complement strand
TACCGAAACTACTATGATAGCTATTTCAAGCCATTGATGGAACAGCTAGGTATTAATCGTACACCTCACTGCTGCAGACATACATGCATCTCAATGTTAGCAGAAGCCGGTATTAACCAGACGATTATCAAAAAGATTGTGGGGCACTCAGGTGCAATGACACTCACCGAGAAAGTGTATACCCACTTTGATATAAAGGAGCTTGTAGATGCGATTAATAAGATTTAAACAAAGAAAAGGACATCCCCCAGTATTTCTACTGAAAAATGTCCTATACATATCAATATCTTTGTTGCATACCTGCTGCATATGTGTTGCATTCGATGTAAATTCCAACACATCTGACGGCATTCCACAACTTCTGTAACCCTTGAAAAATGGGCTTTTCTTGATATCTTCGTTCTTGAAATCCTATCTCTTTGAGAACTGTGGTGCTCTACGAGCTGCTTTGAGACCGTATTTCTTACGTTCTTTCATTCTTGGATCTCTTGTGAGGAATCCTGCCGCCTTAAGTGTTGGTCTGAAATCAGCATCAACTTTAAGGAGTGCTCTTGAAATACCGTGTCTGATTGCTCCGGCCTGTCCTGTTGTTCCACCACCGTGAACGTTAACTGTAACGTCATACTTATCTGTAGTATCTGTAGCTACAAGTGGCTGTCTAACGATAACCTTTAATGTCTCAAGACCAAAGTATTCATCTATATCTCTCTTATTGATAGTAATCTTACCTGTTCCGGCTGTTACATATACTCTTGCAATACTGCTTTTTCTTCTTCCTGTTCCATAGAACTTTGCGCTAACTGCTTTCTTTGCTGCCATTGTGTTTTCCTCCTTCTAAATTAAAATGTTAATACTTCCGGCTTCTGAGCTTCATGCTTGTGGTCCGGACCAGCGTAAACGTGGAGTTTAGTATACATTTCTCTTCCTAAAGGTCCCTTTGGAAGCATACCCTTAACTGCAGATTCAATAACTCTTTCAGGATGCTTGTTAAGCATTTCTCTGAGAGTTGTCTCCTTAAGGCTTCCTACATACTCTGAATGTCTGTAGTAAACTTTCTGATCAAGCTTCTTACCTGTTACTTTAACTTTTTCTGCGTTGACTACGATTACGTAATCACCTGTGTCCATGCTTGGTGTATATGTTGGCTTATTCTTTCCTCTTAAAACCTTAGCCACCTCTGAAGCAAGACGTCCTAATGTATATCCTGTTGCATCAACTACATACCATTTTCTATCAATTGATGATGCACTAGCCATGAATGTTTTCATTGGTTTACCTCCTTGAGATTATCAAAATCAAATTATTTGTTAGCATCAGCACCTCAGATGTGTCCGTCATCCTCAGCACTATATATTCAAAATGTTCCTCCGGGGCTTGGTGAAACACTTTATTCCTAATGTCGCCACAGTTAAATATTATATAATAGCGGTTACTTTGTGTCAACCGTTTTTTCATAATTTATTTTAACTAACGCAAGTCCTCTCGCAGGAGCCGTAGGCCCCGCAAGTTCGCGGTTTTTTCCGTCAATAATACGAGGAATTTCCGCAGGCTCAAGCTGTCCCTGTCCTACTTTAATCAGAGTTCCCGCAATTATTCTTACCATATTATATAAAAAACCGTTTCCCGTGACTCTTATGGTAATGAGCCTGTCATTTTTTTCAACGGAAAGGTTATATATTTCTCTTATTTTACTCTGAACCTGACTGCCTACCGAGCAGAACGAGGTAAAATCATGTAATCCGATAAAATACTGACACGCTTCGTTCATTTTTCCTATATTAAGATTTCCGTAGAAAAAATGACTGTAATAACGAACCAAGGGATTTTCAAATTTATCGTTCCATATTTTATATTCATAAGTTTTGCGGCAGTCGACATGACGTGGGTGAAAATCTTCACTTACCTGTCTGCTCTCCACAACACGGATGTCCTCCGGAAGTCTGCTGTTAAGTGCATAAGAAATCTTTTCGGCAGGTATCCTTGTATCCACATCAAACACAGCTACATTTCCGTATGAATGTACTCCTGCGTCCGTCCTGCTTGCTCCGATGATATCTATATTCTGGGCAAAAAGATTTTCACACGCTTTACACAATACTTCCTCCACGGTAACCGCATTGGGCTGTTTCTGCCAGCCGGAATAGCCGGTGCCGTCATACGCAACACGAAGCATAACTCTCATGTTAATTCTCCTTTATCTAAGGAAATAATTCCAAAGTATTTTTGCTGCAATAATAATTCCAAGATAGACTAAAAGAACGGCATATGCCACAAAATCTTTTCCTGTATATTTAAGAGGTTTCATTTTGGTTCTGCCCTTGCCGCCCTTGTAGCAACGTGCCTCCATAGCCGTTGCAAGGTCATAAGCCCTTCTTATAGCCGATACAAAAAGAGGAATGAGTAAAGGCACCAAAGCCTTTGTTTTCTTAAAAATTCCTCCGTTGTCAAAGTCAGCACCTCTCGCCTGCTGTGCCTTCATTATTTTGTCCGCTTCTTCTACGAGAATTGGGATAAATCTAAGGGCAATTGACATCATCATGGCAATTTCGTGAACCGGGAACTTGATTACATTAAGAAATCTCATTGACTTCTCAAGACCGTCCGTCAGCATATTGGGAGTTGTTGTAAGCGTCATTATTGTTGAACCCATAATGAGAAATACAAGTCTTATTCCCATATACGCAGCCTGTACCAGTCCTTCGTAGGTTATTTTTAATTTCCAGACTTTTACCAATACACGACCGTCCGTTCCGAATATATTAAAAAGAAGGCTGAATGCCATTAATACCATAACAGGCTTTAGTCCTCGCATAATGTATTTTACAGGCACTTTTGATATATATATACAGGTAAAAAGAAATGTCGCGGCAATACAATATACAGCAGGATTTTTCGCCAGAAATAACGACACGATAAAAACAAGGGTTCCGAAAAGCTTTACTCTCGGATCCAGCTTGTGTATAGGTGATTCTGTTGGATAATACTGTCCTAATGTAATATCTCTTAACATCAGAATATTCCTTTCTCTTGAAGTCTTTCTGTAATTTCTGCTACGCCCTCGTCTATTGTAAGTGCATCGGTTCTAACGTCAAAACCTCTTTTTTTCAAATCATTCATAATATATGTTATCTCCGGTGCCGCAAGACCGATTTTTTCAAGCTCTTTATAATGTGAAAAAACATTTTGCGGTGTATCATCAAAGGTAAGCCTTCCGTCGTTCATAACAACAATTCTGTCCACATATTTTGCCACATCCTCCATACTGTGAGATACAAGCACTACGGTATTCTGTGTTTTTTCGTGTACTTCTTTTATCATTCCGAGAATTTCGTCTCTTCCCACCGGGTCAAGCCCCGCCGTTGGTTCATCAAGCACAATATATTCAGGCTTCATCGCCATTACTCCGGCTATTGCGACACGTCTTTTTTGTCCTCCCGACAATTCAAAGGGCGACTGGTAAAAAAGTTCACTGTCAAACCCTACCATTGTCAATGCTTCAAATGCCCTGAGTTCACATTCTTTTTGTGATAAACCCATATTTTTAGGTCCGAAACACACATCTTTGAAAACCGTTGTTTCAAAAAGCTGATGTTCGGGATATTGAAATACAAGTCCGACTTTCTGGCGTAATTCCTTTTTATTGAAATTCTTTTCCTTGGTATCCTGTCCTTCAAAATACATGGTTCCGGTTGTCGGTACCAGCAATCCGTTTAATATCTGCGTCATTGTGGACTTTCCCGAACCGGTATGACCTATAAGCCCTATAAATTCATTTTTCCCGATTACAAGATTGATATCTTTAAGAGCCTGTTTTATATAGCCTTCGTTCTGTCCGTATACATAACTAACATTATCTAATATAATTGACATACAGCCTCCACTAACTCATCTCTTGTTAAAATATCTTTTGGAATATTATATCCCGCTTTT
>JBNMKN010000153.1:0-3943 GCA_050874365.1 Butyrivibrio sp. | reverse complement strand
GATAGTAAGAGATACTGTTGTAGGAATAGGATATGACAGTTCAGATAAGGGATTTGACGGAAATACATGTGCGGTTATGGTTGCACTTGATAAACAGTCGGCAGACATCGCAATGGGCGTTGATAAAGCACTTGAAGTTAAGACAGGTGAAGAGACTGACGAAGAAGGCGGCGCAGGCGATCAGGGTATGATGTTTGGTTATGCTACCAATGAGACACCTGAGTATATGCCATATTCTGCAGCATTGGCACAGAAACTTGCAATGCAGCTTACCAAGGTTCGTAAAGACGGAACACTTTCATATTTAAGACCTGACGGAAAGACACAGGTAACAGTTGAATATGATGAGAATAATGTGCCTGTAAGACTTGATGCAATTGTTGTATCAACACAGCATGCGGCAGATGTATCACAGGAGCAGATTCATGAGGATATCCGCAAGTACGTTATCGACGAAGTTGTTGACGGAAAGATGATTGATGACGATACTAAGATTTTTATTAATCCTACAGGACGTTTTGTTATCGGAGGACCTAACGGAGATTCAGGACTTACAGGACGTAAGATTATTGTAGATACATACGGCGGAGCAGCAAGACACGGTGGCGGAGCTTTTTCAGGTAAGGACTGCACAAAGGTTGACCGTTCTGCGGCCTATGCAGCCAGATATGCTGCAAAGAACCTTGTTGCGGCAGGACTTGCCGACAGATGTGAGATTCAGCTCTCTTATGCTATCGGGGTAGCTCATCCAACATCAATCAATATTAATACATTCGGAACAGGTAAGCTTAGTGACAGCAGACTTGTTGAAATCCTTAGGGAAAACTTTGATTTCAGACCAAACGGCATTATTAAGATGCTTGACCTTAGAAGACCTATTTACAAGCAGACAGCTGCTTACGGACATTTTGGACGTACAGACATAGAGCTTCCATGGGAACAGCTTGATAAAGTTGAAAATTTAAGAAAATATTTATAATGTTGGTGAACATATTATGATAAAATAAATCCGGGTACAGTTTATCCGGATTTATTTTTTTAAGGAGATACTTAAATGAGACTTTCCACCAAGTTAAAGATATCATTTGGTTTTTTGATAATATTGCCTGTTGCTCTTTTCGGAACGGTACTTTTAGGCATAACTAAGATACAGCTTCACAGAATACAGGAAAAATACGATATACAGAACATATCCTATGATGCACTTATGAATCCCATCCTTTTATCTAATGAGATGTGCAGGCAGGAGTACGAAGAAATCAGGCAGACAGCAGAGGATAATCCATCTAAATTAAGAGACATTGATTATCTGAATGCAATTAATAGCAGAATATCAAAGCGTAATGCATATATAGTAGTTATAGAAGATAATGACATATTGTATCAGGGAGCGGAAATCAGTGATGAGTTAAGAACCAAACTGATAGACAGCCAGAATCGTAACTCCGAAATAAGGGCTGCATATCTAAGGGATTTTAATGTAATGGCAAGCAGGGTATCATATATGATAGACAGCCATACATACGGAACGGTGTATTTTGTTATTAGTTTTGCAGAGATTCTGCCACAAATTAAAAAACTTCTTCTTGATACAATGATATCCGTGATAATTATTCTGATTCTTACAAGCGGCGCTTTTACAATGTGGATATATCGTTCAACGGTAAGACCGATTAATAAATTAAGACTTGCAACCAACAATATCAAGAACGGTAACCTTGATTTTGATATGGATGTGGAAGGTAACAACGAATTTGCCGAATTGTGCAAGGATTTTGATAATATGAGAAAGCGTCTTAAGTATAATGCTGAAGAAAATGTACGCAGGGACTCGGAGAGTAAGGAGCTGATAAGCAATATTTCCCATGACCTCAAGACGCCTATAACAGCGATAAAAGGCTACGTTGAAGGAATAATGGACGGCGTGGCGGATACGGATGAGAAGATGGACAGATATATCAGGACGATTTATACCAAAGCGTGTGATATGGATAATCTCATTAACGAACTGACATTTTATGCTAAGGTTGATTCCGATAAGATTAATTATAATTTTGTTAAGATTAACCTTACGGAGTATTTTAATGACTGTATAGATGAGATAGGCGTTGACCTTGAAAGCAAGAATATTGAATTAAAATACATTAATGAGCTTGACAAAGAGACGGCTGTTGTTGCCGACCCTGAACAGTTCAAGCGTGTTATTAATAACATTGTTAACAACTCAATGAAATATATGGAAATTAACAATGGAATTGTGGAAGTCCATCTTTATAATGAAGGTGATGACGTTCACATTGATATAAGCGATAACGGAAAAGGTATTTCAGAAAAAGACCTTGACCATATATTTGACCGTTTTTACAGAAGTGATGCTTCAAGAAATTCAAGAACCGGCGGAAGCGGTATAGGGCTTTCAATTGTGAAGAAAATAATAATAGACCACGGCGGAACTATAACAGCAGAAAGTATTCCATACGAAAAGACTACAATGAAAATAATTCTTGACAGATATAAGGAGGATAAAGATGAGCAAAATACTGATAGTAGAGGATGAGATAAGTATTGCCGAATTAGAGAAGGATTATCTTGAATTAAGCGATTATGAAGTTGATATTGCAAGCGACGGAGAGACGGGCGAAAGTATGGCTCTCAAAGGTGATTATGTCCTTTGCATACTTGATGTCATGCTGCCTGGCAAGGATGGCTTTGAAATATGCAAGGCCATCCGCAAGGAAAAGAATATACCTATAATCATGGTATCTGCAAAAAGAGATGACATTGATAAGATAAGAGGTCTCGGTCTTGGCGCTGACGATTACATTACAAAACCTTTCAGCCCAAGTGAACTTGTTGCAAGAGTAAAGGCACATCTTGCAAGGTATGACAGGCTTGTGGCATCCACCGTTCCACAGAATGATGTACTGGAGATAAGAGGACTTAAGATTGACAAGACGGCAAGACGTGTATTTGTCAATAATGAAGAAAAGATTTTTACAACCAAGGAATTTGACCTTTTACTGTTTCTTGCAAGCAATCCTAATAAAGTGTTCAGCAAAGACGAATTATTCAGAAATATATGGGATATGGAATCAATAGGAGATATTGCCACAGTAACGGTCCATATCAAGAAAATAAGAGAAAAAATAGAGTTTGATACCTCCAAACCTCAATATATAGAGACAATATGGGGCGTGGGATACCGCTTTAAGGTGTAAATATGAAAAAAGATATAATTGTTTATGAAGATGATAATATAATTGTATGTAATAAGCCTGTAGGGATGGCATCCCAGTCGGACAGAACCTTTGAACAGGACCTTGTAAGCTATGTTCTTACCCACAGAACGGAACAAAACGAACCTGCTTATGCAGCCATTATTAACAGACTGGATAAGCCTGTGGGAGGACTTGTGCTTTTTGCAAAGAATAAGAAGGCGGCAGCAGGTCTTAGTGCGGTATCCGGAGAACATGGCATAGAGAAAAATTACTACGCCCTTGTTAAAGGAAGTCCTTGTGATAAAGGTGAATTTACAGACTACCTTCTGAAAGACGGTAAGAATAATGTATCTACTGTTGTAGATGAACATATCAAAGGATGTAAGAAAGCAGTTCTGTTGTATGAAAAGCTTGGAGAAAAAATAATTGACGGAGAAAAATATTCACTGATGAAGGTGAGACTTCTTACCGGCAGACATCATCAGATAAGAGTACAATTCAGCCACCACGGATATCCGCTTTACGGTGACATCAAATACAACAGTGATTTTAAAGACAGGAGAGACGTATCGCCTGCTCTTTTTGCCTATCATCTTTCCTTTAAAAACCCTGTGGGAGCAGACAGAATAACTGTAGAAGCAGAACCTGAAAGCGAAATTTTCCGCTTATAACTGAATATTAATGAATAATCTGTTGATACTTCCAGTATGAGCAGAGATTATATG
>JBNMKN010000152.1:0-3955 GCA_050874365.1 Butyrivibrio sp. | reverse complement strand
TAAGCGTGGCAGCAGACAGCTCGAAGGGATGGAATATAGAACATAAGACATGGAATGCTAATTTTTATGGGAATGTATCACTTTCTGTGAGAAATGGATTGTTTAAGAGTGTAATAACCTATTATGGTCACATAACAGGGTCGCAAAGGGATAAATGCACATTATCAGAGAATGCCGCTCACCATTTGTTCAGACATCCAAGTGATGAGGTTGGAACATTGATGATATCAACTAAAAATCACAAAGATGGGAATATTGTAAAGGAATATGTTGCAGTTAATCATCAGGTATCGACAACACAGACTAAAGATAACGTAAAATCAGTTAATGTAAATCTGGAGTTTGGAAATGAGCGTGATTGTGTAAAAAGTGAATTTACATTAGATTAGTAGTTTAATCCGATGTTTGCCTCAATAAAAATATGTTTGGAGGATTATTTGTGAAAACAAAAAACAGAATAAAAATAGCCTATGATATGTGCATAAAACAGTTGTTTTCTTTTAGAATGAGTACATTTCTTATGGCACTTACTTTTGTCATATTGGGACTTGTTATATATCAATATAAATCGAGCTACAGTTACAGGATGAGAGTTGAAGAAAGCTTTGCCAAGCCTATGGAGGATGTATATTACCTATTGTCTGCTTCAGGCAATGATGTTCCTGATATTTCCAAGATTGATGGCATGACAGGATTTTATCATCCACAGATATCATATAACACAACGGAGTGCATTTATTTCCTTAATGAAGTCCAAAGTGGGCACAAGGTAGGTGAAAGCGAAGACGGAGTTGAGGTATTCTGGGTATTCGGACCGGATTTGGACTTGTATAATATCAATATTACAGAATCCATTCCACAGGAAGAACTTGATAATACACCGGGAATAAGGCTATATCTGTCAGATAAATATAAATCAATAACCGGCTTAGGAGAACATTATACACAGGAAAACGGGGACTATGTTGTGGCAGGATATTTTTCTGAGGATTCTGTTATGCCGGCGCAAAATGTTACAAGTACCAGAACTCAGGATGGAGCGTATTCCCTTGAATATGGGGTAATTGAAATCGGTGGACTGATGCCCATATCGTATGATGGCTATTTCTACTGTGACCCTTCCGTTGATTCCTTTGAGAATATAAGAAAACAGATAGTGGAGGAATATGCCAGATGTAATGCGACATGTACAATAACTAACGTAGAGAAATCAATTACATATATGGAAAAAAATATAACTAAAGCATTAAAGTATCTTGTAATAGCAGCAATTCTTCTTGGAAGTTCGTGTATAATAATTCTTCTTGTCTCACAAGTAAGTAATATACTTACAAGGGGTGAAGAATACGGTATATGGCTTACCAATAAGGCGACCAAGAAGGATATCATGTGGATACTTATATGGCAGAACCTTATTAAGCTGATATATTCAGAAATTTTTGCCATACTGGTTATCAATCTTGGATGCAGATTCGTAATGTTTAGCGAAAATTTTCAGAATACGGCAATATCCCACAGAATAAGCAACAGAATTATTACTCTTAATATATACCCGGCAATAATAGGTGTGGGAATACTTATTGTGACGGTATCCATAATTGTTCCGCTTCTCAAAATAGCTAGAACCGAACCGGTAAAACTTGTAAAGGG
This sequence comes from Butyrivibrio sp., assembly GCA_050874365.1. Taxonomy (GTDB): domain Bacteria; phylum Bacillota; class Clostridia; order Lachnospirales; family Lachnospiraceae; genus Eshraghiella. The sequence goes on along the minus strand of JBNMKN010000152.1, from coordinate 2,305 downwards.
GGAACTGTAATATGAGATGGTTAAAAAGAGATTTTGTAATTAAATTTTCTGTAATTGTTGCCATTGCGGTGACTATTATTGTAAGCATGAATCTTGTGGAACTCCTTGATAAATATGTTAAGGTTTCCCTTACATCGGAAAAATATTCCGATTATGAATATATGGAACTTAAGGATCTTAAATATTTGGATAAGAAGGATACTTACGATAGCTCAGAAGGAATAGAACTGGAAAAAAAAGCAGAAAAAGACCTTGACTATCTGTTAGATAACCTTCCGAAGTTTGAAGGCAATGTTGTATTTCCGTTGGTATATTGCAGCATGAATGACGGAATGATAGGTGTAAGCTGTGATGTGATAATAGCATATAATGAGGAATTGCCATATATCATTGATACTAAAAATTGCAGTGAAAAAGGTATCTATATCGGCAACTCGTATAATGGGTATTGGAGTGACGGCAAGGTACAGATTGGTTCCGAAGAATATGATGTGGCAGGCATTGTAAGCAGTAATCATTTACAGCTTAATAACGGAATCTATATACCTTATGATGTTATTGCAGAAAAAGGAAAAACAGATTTGTACAGAAGTCTGGTTGATTATATGGTACATGAAGATGCTATTACAGTATATTTTGCTTCAGACAGGCAGGGTGTGGTTGAACACGATATCGAACTTATGAAGGAATGGTGCAGGGAAAACGGTATCGTAGAGGTTGTTAATGTTTCAGGCTTAAATGAAGAGTATGTGGAAGATGAAAAGAATGACATAAGAAGTGTGCCATACCAGTTAATTAAAAAAGCCGTATGTTATCTTGCGGCAGCCTTCTGTCTATTTGCGGTATTTGAATCTATACGCCTTTATATGAACAGAAAGAAAGCAGATATTATGATTATGTGGTCGACAGGCTCTAAGAAAACGGTAATTCTTAAAATGCTTATTAAGGAACTGGGAATGGCTGTTCTTATCGGAGTTGTACTGGCATTTGCGGCAGAATGGCTGATTTATGGGGTAATACTCGGATGTAACCTGAAGACGGTATTTATATACGGAGCGTATTCGTTTGCGGCAGTAATTGTCCTTACCGTGATAATGATAACGGTTATGTTAGCGGCAACACTGCATAAGCCTGTAATTTCAATAATAAAGAAGGAGCAATAATATGATTAAATTAATACATATAAAAAAAGATTATACAGAAGGCGGGGTTGTAACCAACGCATTAAAGGATATAAACCTTGAAGTAAAAGACGGCGAATTTGTGGCAATAATGGGAGCGTCAGGCTCAGGTAAATCCACACTTTTACATATACTCGGAGGAATGGATAAGCTTACAGAGGGAGAGTATTTTTACAATGACGAAGCAGTACATGATATGTCAATGGGCAGACTTAATATTTTCAGGCGTGACCATGTAAGTTTCGTGTTTCAGAATGCGGCACTTATGAAGTATTACACCGTGGCAGAAAATATTGAAATGCCTCTCCTTTCAATGAACGTCGGCAAGAAAGAACGCAAAAAGATAATAGAAGAAAAGATGGAGGCTGTAGGAATAGCACCTCTTGCCAAAAAGCTCCCGATACATATATCAGGCGGAGAGCAGACAAGAACGGCAATCGCAAGAGCACTTGCGGGAGACAATGAACTTCTTCTTGCTGATGAACCTACAGGAGCACTTGATCAGACGACAGGTAAAGAGATAATGGAGGTCTTTAAGAAGGTGCATGAAATGGGAAAAACAATTATTCTCATAACCCACGACCCTAATGTTGCAGCCTATGCAGACAGGATAATCCGTATTGAGGATGGAAAAATTATCAATTAATAAAAAATATATTGACTTATACCTATATAAGATATAGAATGAACAGGCAAAAGAAGTTCATATAAGTTAAACTGCTTATTCAGAGTGATGGAGATACATAGGATCTGTGAAGTCACGGCAACCCCCTTGGCGGAAGGTGCCAACCTGAGCGAAAGTATTCGAGCAATAAGTGGATTAGGTTTAGTCAGAGTTAATCGAGTCCATTGAGAAATTGAATGGACTCTTTTTTATTAATTTTATCTAAGGTAAATTTGAAAGGAGAAACAAATGGAGAAATTTTTATTTACTTCTGAATCGGTAACTGAGGGACATCCTGATAAGATATGTGACCAGATATCGGATGCCGTACTTGATGCTTTATATGCACAGGACCCATATTCAAGGGTTGCCTGTGAGACATGTACCAATACAGGTTTTGTACTTGTAATGGGTGAAATTACAACCAAGGCTAGTGTAGATATTACACAGATAGTAAGAG
>JBNMKN010000151.1:0-3975 GCA_050874365.1 Butyrivibrio sp. | reverse complement strand
ATTCATTGCAGAAGGCAAGAACAGACTTGTTGAAGAAACCAAAGCCAAAATGTCTCTTGAAGATTTGTTCTCACAGATTCAGGCAGGTAACCTTAAGGAACTTGATATCATCGTTAAAGCCGATGTCCAGGGTTCTGTGGAAGCCGTTAAGCAGAGTCTTGTGAAGCTTTCAAATGATGAAGTAATTGTTAAAGTTATTCATGCCGGTGTAGGTGCAATCAATGAATCCGATGTCATCCTTGCATCTGCTTCAAATGCCATTATTATCGGATTTAACGTAAGACCTGACAATCAGGCCCGTGACATTGCCGAAAGAGAAAATGTTGACTTACGTCTTTACCGTGTAATTTATCAGGCTATTGAAGATGTAGAAGCCGCTATGAAGGGTATGCTTGATCCTAAATACGAGGAAAAGGTTATCGGTACAGTTGAAGTAAGACAGACCTATAAGGCATCCGTAATCGGTACAATAGCAGGTTCTTATGTATTAGACGGTATGGTAACAAAGAATTCATCAGTAAGGGTAACCCGTGGTGATGATTTGATTTATGACGGACCGATTGCCTCATTAAAGAGATTTAAAGATGATGTTAAAGAAGTTAAAGCCGGATATGAATGTGGTATTGTTCTTGAAAAGTTCAATGACATTAAAGAAGGCGATATGATGGAAGTTTACACAATGGTGGAAATTCCAAGATAGAGGTGATAAATTTGCGTAAAAACAGTATTAAAATGACACGTGTTAATAACGAGGTTTTAAGAGAACTCAGTAATATAATACGTGGCGAAATAAAAGATCCGAGAATCAACCCGATGACATCCGTTGTTGCGGTTGATGTAGCACCGGATTTAAAGACCTGTAAAGCGTATATAAGCGTTCTGGGAGATAAAGACTCCCAGGACAGCACTATAACAGGTTTAAAAAGTGCTGCTCCTTACATCAGAACGCTTTTAGCTAAGACAGTTAATTTAAGGAACACTCCTGAAATAACTTTTATACTTGACCAGTCGATTGAATATGGCGTTAATATGTCAAGACTGATAGATGAGGTAAACGGAAATGATAAATAGTATTGATGAAATACTTATGAATGTTAAAAACGTAGGAATAACCGGACATGTAAGACCTGACGGAGACTGTGTGGGTTCCACTTTAGGGCTTTATAACTATATCTGCGATAATTACAAAGATATAGAAGCTACCATATATCTTGAAGAATTTGAGAAATGTTTTTCCTTCATAAACGGTAGTGATAAAGTATTGCATGATTGTGCCGGTGATATAAAACATGATGTTTTTATCGTGCTTGACTGCGGTGATATTAACAGGGTTGCTAATTTTGTACGTCCTGTTATCAAGAATTCCGATAAAACAGTGTGCATAGATCATCATACATGTAATCTTGCATTTGCGGATGTAAATCATGTACTGCCTGATTTAAGTTCTACCTGTGAGGCTCTTTATGAGTTATTAGACAGTAGTAAAATATCTAAAAACACCGCTGAAGCATTATATACGGGAATTATACATGATACAGGTGTATTGAAATACCAGTGCACAACAAAACGTACCATGGAAATTGCCGGAGAGCTTATGTCAAAGGGTATCGATTATACATCAATAATAGATGATACTTTTTTCAGAAAGACTTATATCCAGAACTATATGTTGGGACTTGCCCTTATTAACAGCAAGCTTGAACTTGACGGCAAGCTTATATATTCTTATCTTCCTTACGAGGTTTTATCGGAGCATAATGTGCCGGGAAGGGACCTTGGAGGAATTATAGACCAGTTAAGATTTACAGAGGGTGTTGAGGCAGCTTTATTTATGTACGAGCTTCCCGACCATACAATTAAGGGAAGTTTAAGATCTGTTGACAAGGTAGATGTTAATGTCATAGCCAACTGCTTTGGCGGAGGCGGACATGTCCGTGCAGCAGGTTTTACCGCAGGAATCCCTTATGAAGAAGTAACCGAAAAAGTTATAACAGAATTAAAAAAACAGGTTGAAAAATGTATAACGGAATAATCAATGTATATAAAGAATCCGGATTCACATCCCACGATGTTGTAGCAAAACTTCGTGGGATTTTACACCAGAAAAAAATCGGACATACAGGTACGCTTGACCCTGAAGCAACGGGAGTTCTTCCCGTATGTCTAGGCAATGCCACCAGACTTTGCGATATGATAACCGATAAGAGCAAGGAATACAGGGCAGTTCTTTTACTTGGAGTATCTACCGATACGGAGGATTCCACAGGGAAAATATTAAGCACTAAAGCTGTCAATGTAACAGAGGAGGATATTATAAAAGCCGTGAAATCGTTTGTCGGCGAATATAATCAGATTCCTCCGATGTATTCTGCACTTAAAGTAAACGGAAAAAAATTATGTGACCTTGCAAGAAAAGGTATTGAAATAGAAAGAAAACCAAGAGAAGTATTTATTTATGACATTATTATCGAAAAAATAGATATTCCCGAAGTTACAATGACCGTAAAATGCTCCAAAGGGACATATATACGTTCTTTATGCCGTGATATCGGAGAAAAACTTAACACGGGCGGTACGATGAAATCCCTTGTAAGAACCAGAACCGGTATATTTTCTATAGAAAATACCGTTAAATTATCCGAGATATCAAAGAGCGTGGAAGACAACAATATCGATTCGCTTATTATGCCGACTGACAGTTTCTTTAATGAATATCCTGCCGTGAATGTATCGGGAAGAAATGAAATGCTTGTAAAAAACGGAAATATGATTATTCTTCCGGAATTTAAAGGCAATAATATCAAAGTGTATCTGTCAGACGGTTTATTTGCCGGAATATACAGATATGATGAGGTTTCCGGCAGTTACAAACCTGAAAAAATGTTCCCTGTCCAATAAATTACGGAAAAGAGTAGTTATATGTTATATGTAAAAGAAAAAGACTATATTTCAAAAGAAAATACAGTGGTGACTTTCGGTAAGTTTGACGGCATCCATAACGGACACAGGCTGCTTATTGAAAAAGCTGTCAGAATCGGTCGTGAGCAGGGACTTAAGGTAGTTCTTTGTACTTTTAATATGGATAACTGGAATATAAAACCGCAAAAAGCGATAACAACACCGGAAGAACGTGCGTATATCTGTGAAAAATACGGAATAGATGTACTTTATGAATATCCCTTTGATAATGAAATTGCCGGGATGTCACCGGAAGCATTTTTAAAATATTTTCTCAAAGAAAAACTAAATGCTAAGTTTGTTGTAATAGGTGCCGACTGGAGATTCGGAAAAAACAGGGCAGGGGATGTGGCTTTATTAAAAGAATATGAAGATAAATATTGCTACAATTCGTATGTTATCGAAAAAGAAAAGTATAATAATACCGAAATAAGCAGCACATGGATCAGAAACGAAATAGAACAATCAGACCTTCCAACCGTCAGAAAACTTCTTGGCTACGATTACTTTTTTAAAGGAAAAGTGGTTCACGGCAAACAGCTTGGAAGAACAATCGGTTTTCCCACTCTTAATCTAATACCTGCTGCCAATAAAATATTACCGGAATACGGTGTTTACGAATCGGAGGTTGTAATACGGAATCTCACTTATAAAGGCGTTACCAATATCGGAATCAGACCTACAATAGATGACGGAAGTTATGTTACCGTTGAGACTTTTGTGCTTGATTTTGACATGGAGGTGTATGATTCGGACGTAATTATAAGGCTTAAAAATTTTATACGTCCCGAAAAAAAATTCGATTCTGTTGACGGATTAAAAAAACAGCTTGAAGCTGATATAGCCTTTGTAAGAGGATAGTAATACATCAATCAGAAATGTACATTAGTCAATGATGTGACACCAGGTTTTTAAAATAAAAGGAATGATATGATACTATAGATATATCACCGAATATAAGTGGTTATGTTTCCAGCTCATGGCGTTTTTCTATTGGCGTTTTCCAGCCAAGTACCT
>JBNMKN010000150.1:0-4017 GCA_050874365.1 Butyrivibrio sp. | reverse complement strand
GCTTTATGTAACAAGGGAAAATGCCGTTAAGCTTGAAGAGGGCGAATATTTTATATGTGATTTAATCGGATTAAAAGTCGTTGATGAATTTGGAAAAGAAATCGGTGAATTAACGGACGTAATACAGACCGGAGCCAATGATGTATATGAAGTAACAACTTCCGAAGGAAAAAAATATCTTTTTCCGGTAATAAAAGAATGTATACTTAACGTTGACCTTAACGAGGGTGTTGTAACCGTTCATGTTATGAAAGGACTTCTTGATTTATGATGAATTTTCATGTACTGACTTTATTTCCTGAAATGGTTTTAAACGGACTTAATACAAGCATAACCGGTAAGGCTGTAAAAAACGGTCTTATTAATATTGAAGCAACGGATATAAGAAATTATTCCAAGGACAAGCATAACCATGTGGATGATTATCCTTACGGCGGAGGTGCCGGGATGGTAATGCAGCCAATGCCTGTATATGATGCTTATATTGATGCGGTTAAGAATATGAATGGAACAAAGAGAGTTATATATCTTACGCCTCAGGGCAAGGTTTTTAACCAGAGCATGGCAGAGGAGTTCGCAAAGGAAGAAAACCTTATTTTCCTATGCGGGCATTACGAGGGAATAGACGAGCGTGTGCTTGATAAGATTGTTACGGACAATGTTTCCATAGGTGACTATGTGCTCACAGGTGGAGAACTTGCGGCAATGGTTATGATAGATGCCATTTCGAGGAAAGTTGACGGGGTTCTTAATAACAGCGAATCCTCTGAGATAGAAACTTTTTATGACAATCTTTTAGAATATCCTCAATACACAAGGCCTGAAGTATGGGAGGGCGAAAGAGTACCCGAGGTTCTTCTTTCCGGAAACCACGGCAAAATAGAAGAATGGCGCAGACAGAAATCTATCGAAAGAACCTGTGATTTCAGACCGGATTTGCTTGCCAAGGCGAACCTTAGCGATAAGGATAAAAAATATCTGGCGGAATACAAGAACAGGAAAAAATAAATATAGATTATAGTTGACGGTGCAATTTATGCACCGTTTTTCTATGGTTGACTATATAGGGGGAAACTTTTATAATATCTATATCATTCATTTAAAGTATCACTTGGCATATCGCCGATATTTTCCATAGATTAATTATATTTAATTATATGATTTAAGAGGTTGTTAGATGATAGAAAACAGAAATGTAGTTATAATTACAGAGTTTGACGGAACTAAGATAGTAGTTATCAATGATATAGTTTTTAAAGGAAAACAAAATATTGATTGGGATAACGTAAAAGAATATCTTAAGGGTTATATAGGGGATTTTTATGAAATAAGTGAATCTGCCGAAAAGATTTATATTGGGAGTAAGCTTTCGGATGAATATACAAATTCAGAGGCAAGAAAGGCACTCAGAGGGGCAAATGCTAAGGCAAAAGCAAATGCGGCGTCTGCAATTCCTGAATTGATTCAGATAGCATCAAATCCAAAATGGGAAGAAAACAGAAAAATTAAACATAATGATATGGCAAAATACGGCTGGTATAGATATGATGTTAAATTTGCAATACCTGTTTATGATAATGAAATAATAATCAGGTATAACATATATGGTGCAAGGCTATTAGTAAATCATTCTCATAATGGAAAGAAATATTTATACGATATTTTGGCAATAAAAAAGGAAACAAGCAAGCCACATCATTTTGCGTGGTGAAAACCTATTTCCTATGTCTTTTATACCAGATGATTAAGATATTGTCAAATAAAAATATATAAAATAGTTGACATATGTTTTGTCAGGTGGTATTTTATTAAAAACAAGTTGTAGCAAAATACTACAACGTAATTAAGGAGGGATACCATGGCAGATAAGAATGTCAGGGATGAAAACGGATTGACCGAGGAAGAATACCTGAAAAGCTATAAGCCGGGTAATTACGAAAGACCTTCGGTAACGGTTGATATGCTGTTATTCGGAATGGATGAACACTATGATTCACTTAAGCTTCTGCTTATCAGAAGAAAAAATCATCCGTTTATCAATAAATGGGCTTTCCCCGGCGGCTTCGTTAATATAGATGAATCGGCATATCACGCAGCCTGTCGTGAGTTAGAAGAAGAAACTGGCCTTAAGAATGTGTATATGGAACAGTTGTATACCTTTACGACACCGGACAGGGACCCAAGAATGAGAGTAATAGATATTGCATATCTTACGCTTTTACAGACCTGCCCTGTAACATCAGGTGATGATGCAAAGGATGCGGCGTGGTTTAATGTATCACTTAAGAATGATGAGCTTATTCTTGAAAATGAGGGAAAAAATGTATATATAAAATATTCTCTTGTCAAGAAACCGTTTAAAAACGGAGTGATTGACATTGTAAATTATGACAGACCGATACCAAAGACAGAGAAACAACTGGCATTTGACCATGCACAGATACTTGTGGAAAGCATAATGAGACTCCGCAATAAAGTACAATACACAGATATTGCTTTTAACCTTATGTCAAAAGAATTTACAATGACGGACCTCATGAAAGTATATGAAGTGATACTTGATAAGGAGATGTACAGAAAGAATTTCAGGGATAAGATGAAATCAAAGACTGTGGCTACGGGCAATACGGGTTACTCAAAGTCTACAAGCGGAACAACACCGTCCGAGTTATACAGATACGAGCCGCATGAAATATAAAAGGAGCAGGGTTTATGAAAGTTTTGACAGTAGTGGATATGCAGAATGACTTTATTACAGGCACACTTGGCAATAAAGAGTGTCAGGCAGTTGTCGGTAATGTGGTTAATGTTATAAAGACAGGTGATTATGACAAAATAATTGCGACAAGAGATACGCATTTTGAAGGGTATCTCAATACACAGGAGGGAAAAAAGCTTCCTGTGGAGCACTGTATAATTAATACAGAGGGATGGGAGATACAAAAAGATGTAGAAGCAGCCCTTGAAGCCAATAAGGATAAGGTAACTTACATTAATAAAATTACTTTTGGCAGTACAGAATTATCGGAAATGATTAAAGAACTTGGAGCAGAAAACGAAGAACTCACAGTGGATTTTGTCGGAGTCTGTACAGGAATATGTGTTATCAGCAATGCAATAATAAGTAAAGCCTTTGCACCGGAAGCCGATATCCGCGTTATAGAAAGTGCCTGTGCCTGCGTAACACCGGATTCACACAAAAATGCAATAGAAGCAATGAAATTATGTCAGATAGACATAATCTGAAGTATAAGGAGAAAATATTATGAAATTTAAACCGGCAGTCACAAGTCTTTTGGAAACAGACCTTTATAAATTTTCAATGGGTCAGGCAATTTTTCATCAGTTCAGCGACTATAAAACAACATGGACATTTAAGTGCCGTAATAAGGACGTTCACTTCACTTCCGAAATGGTGGAAGAAATAAGTGAACAGATAAAACACTACTGCAATCTCAGGTTCACGGAGGATGAACTTACATATCTTGGAGGAATTACATGGTTTAAAAAATCATATATAGATTTTTTAAGGTTATGGCAGCCACGTTACGAAGAATTTGTTATAAGTGATGACGCTGAATGTGGTCTGTCAATAGAAGCGAGCGGAACATGGTTAAATACATCAATGTACGAAATTCCTATCCTTGCAATCGTAAACGAGGTATATTTCAGAAGCGCTTATAATTATGATGATTTAATGGAAAGCTTCAGAAGAAGACTTAACGAAAAAGTAGATAAAATAGTAAGCGGTGAATATAACATAGGTGTATTCAGCGAGTTCGGACTGAGAAGAAGATTATCGGCAAAAGCCCAGGATTTGGCAGTTAAAACACTTGCTGACAGAAGTAAAGAATTTCCTAAGACCACCAGATATGTAGGAACCTCCAATGTATATCTTGCAAAAAAATATAACCTTGCACCTGTAGGAACAATGGCGCACGAATGGATAATGTGTGTCGGACAGGGTAATCATAAACACAATCCCGCATATTCCAACTGGTACGCCCTTGATGCATG
>JBNMKN010000149.1:0-4092 GCA_050874365.1 Butyrivibrio sp. | reverse complement strand
TTTATGTGCTCGAAGATAACAGACGAGGAAAATAATGAGACCTATACTTATGAAGGCGGCACAATCGAATATAAAGAAGGTATTGATATAGAAGATGTCGAATTGTTTGACGGAGAGTATCTGTTCAGATTTGATATAACAGATGTATTTGGAGAACACTATTATTCAGAATTATATCTTATGGAAATAGACGGAGACGATATTTACACTTCGTTGTTTGAATAACAAAATAATAATGGCTCGTGCATCGCACGAGCCATTACGCATTATTCTTATTAGTTAGCTGAAATAGCGCCTACCGGACAAGCAGATTCGCAAGCTCCGCATGAGAGACATGTATCTGCATCTATTTCATAATGTGAGTCACCAAGAGAGATAGCTCCTGCTGGACATCCTCCGGCACATGAACCACAACTTACACAAGAATCTGAAATAACGTATGCCATAATAGTTACCTCCTATGTATATTACAGTGTCATTATAATACGTCAAAATAAAAATTTCAAGAAACATTTATTTCAAAAAATTGAAAAAATATGCAGGTAACGTTTTACAATGGGTGTTGCCACTTTTTTTATGTTAGTATATAATGATATTTGTTATCAAAATGGTAATAATATATTATAAATGCAGAATGAAAAGGAGAAATAACATGGCACAGATTAATAAAGATATGATTATTCATGATATCATCCAGATTGATACTGATATAATACCAATCCTTCTTGACGCCGGAATGCACTGCGTCGGATGCCCATCGGCACAGGGAGAATCTCTTGAGGAAGCGTGCATGGTACACGGTATTGACGCAGATGCGTTGACAGTATTTATCAATAAATATCTTGCTGAAAAGGCAGCTAAAGCTGAATAATTGTATGCTTACTAAACTATTTATAGGAAAAGACATTAATCAGGCAAAGAATACATTTGTGTGGACGGCTTTATCCGGAATAGTATATTCATTACAGTCGCTGATATTTCTTATTATTTTAACTAATCTAATGGGAAAATCAGCGGCTGGATTATATTCACTGGGAATAATGATAGCTAACCAGATGCTTACTGTAGGTAAGTATTCCGTAAGGAATTATCAGGTGTCTGATATTAATGAAAAATATACATTTGACCAGTATTATACGTTCAGAATATGTACCTGTGTTGTGGCGATGATTATTACCATAGGATGGGTTATTTTTGGCGGATACAGAGGCGATGAAGCAATAGTAATCATAAGTCTTACGATATATAAGATGGCTGAATGTATGTCTGACTTGTTTGAAGGGCTTTATCAACAGAGATTCAGGTTTGATATAAGCGGAAGAAGCCAGTTTACAAAAGACCTTATAATGATAATATGTTACGGCGGAATGTTAATTATTACAAGAAATGTTGTTTTATCTTCTGTCGTGCTTGCGGTTGTATCATTTGTACTTATATTTGCAGTTGATTTTCCGATTGCTAAAAGATTTGCCCAAGTAAAATGGAATTTCAGATGGAAAGTGACAAAAGAGCTGGTTTTTGCGTGTACGGCGTTGTTTGTCAGTTCTTTTTTATTTATATATATTCATAATGCACCTAAGTATGCACTTACAAGAATTTCGGGAGATGATACTTCAATTCTGGCGGAATTTAATGCACTGTTTATGCCGGTATTTGTGGTGGATTTATTTGCCGGATTTACAATGAGAATGTGGCTTACCAAAATGGCAGTTTACCACAATGACGGAGACTACAGAAGCTTTAAGAAAACGATTAACAAGCAGCTTGGTGTGATTGCCGGACTCACGGTAGTGTCAATGGCGGGAATGTTTTTTCTCGGAGGACCTGTTCTTACCGCCATATACGGAATTGACCTGTACGGTTATGAATGGACCAATCTTTTACTTATGTTGTCTGGCGGACTGGTTGCCGTGTATACTTTGTACGAAAATGTAATAATTATATACAGGAAACAGAATATCAGTATTGTCATTAATGTGGTTACTGCGGTTGTTGCTGCGGTTATTGTTACGCCGCTTGCATCCTGGAAGGGTATATACGGAGCGACTGTAGGATATGTAATTGCCAATGCGGTGAGAGCGGGGGGATATTACGTTGTGGCTAAGATATTTATGATAAAAGGAAGAAAAAAGGTTTAGAAAATGTTTTGGATATATTTTCTAAACCTTTTAATTATGTAATTATTATATTAACTTTATCTGTAATACGATAAAACATACAAAATATGCGGCATATGAAAGCAACATAAGGATTCCGCCTACACGGTTTAATTTCTTGTCCTTTGTTAAGATTACGCATAAGAAGAGCATTACCATACAGATTAATGCCATTATGTTGTCTACGATAAAATCCCTTGAATACTGGACAGGAGTTATGAGTGCCGTAATTCCAAGAACAAAAAGTATATTAAAAATATTGCTTCCCACGATGTTACCGATAGCAATGTCTGCTTTGTGTTTGCAGGCTGCTGTAACGGAAGTGATAAGTTCCGGAAGTGAAGTTCCGAAAGCTACAATTGTAAGACCTATTAAACGGTCGGACATGCCGAAGTATTTTGCAATGGTAGTAGCGGAATTAACGGTAAGCTGGCTTCCGCCTACAATTGCGGCACCGCCGAGGACTATGTAAAGAATCATAAGCCATGTAGGTAATTTTTTGACTTCTTCCTCTTCTTCATCTTTTTTCTTAAGAGATATAAATACAAGATATCCCATGAATATTAAAAATAATATTGTAAGAATTACACCGTCAAATCTTGAGAGGGAATAACCGTTCATGCCGAGTACAAGAAGTACAACGGTGATTATGGCAACAAAAGGAATTTCTATAAAAAGAGTGTTCTTTTTAACTGCCAGAGGTGTAATGATTGAAGCGATACCGAGGATAAGGAGAACATTCATAATGTTACTTCCCACAACGTTACTTACCGCAAGTTCGGCACTTCCTTTTATTCCTGCGGTGATACTTATGGCAGCTTCTGGAGCACTTGTACCGAATGCAACGATTGTAAGTCCGATTACAATCTGCGGAATACCGAGCTTGCCCGCAAGACTTGAAGAACCGTCAACAAATACGTCCGCACCTTTCATAAGAAGTACAAAACCGACTACTAATAATAATATATTGACTGGTAATGGCATTTTCTTTAACCTCCGTAATTAGAAAAAATAGTGTTCAACAATTATTTTGATGCCTAATAAAATAAGAATAACCCCACCGATAAATTCAGCTTTGTTTTTATAAAGGTTTCCAAAAATATTACCGATTTTTACACCTGCAATGGAAATTATAAATGTTGTTATTCCAATAATGATAACCGCTAAGATTGTATTAAGCAGTGCCGTGGCCTGAATTATGCTTACTGGGACACAGGCAAATGTGATTCCGACAGCCAGTGCGTCTATGCTTGTTGCAACAGCCATAAAAAACATTGTCTTAAAGCCGATGGCATCGGTTTCCTCACCTTCTTTTTCTTCTTTTGAAAATGATTCACGAATCATATTAATTCCTATCAATAACAAAAGAATAAATGCAATCCAAGGGGCAAATGAATTAACAAATCTTGCAAACTGTATACCGAGGAAATAGCCTATCATAGGCATTATTGCCTGAAAACAGCCAAACCACGCACCGATAATCAGCATATGACGGAACGAGAGTTTTTTAATTGCGAGACCCTTGCAGATGGATACCGCGAAAGCATCCATGGAAAGACCTACTGCCAGTAGGATAAGTGTGAATAAATCCATTTCAGAATTCTCCTTTGTGAAATTTTCTGTTGCTTTTTGTTGCCAATAAAAAAAGCAGGCAAGGCCTGCTGAACTTCCATATTAGGACATACGCATAGCCTTGAAAGCTATACATAAGTCTCATCAATTAAGGCAAACCAGGTAACACTACCGGGATTGTTGGCTTGCCACGCTGTCGCGCTGACTACTCCCTTACGGATAACGTAAGATTTATTCTAATTTATTGAGAAAAAATTGTCAATACATTTTTGCAAAATAAAAGGCAGCCGGAGCTGCCTTTATATAAAAAGAAAGAGGAGTATGAAAAACGAAAAAATTATTTCATCCTCTATAGTATATTTTT
>JBNMKN010000148.1:0-4110 GCA_050874365.1 Butyrivibrio sp. | reverse complement strand
GTGGAAGCGACACTTGTCAAAAATGGTAATAGGCTAGCTCGTAATTCTATTGATGTATCAGTATAGAATACAACAACTTCCAATTTGTAGCACTGACAAAATACAGAAGAACAGAATAAGTTTAATCAATCGGCAGGCGGCTAATCCTTAGCTGCCTGCCAGTTTTTATACCTATAAATCGTGCATTCTATAGGGGTGTTCAGATGAACCCCCTTTTGAACACCCCGGAGAAAATATGGTTAAATTGTATCAACATCAGTGTCCAAACAAATCCCTGTAAGTGCGGATATTATCCTGACAGAACCAGATGTAATTGCAATGACAGGGATATCAGGCGGTATTTTGACAGGATAAGCGGACCTGTAACGGACAGAATTGATATGTGTGTAAGAGTCACTAAATCAGGCTATGATGAGATAACGGGTGTAGGCAGAACGGAAATATCAAGCAAAGATATGAGACAATCCGTTAATAATTGCATTGATATCCAGAGGGAACGTTTTAAAAAGGAGCGTTTCAGATATAATTCCGAAATCCCTTCACAGCTTGTCAGCAAGTATTGCACCATGTCAAAATCAGCGGAAACCCTTATGAAAAATGCTTTTTCCAAATATGACATGTCAGCGAGGACATATTACAAAATCATAAAGGTTGCAAGGACCATAGCCGATATTGAGCAGTCAGACAGGATAGAAGAAGGTCATATTTGCGAAGCAATCGGATATAAATTAATGTGAGGTAATGAATGGACAGAAAATACTGGTATTGGATTAATAATCTTGAGGGAATAGGCAACGTTAAGATTCGCACGCTGCTTTCACTCGGAACTCCCGAAGAACTATATAATATGGAAAGAAAGGAATTTGAGTGCCTGCCTGTTCTTACGGACAGGGATATGGACAGGATAGTTTCTAAGGACGTAAGACAAAATATTTTTGAAAAATATCAAAAGGATACGGAGAATAATGTCCGTTTTGTTTTCCCCGATGAGGAAGATTACCCACGCAGACTTAAGGAATTATACGATAAGCCTTATATCCTGTATTACAAGGGCAGGCTTCCTGAAAATAACGTCAAATCGGTTGCAATCGTAGGCTCGAGGCGGTGTTCCGAGTACGGCAGATATGCTGCAAGGGAAATCGCAGGAATTTTATCGGAAGCAGGTGCATGTATTATAAGCGGTCTTGCGTCTGGCATTGACAGTGAGGCTCATAAAGGTGCCTTATACAAGGGCGGATATACCTGCGGAGTTCTTGCCGGCGGCGTTGAGAAATGTTATCCCGCAGGAAACTTTAACCTGTACATGGATATTTTGGAAAGTGGCGGAATAATATCAGAATATCCGGGAGACAGTATTACAACTCCCGGAATGTTTCCGTTACGGAACAGGATAATAAGCGGGCTTTCGGATTACGTTATAGTGGTTGAAGCGGGTTTTAAAAGCGGTTCATTAATCACTGCGGGAACGGCATTAGAGCAGAACAGGACGGTGTATGCCGTACCGGGGCGTATTACCGATGTTTCAAGCAGAGGATGTAACAGGCTTATTGCTGATGGAGCCATGGTTGTAACTGATTTTGAGAGCCTGCCGGAGGAACTGGGGCTCTCATCTCCAAATTATGAAAAAAATATAAAAAACGATATTGTTCTTGCAAGGGATGAAAAAATGTTGTATAGTCTATTACTAGATTTTACCCCTAAGAGTCTTGAGACGTTAGTGAATGATAGCAATATGTCTCCGGCTGAGGTTTTACGCAGCCTTACCTGTCTTGAGATTAAGGGAATAATACGCGAGATAAGTAAGAACTTTTATGTAAGGATTCAATAAGGTTATTATTGAGGAGGATGCTTTTATGGCAAAATATCTTGTAATTGTGGAGTCACCTGCCAAGGTTAAGACAATCAAAAAATTTCTGGGTAATAATTATGAAGTTGCAGCGTCAAATGGACATGTAAGGGATCTCCCTAAAAGTACACTTGGAATAGATGTTGAACATGATTATGAACCTAAGTATATTACAATTAGAGGCAAGGGAGACATTCTTGCCAATCTTCGTAAGCTTGTTAAGAAAGCTGACAAAGTATATCTTGCAACCGACCCGGACCGTGAGGGAGAAGCTATCTCATGGCATCTTGCCAATGCACTTAAGCTTGAAGACAAGGATATTAACAGAATCAGTTTTAATGAGATTACCAAGAATGCCGTTAAGGCTTCAATAAAAGAACCACGCAAGATAGATATGAATCTTGTCAATGCACAGCAGTCCAGAAGAATGTTGGACAGAATGGTTGGTTATAAGATAAGTCCTTTGTTATGGGCAAAGATTAAGCGTGGACTTTCGGCAGGCCGTGTGCAGTCAGTTGCTTTAAGAATTATCTGTGACAGGGAAGAAGAAATTAATGCATTTATACCGGAAGAATACTGGACGATAGATGCCATACTTAATATAGAAGGAATGAAAAAGCCGGTTACCGCCAAGTTAGTCGGTGACAGCAATGGCAAGATAACAATAGGAAGCGAAGATGATGTCAACAGAATAATGAAAGACCTTGAGGGTTGTGATTTTGCAGTTGACGAGATTAAGAACAGCGAGAGAGTTAAGAAAGCACCACTTCCTTTTACCACAAGTACATTGCAGCAGGAAGCCGCTAAGACTCTGAATTTCTCTACCCAGAAGACAATGCGTATAGCACAGCAGCTATACGAGGGCGTTGACATTAAGGGTCAGGGAACGGTCGGTATAATTACATACCTGCGTACCGATTCCACAAGAGTATCAGAAGAAGCTGACCTTGCAGCAAGGGAATTTATAAGAGACAATTACGGCGAGACATATTATCTTGCACCGGATGAGAAGAAAAATTCAGGCAAGAAGATACAGGATGCCCACGAAGCCATAAGACCTACCAATATTAATTTTCTCCCATCAGAGATTAAGGAATCTTTAAGCAGGGACCAGTTCAGGCTGTATTCATTAATATGGAAGCGTTTTGTTGCAAGCAGAATGGCAAATGCCGTATATGAGACAATTAATGTCAGACTTAAAGCGGGGGATTACAGATTCAGTATGTCGGCCTCCAAGATTAAGTTTGAGGGTTATATGCTTGTGTATATGTCTGATGAAGATGAGAAATCTGATAATATTACACTTGGAGCGGTATCCAAGGATTCCATAATTAAGCTTCAGGAATACGATAAGAAGCAGCATTTTACACAGCCACCGGCACATTTTACAGAGGCTTCACTTGTTAAGGCACTTGAGGAGCAGGGAATAGGAAGACCTTCTACTTATGCGCCTACCATCGGAACAATCATTGCAAGACACTATGTTATTAAGGAACAGAAAAATCTCTTTGTAACAGAACTTGGTGAAGCAGTTAATTCCGTGATGAAGAAATCTTTTCCGTCCATTGTTGATGTAAGCTTTACAGCCAATATGGAAATGTTACTTGATAAGGTTGAGGACGGAAGTGTCAAATGGAAAACCGTAATCGAGAACTTTTATCCTGACCTTGACGAAGCCGTTAAGAATGCGGAAAAAGACCTTGAGACAATTAAGATAGAAGATGAAAAGACAGATATAATCTGTGAGAACTGCGGACGTAATATGGTTATTAAATACGGTCCTCACGGTAAGTTTTTAGCATGTCCCGGTTTTCCTGAATGTCATAATACCAAGCCTTATCTTGAAAAGGCAGGTGTAAAATGTCCTAAGTGCGGCGGCGAGGTCGTTATTCTGCGAACCAAAAAGGGCAGAAGATATTACGGATGCGATAATCAGGAATGTGATTTTATGTCATGGAACAGACCATCAGAGAAGAAATGTCCTGTATGCGGAAGTTACATGGTTGAAAAAGGCAATAAACTCGTATGTTCAGACGATAATTGCGGATATGTATGTGATAAATAATATCTGAAAATTGTTGCATTGGAACAGGAGATATGGTACAATTTTAATATATTTTACAGGGCACTGAAAGGAGAACGGATATGGGCAGTGTTCAGTTGTTAGATAAGACACGTAAGATTAACAGACTGTTACATAAT
Organism: Butyrivibrio sp.; assembly: GCA_050874365.1. Lineage (GTDB taxonomy): Bacteria > Bacillota > Clostridia > Lachnospirales > Lachnospiraceae > Eshraghiella. The sequence goes on along the minus strand of JBNMKN010000148.1, from coordinate 62 downwards.
AACAGTTCGCAGAAAGTGGTTTTTAACGATATCTGTAAGGTACTGAGTGAGATATTAGGCTC
>JBNMKN010000147.1:0-4128 GCA_050874365.1 Butyrivibrio sp. | reverse complement strand
ATTTGTGAAAAATGCAAAGTCATTAAAAGAAAAGGAAATATAATGATTATCTGCGAAAATCCTAAGCATAAGCAGAGACAGGGATAATTCCCGGCTTTTTTATGTTTGGAAATCCCGCTAATTTGCGGCTGCAGTGGCGAACCACCAGGGTGAGTTGTCAGCCACTTTAAATAAATATATTAACAACATTAAGAGACAATGGAGGTGTAACGCACATGGCTCGTATCGCTGGTGTAGACTTACCAAGAGAAAAACGTGTTGAGATTGGACTTACCTATATTTATGGTATTGGAAGAGTCAGCTCAAATCGTATTCTTGCTGAAGCTAAGGTAGACCCTAATACTCGTGTTAAGGATCTTACAGATGAAGAAGTAGGCAGAATTAAAGACGTTATTGACGCAAGTCAGACAGTTGAAGGTGATCTTAGAAGAGAAATCGCCTTAAATATCAAGAGATTACAGGAAATTGGATGCTACAGAGGCATTCGTCACAGAAAAGGTCTCCCTGTCAGAGGACAGAAGACAAAGACAAACGCTAGAACTCGTAAGGGTCCTAAGAAAACAATAGCAAATAAGAAAAAATAATACCCGATGAATAAACGGGAACCCATAAGGGAGGTTAGTTTAGAAAATGGCTAAAGTTACAAAAAAAGTGACAAAAAAGCGTGTTAAGAAAAACGTTGAACGCGGACAGGCACATATTCAGTCATCACTCAACAATACAATCGTTACTATAACTGATACAGAAGGTAACGCATTGTCATGGGCTAGTGCCGGTGGTCTTGGTTTTAGAGGTTCAAGGAAATCTACTCCTTATGCAGCTCAGATGGCAGCAGAAACTGCAACTAAGGCAGCTTTAATACACGGTTTAAAATCAGTAGACGTTATGGTTAAGGGACCTGGTTCAGGTCGTGAAGCCGCAATTCGTGCACTTCAGGCATGCGGTCTTGAAGTTACAAGCATCAAGGATGTTACTCCGGTACCACATAACGGATGTCGTCCACCAAAGCGTAGAAGAGTCTAATAGGAGGTGTAATAAAGTATGGCAGTTAATAGAGTTCCTGTTCTTAAAAGATGCAGAACACTTGGACTTGATCCAGTTTATTTAGGAATAGATAAGAAATCAAACAGAAAATCAGGCAGAGCCAACAAGAAGGTAAGTGAATACGGACTTCAGCTTCGCGAAAAACAGAAAGCAAAATTCATATACGGAGTTCTTGAGAAACCTTTCAGAAATTATTTCAAGAAAGCTGAGAAGATGAATGGTATGACAGGTGATAACCTCATGACATTACTTGAACTCAGACTTGACAATGTTATTTTCAGATTAGGTTTAGCCAGAACAAGAAAAGAAGCTAGACAGATAGTAGATCATAAGCATGTATTAGTTAATGGAAAATGTGTAAACATTCCTTCATACCTTGTAAATGTTGGTGATTCAATAGAAATTAAGGAGAAGGCTAAGTCTTCTCAGAGATATAAAGATATCCTTGAAGTAACAGGCGGAAGACTTGTTCCGGAATGGCTTGATGCAGATCAGGATAATCTCAAGGGTGTTGTTAAGGCAGCTCCTTCAAGAGATATGATAGATGTTCCGGTTAACGAGATGCTTATCGTCGAGTTATATTCAAAATAATAGGATGTCATCATGGCGTGTGCCATGGTTAAGATTCATTAGAATATGACAGACTCGATACGACACAACCCATAAAAGGAGGGACTTTTTAGTGTTCGAATTTGAAAAACCAACAATTAGAATCGAAGAAATATCTGAAGATAAAAGATATGGAAGATTTGTAGTAGAACCTCTTGAAAGAGGATATGGTACAACACTTGGCAATTCTCTTAGAAGAATTATGCTTTCATCGCTCCCAGGCTCAGCAGTTAGTCAGGTTAAGATCGATGGCGTTTTACACGAGTTTAGTCCTATTCCGGGAGTTAAAGAAGATGTTAGTGATATTATTATGAATATCAAGAATCTTGCTATCAAGAACAGCAGTGATTCAAATGAGCCAAAGATTGCGTACATCGAATGTGACGGACGCGAAGGCGTTGTAACAGCCGGCGATATTCATACTGATTCAGATATCGAGATAATGAATCCGGATTTGCCAATAGCTACATTAAATGGTGGAAATGATTGCAAGTTATTTATGGAACTTACAATTACTAACGGCAGAGGATATGTGAGTGCAGAAAAGAATAAGCACGAAGATACTCCAATTGGTGTATTGTCAATAGACTCTATCTACACACCTGTTGAACGTGTTAATATGACAGTTCAGAATACGCGTGTAGGTCAGGTTACAGATTTTGATAAACTTACATTAGAAGTATACACAAACGGTACATTAGCACCTGACGATGCAGTCAGCCTTGCAGCAAAGGTACTCTGTGAGCACTTAAATCTTTTCGTTGATCTTTCAGATAATACAAAAGATGTTGTCGGCACATTCGTTGAAAAGCCGGAAGATGAAAAGGTTAAGACCGGAGCCATTAACATTGATGAACTTGAACTTTCAGTTCGTTCATACAACTGTTTAAAGAGAGCCGGAATCAATACTGTAGAAGAGTTATGTAGCAAAACAGCAGAAGATATGATGAAGGTAAGAAACCTCGGACGCAAGTCATTAGAAGAGGTACTTGCTAAATTAAAAGAACTTGGATTAGAACTTAGTCCAAGTGAAGAATAACAAGGAGGAAAGCAACAAATGGCAGGTTATAGAAAGCTTGGCAGAACATCTGCTCAGAGAAAAGCTTTAATCAGAAACCAGGTAACAGCTTTACTTTACAATGGAAAAATTGTTACTACTGAAGCTAAGGCTAAGGAAATCCGCAAAGTTGCTGATGGTTTAATTGCATTAGCAGTTAAAGAAAAAGATAACTTTGAGAATGTTACAGTTACTGTTAAGGTAGCACGTAAAGATAAAGACGGTAAGAGAGTTAAAGAAGTAGTTGATGGTAAGAAAAAGACTGTATATGACAGTGTTGAAAAGACTATCAAGAAAGACTTACCTTCAAGAGTACATGCAAGAAGAGAAATGATGAAAGTTCTCTACACTGTAACAGATGTTCCAACAGACAACTCTGGTAAGAAGAGAAATACAAAGACAGTTGATGTCGCTAATAAGTTATTTGACGAAATTGCACCTAAGTATGCTGGACGTAACGGTGGTTACACAAGAATCGTTAAGATTGGTCAGCGTAAAGGTGATGCAGCTATGGAAGTTCTTCTTGAGTTAGTTTAATTTTTGAAGATATGTGCATATCAGAGCAGATGGTGCTTAGCATCATTTGCTCTTTTCTTTTAGAAAGAGAAAAGAGGTGTTGAAAAAATGGGAATTATTAAAGCTGATGATTTGGTATTTGACTATATCAGAAGAGACGAAGAAGGCAATGTGGAAAATGTTACAGAGGCGGTAGACCATGTCAGCCTTGATGTGGAGCAGGGACAGTTTATTGCCATATTAGGACATAATGGTTCCGGTAAATCAACACTGGCAAAGCATATTAATGCAATTCTCAAACCTACAGAAGGTGAAATGACTGTAGACGGAATGAGTACCTCGGAGGAAAACAACGTGTGGTCCGTGCGACAGACGGCAGGTATGGTATTTCAGAATCCGGACAACCAGATTGTAGCAACAATCGTAGAAGAAGATGTGGCATTCGGACCGGAAAATCTCGGTGTACCGACGGACGAAATTTGGGAAAGAGTTAATAAGGCACTTGAATCGGTAAATATGACAATGTACAGAGGATATTCACCCAACAAACTGTCGGGAGGGCAGAAACAGCGTGTTGCAATAGCAGGAGTTCTTGCAATGAAGCCAAAATGTATTGTTCTTGACGAAGCAACGGCAATGCTTGACCCTTCAGGACGAAAAGATGTAATGAGTGCCATAATTGAGTTAAATAAGGTTGAAAAAATCACTGTTATCCTTATAACGCATTATATGGATGAAGCAGTTTTAGCAGATAAAATATTTGTCATGGATAAAGGCAAAATTGCAATGGAGGGAACTCCAAGGCAGGTATTCTCCCATGTGGAGGAAATCAGGGAACTGAGGCTTGATGTTCCGGCAGCTACGGCAATGGCATACGAGCTTAGAAAAGCGGGATATAATAT
>JBNMKN010000146.1:0-4161 GCA_050874365.1 Butyrivibrio sp. | reverse complement strand
TTCTTGTTATATCCGTCGTTCCCTGAAGGTAATGTCCGCCTGTATCTATGAGGCAGAGACCTGATGGTTTCATTGTAACGTCCGTCTTTTTTGTGGCTTCGTAGTGGACTATTGCTCCATGCTCTTTATATGCGACAATGGGTGCAAAGCTTTGTCCGATGTAGCCCTCACCCTCCTTTCTGAATTCGTCAAGTTTCTCTGCTGCCGACATTTCCGTTACATTGCCCTTTTTAACATTTTCTATAAGCCAGTGGACAAATCTCGTAACCGCCACACCGTCTCTTATATGGGCATTTTCTATATTTTCCGTCTCTACAGGATTTTTCATTGCTTTCATAAGTTCTACAGGGCTTTCTGTTTCGGATACATGGCTGTTTTTTACGATATTTTCTTTTATAAAACAGTTGGCACTTGAAGGGTCAATCATGATTTTTTCAGAACTTATCCCGGCTAAATCACTATATATATTATCATAGTCTTTTATAATGATTCCATCCTCTGCAAGCTCCTTAATAATATCCTCACTTAAAATACTGCGGTTTACATACAGAACACTTGATTTCCTGCTGACATACATAAAACTTAAAAATACGGGACAATATTCGATATCATCCCCCCTTAAATTCAAAAGCCATGCAATCTCGTCAAGGGCGGTAAGCGCCATGGCATCAGCCCCGTTTTCTTCCAATATGTAAAAAAGCCTGTTAAGTTTATCCCTTCTTGACATTCCGGTGTACCTGTAATCAAGCTTCCATACTTTCCGTGCGGACATTTCCGGTCTGTCCGTCCAGATTACATCCACAAGGTCTTTATTCGTAACATAGGTTATATTTTTACTGTCCAGCCTGCTTTTAAGCCTGTCAAAAAAATTACAGTTTACAGTTCTTCCGTCAAATCCCACAACGCTATTTTCTTCTAAGTTATCATATAAAAAAGTCTCTATTGGCGGGCAGTCCGGTTCCCCGCTTTTCATAAGTTCTATACCTGTACCTGCCAGTTCTTCCTCTGCCTGTAAAAAATATCTTCCATCCGTCCATAATCCGGCAAAACCGGACATTACAAGAAGTGTTCCCGCCGAGCCTGTGAACCCCGACATATATTCACGTTCTTTGAAATAATCTCCTACATATTCCGAACCGTGATAATCGTCCGTGACAATTATATAAGCGTCAATACGGTTATCGCCCATCATTTTTCTTAAAATACTTATTTTTTCCGTAACCTGCATTTTCTTACCTCACTAAAAAATCTCAAGGTTATTATACACCTTGAGATTTTTAATGTCAGCATACTATTATGTTTTTATATCTTGAAAATTCTTTCGGACACATATTAGTTACAACTGTTGCCTCCCTGAATGACGCAAAGGTCACGGCACTTATTGTACTGAATTTTGAAGCATCAGCTACAACATAGGACTTACTGCATTTTTGCATTGCCGCTTTCTTAATGAGTGCTTCATTAATATCAGGCGTTGTATAACCGGCTTTTGGTGATATGCCGTTGGTTCCGAAAAAACCCTTTGAAAAATGGTATCTGTCAAGTGTATTTACGGCTATCGTTCCCACAATCGCATCCGTGGATATCTTAACGTTGCCGCCCACAAGAACTACTTCGTTACCTTTTAATGCAAGTTTTCTGGCATGTTCAATACCGTTCGTTACAATTCTCACACTACTAATATTAAGATTGTCCACAATATACTTTGTCGTGGTTCCTGCATCTATATATATAAAATCACCGGGTTCTATTAACTCCAATGCTCTCTCTGCAGCCTTACCTTTTTCTGAAGCGTTAATATCCACTTTCTGTTCATAGGTCTCTTCTTTTGTATCCACCATCTGCTGCGGGTCAATCATAGCTCCGCCGTATACTTTTATAATTCTGCCTTCATCGTCAAGAGAACTTATGTCACGCCTTGCCGTTGATTCCGATATGCCAAGCATTTCGGCTATCTCCAGTGTGGTGACACTGCCTCTTTCTTTTATGATGTTAAATATTTCTTCCTGTCTTTGTTTTGTCAGCATTTCTTTCCGCCTTATAGTCCTTAACATTAGTCTCAATAACAATCTTGCGGATAGGCAGTACGCTTCCCGGTGATACCGATAATTCATCAACACCCATAGCAAGAAATTCTTTTGTAAGAGTCTGATCTGCACCGAGTTCTCCGCAGATTCCTGCCCATATTCCTGCTTTATGTGCATTATCAACAACCATTGATATCATCTTAAGCACTGCCGGATGATGGGAATCATAGAACATATCAAGTTCCGTATTCTGTCTGTCTATGGCAAGAGTATATTGTGTAAGGTCATTAGTTCCGATACTGAAGAAGTCAACTTCTTTTGCAAGCTCATCGCTTATCATTACCGCAGCGGGAGTCTCTATCATAATTCCCTGTTCGGGATTACCGTAGGAAATTCCCTGTGCATCAAGTTCTTCCTTGACTTCGCCTACGATTTCTTTGATTCTTTTCACTTCCCATACACTTGTTATCATCGGATACATAATGGCTATATTGCCATAAGCACTCGCTCTGTAAAGTGCACGAAGCTGTGTCTTAAAAATCTCAGGTCTTGTAAGACATATTCTTATGGCACGGCATCCCATTGCAGGGTTATCCTCATGTGCCATGTTAAAATAATCGCACTGTTTGTCTGCGCCTATGTCAAGCGTTCTTATAATGACCTTTTTACCTGCCATTGTCTCAGCAACCTGCCTGTAAATCATGAACTGTTCTTCTTCTGTCGGAAAATCCTTACTTTCAAGGTATATGAATTCACTTCTGAAAAGTCCGATTCCTCCTGCGTCATTCTGAATGACTTTGGCAAGGTCTTTTATATTGCCTATATTAGCATAAAGCATAAGCTTTTGTCCATCGACAGTAACATTCTCTTTGCCTTTAAGAGTCTGTAAAAGCACTCTTTTTTCATCCTCTTCTGCCTTACGTTTTTTCATAAGCTCCAGAGTCTCGCTGTCTGGATTGACATATATAACGCCTTTGGTTCCGTCAACCACAGCCATTACCCCGTCGATTGCTTCGTCAAGAGGCAGAGGTGTGTTGACAAGTGCAGGTATTGCCATGGTTCTTGCAAGAATTGCGGTATGTGAATTTAATGAGCCGTGAACCGTTACAAAGGACAAAACCTTATCCTTATCAAGCTGTACGGTCTCGGAAGGTGCAAGGTCATCCGCAACAATGATTGAGGCTTCATCACCCGTATCGTTACTGCCGCTTCTGCCATTCAGAACGGATATCACCCTTTCTGAAATATCCTTTACATCCGCTGCTCTTTCTTTCATATATTCATCCTCCATGGATGAAAACATTTTGGAAAAATTATCTCCTGTAGCCGCAACCGCATATTCGGCATTAACACCCTGGGATTCAATTATGTTACGGACGGATTCGTTATAGTCCTCGTCCTCAAGCATCATCTGATGAACCTCAAATATGGCAGCGTTTGCTTCTCCTACTTCCTTAAGAGCCTTTTCATAAAGGCCCTTAAGTTCCGTCATACTTTTGTTTCGTGCTTCTTCATATCTCAATAATTCAGCTTTAATGTCTGTAACCTTATGTCTTTTTACCTGCTGTTCGCCCTTTAAATACAGTTTTATCTTACCAATGGCAATGCCATTGAATACGCTTTTGCCTTCATACACCTTCATAAGTTTCTCTCCCTTTTAAAGATTTTCCTGCATAAACCTGCTTACTTCCTCATAAGCCTTGTCTTCGTCTTCTCCGTCAAAAGTAAGTGTTACTTCATTGCCTTTTTTAACACCAAGTCCCATAATTCCGAATATAGCCTTACAGTTCATTGCTTTACCGTCTTTAGCTATTTTAATATCACATGCAAACTCTTTTGCAGCTTTTACAAGAAGCCCTGCCGGACGTGCATGTATTCCCTCCGGGTCAGTTATAACATACTTAAATTCTCTCATATCAGATTTCTCCTTTCTAATTTGTCTGTTTTTTCTTTAATATTCCCAAAAGAATTGTTGATACCGCAGTTCCTATTACAAGTGCCAGAAGATACATAAGTTTGTTACCCATTACAGGTACTACGAAAATTCCGCCGTGAGGAGCCATAAGCGTACAGTTAAATGCCATTGATAATGCGCCGGCAACTCCCGAACCAATCAAACATGCCGGAATAACCC
>JBNMKN010000145.1:0-4169 GCA_050874365.1 Butyrivibrio sp. | reverse complement strand
GATATAGAAAAAATGCGTGAGTTTCTTGACAAAAACGGCGGAACTGATATTGACATTATTGCAAAGATTGAGAATCGTGCAGGCGTTGACAATATTGAAGAAATCTGCGAAATTGCGGACGGAATTATGATTGCAAGAGGTGACCTTGGTGTGGAAATTCCTGCAATCGAGGTGCCTTCTGTCCAGAAGTATCTCATTAAGAAGTGCAGGCTTCTCAGCAAACGTGTAATTACCGCAACGGAAATGCTTGAGTCCATGATTTATAATCCGAGACCTACGAGAGCAGAACTTTCCGACGTAGCCAATGCCGTCTATGACGGAACTTCGGCAGTAATGCTTTCAGGGGAAACGGCTTCCGGTAAATACCCTGTGGCAGCAGTGAAAAACATGGTGGATACATTATCTTTTACCGAGAAAAGCATGGATTACGAGAAACAGTTTAAGACAACCGAATTTACCATTAAGAGCAATATTGACGCTGTTTCCCATGCAACCTGTGCAATGGCGATAGACGTTAATGCAAAATGCATAATCGTCAATTCCCTCACAGGAAAGACTGCCAGAATGGTAAGCAGGTTCCGCTGCCCTGTGGATATCATAGGAATGACTACATCAAAAAAAGGTTTCAGGAAGCTTAATATGAGCTGGGGCGTTACTCCTGTACTTTGTGAAAAATATGACAATATGGAAGAAATGTTTAACAACGACCTTGTCAAAGCAGAAGAAGTATTTCATCTTGGAAAAGGTGATAATGTGGTGCTGACAGGAGGTCTCGTAGACGGAAATTCCGGAAATACCAATCTGATAAAAGTTGAGAGGATTTAGTATTTAGGTATATAATATTTAAAGGAATGATTATTCGTAGTCATTCCTTTTTTGTAATGTGGTTCTTGTATTAATTGCTGTTTCGCTATAAAATATAGATAAATTATGATATTTTATGGAAAGATGTGTATGGGATGAAAGAGAAAAGAGTAGAAGAAACGATTGTAGAGCAGATGAGAGAAGTAAGACCTGAGGATCTTAATGGTGCGGATCGCCTTTTTGGCGGAAGACTGATGCAATGGATTGATGAGGTTGCGGGAATTACAGGACTTAGATATGCGGAGAATACCGTGGTTACGGCGTCCGTGGATAACCTTAGATTTATAAGAGGAGTTTATCAACATGAAATAGTGGTTCTGATAGGCAGGGTTACTTATGTGGGAAGAACCTCTATGGAAGTAAGGGTGGATACCTATGTTGAGAGTCTTGATGGTATGAGACATCCTGTGAACAGGGCATATCTCACACTTGTATCTGTTGATAAGAACGGCAAATCAAAAGAAGTACCAAGACTTATTGTTGAATCAATTGGTGAACAGGCTGAATGGGAGGCAGGAAAGAAGAGAAGCGAACTTAGAAAAACCAGAATGAAAGAAGGCTTTTAATAATTTTTTTAACAAAGACATACAATATAATCGTCTTTAATATATGTAACGGAAAATAAATGATTGCCGTTACAGACAGGTCCTTTTCAACTTATGAGGTATACAGAATAGAATAAAATATAAATACAGGGAGGCATAACGTGAAAAAGAAAAAAACGATTGTGTTAATTATTATTGCGGCAGGAGTTACTTTACTTATTATCTCCTGGTTTGCGGGAAGAAAAATATCAAAGAAACATTATTTCTCACATAATAATACTTATAATGATGATGGAATGCTGCTTGATTCCGTTAAGCACCCATATTATTCAAGGAGACAGTGGGGGTATCTTTATAAAATACCACGTACTGTCAGGTATCACTCTGATGTGACAGGAACAGAAAGAAAAGCAATGGTATTTCTGCCTGTTGGTTACGACAAGAATAAATCCTATCCCGTACTCTATCTTTTACACGGATACGGCGGAAGACACAGTACATGGCGTAATAAAAATGCCCATATAATAATCCAGAACCTTATATATTTTGAAGATGTTCCGGAAATGATTGTGGTGTGCCCGGACTGTGTTGTAAGTGAGAATGAAAAAGACAGGGACGCTGATTTTTACGAGACAATAAAGTATTTTGATTTGACGGAAAAAGAACTTATCGATAATCTCATGCCTTATATCGAGGAGCATTTTAACGTGCTTACAGGCAGGGAAAATACGGCAATAGCAGGTAATTCCATGGGAGGAAGAAATTCCCTTGCCATCGGCTTCAAACATCAGGATAAATTCGGATATATAGGAGCTTTTTCGTCTGTTTCGCCACTTCCTGATGAAAGATATGCAGACAGGATACCTGCACTTCTTGATGAACTTAAAATTGATTCGGAGCAGTTTGGATTCTTAATGTTAAGCGTAGGTAAATCGGATAATGTCTGCGGAGACGTAACTTACACGATTCATGACTATATGACGGAGCGCGGCATAGAGCATGTGTTCTACGACGTGGACGGTGAGCATGAAAACAGGGTATGGCAGAATTCGCTTTATAATTTCTGCAAAAATATTTTTAAACAGGAGTGACACAAATGAGATTATTACTAAAGCAGAGATTTTTTTCGTGGTTTGATACTTATGATGTGTATTATGAAGATGGGAATGTAGCATTTCAGGTAAAAGGAGAACCGGCATGGGGTCATCTTTTAAGAATTTTTGACGGTGCGGGTAATTATTTAGCCACAGTCAGGGAAAAGGTATTTACTTTTATGCCTCAGTTTGAAGTATTTTATGGAGATGAATATGTCGGAAATATCCATAAAGAACTTACTTTTTTCAAGCCTAAGTTTTATTTTGATTTTAACGGCTGGTGTGTTGAAGGGCATTTTATGGAATGGGATTACGAAATCTATGACGGATACAATAATCTTGTTGCTAATATTAACAAGGAAGTAATCAATTTTACCGATACATATTCCATAGATGTTGTGAATCCACATGATGCATTGCTTGTTCTTACATTTGTGCTTGCAATGGATGCGGAAAAATGTTCAAGGGATGATTAATATTCTGAATTAAAAAATGCAAATATGCGCATACTGATAAAAAAACAGGAGATGCGTATATGAATGTGAATGATGATACAATAAAACTTCTGCGTGAATGTGACGCAGGCGTTGAGATGGGAATTAAATCCCTTGATAATGTAATTGATGATGTTGAAAGCGATGAGCTTAGGAAAATTCTTGAAAAAAGCAGGGAAACCCATTGCAAATTAAAGGGCGACATAGCAGAGAAGCTGAGTAATTACGGCGATGACGGCAAGGAGCCGGCGGCAATGGCATCTTTTTTTGCCAAGGTAAAGTCGGAAATGAAGCTTATGTCAGAACATCCGGATGTATCCGCTGCGGAACTTATTATTGACGGATGCAATATGGGAATCAGGTCCATATATAAGTATTTTAATAAATACCCTGCTGCCGATGTTGAGATAAAAAGACTGGTTGATGACATTGTTAAGGAAGAAGAAGACCTTTCGGTGAAATTAAGAAAATTTTTGTAATGTACTTTAAGAAAGAGCATTTGTCCGGTGGGACGAATGCTTTTTTTATAGACAAATCAATACAAACGGTCAAACTCGGTCAAAAATGCCTAATAAAATGAAAGAAAGTGAAAGAAAATGATTGACTTTGAAAGAATATGGCGTTATAATGAGGATACAAAATAAAGAAGGAGGCAAAAGGTAATGATTTACACAGTAACTTTTAATCCGTCTTTGGACTATATAGTATCTGTTCAGGATTTTAAGCTTGGAATAACTAACAGGACAAGCGATGAACGTATTCTTCCCGGAGGAAAGGGAATTAATGTTTCCACAGTTCTTATGAATCTTGGAATTGATAATACGGCACTTGGTTTTGTTGCAGGTTTTACAGGAGATGAAATCGTAAGAAGACTTGAGAAAATGGGCGTTAAGAACGGCTTCATCAGACTTGATAAAGGTTTTTCGAGAATCAATCTTAAGCTTAAATCAGTTGATGGGACAGAAATTAACGGACAGGGACCGGTTATAAGCAATGAGAATGTGGAACTTCTTATGAAGAAATTATCGGAACTTAAGGACGGGGACGTTCTTTTCCTGTCAGGCAGTATTCCTGCGGGAATGGATGATGATGCTTACAAGAATATAATGGAATTACTTAAGGGCAGGGATATTAAGATAGTTGTGGATGCAACTAAGGAACTGCTTGTGAAG
>JBNMKN010000144.1:0-4221 GCA_050874365.1 Butyrivibrio sp. | reverse complement strand
TCCTTGTGGCAGCGTCAATGGAGGAAGCAATAAGCGTGGTTAATGAAATTGCTTCAGAGCATCTCGAAATTGTTACAAAGGATCCTTTCCAGACAATGACTAAAGTAAGAAATGCCGGAGCAATTTTCCTTGGAGAATACTCATCAGAGCCTCTTGGAGATTATTTTGCAGGCCCTAACCATGTACTTCCTACAAACGGTACGGCTAAATTCTTTTCACCTCTTGAGGTTGACGATTTTATTAAGAAATCAAGCATTATCTCTTACTCAAGGGAAGCTCTTATGGATATACATAAAGACATTGAAGCATTTGCTGAGGCAGAGGGCTTAACCGCCCATGCCAATTCAATTAAAGTAAGATTTGAATAGGGAGAAAGCTATGGGAAGAAATGCGAAAGTAATAAGAAAGACTTCGGAAACAGACATAGAAATCTATTTTGAAGCAGATGGAACAGGAGAAGCTAAAGTCGATACGGGAATAGGTTTTTTTGACCATATGTTAAAAAGCTTTGCAAGACACGGACTTTTCAATCTTGATGTTAAGGTTAAGGGCGACATAGAAGTTGACTGCCATCATACAATCGAAGATACGGGAATTGTTCTCGGTGAAGCCATTAAAAAAGCTCTTGGCGATAAAAAATCCATCAGAAGATACGGTTCTTCTCTGCTCCCTATGGATGAGACTCTGGTAATGTGTGCCATTGACCTTTCGGGAAGACCTTATCTTGTGTTTGACGGAACTTTCAATACGGACAGGGTAGGGTATTTTGATACCGAAATGGTTAAGGAATTTTTCTACGCCATATCATATTCCGCAGGCATGAACCTTCATATCAAGGAAATGTACGGCGAAAATGCCCACCATATAATTGAGGCAATGTTCAAGGCTTTTGCAAGGGCACTTGATGAAGCTACAAGAATTGACAGAAGAGTAACAGGACTTCCTACAACGAAAGGAGCACTTTAAAATGCAGTTATATCCCGCAATTGATTTAAAAGACGGAAAATGTGTAAGACTCAGACAGGGCGAATTTAAGGACGTAACGGTATACAGCGAAGAGCCTTATAAAGTGGCAAAATATTTTGAAGATATGGGTGCTTCTTTTATACATCTGGTTGACCTTGACGGAGCACTTGCAGGAAAAGCAGTTAATGAAGATACAATCAAAAAGATTGTTAAAGAAGTGACAATTCCTTGCGAACTTGGCGGCGGAATAAGAACCCTTGAAGATATAGAACGTGTGCTTTCATACGGAATTTACAGGGTTATAATCGGAACAAAGGCAGTAAATGAGCCTGAATTTGTTAAGGTGGCTGTGGAAAAATTCGGAGCAGAGCATATTGTGGTAGGTGTTGATGCTAAAGACGGAATGGTTGCCATACAGGGCTGGGAACAGGTGAGCAGTATCACGGCGCTTGATTTATGCCTTAAGATGAAATCATACGGCGTAAGAACCATAGTATATACGGATATAGCCAAGGACGGAATGCTTTCAGGTCCTAATGTTGCCATGACAAAGGAGCTTACCGATAAAACGGGACTTAATATAGTTGCATCAGGGGGAATGTCCTCAATGCAGGACCTCACTAATCTTGATGAAGCCGGTATTAAGGGAGCCATTATCGGAAAAGCTATATATGAAAATAAAATCGACATAAAGGAAGCTGTGCTTACATACGAACGCAAGAAATGCGAAGTTATGTTTTCTTCTCTTAAGCTTAATTCCGACGGCATGATTCCTGTTGTTGTACAGGATTACATGACAAATGAAGTCCTTATGGTAGCATATATGAATGAAGAAGCTTATAATAAGACAGTATCAACTGGAAGGATGACTTATTACAGCAGAAGCCGTAATGGGTTATGGCTTAAAGGCCTTACGTCAGGACATTTCCAGTATGTCAAGGAGCTTTACCTTGACTGCGATAAGGATACTCTTTTGGCAAAGGTACTTCAGATAGGCAATGCCTGTCATACAGGTGCATATTCCTGCTTTTTTAATAAGCTTATTTAATGGTGTTTTATTTTGAAAAAATTAGTAATTACCGAATACAAGGAAAAAAATACGGCTGTTCTTTTTGAGGACGGCAAAGAGACGGAAATACGTGTCCTTGAAACAGGCAACTCAATTCTCAATAACATATATGTGGGCAGGGTTAATAAGGTTGTACCTAATATTAACTCTGCTTTTGTGGAAGTATCAAAAGGCGTTATATGTTACCTGCCGATAGAGGAGGAGCATGTGATTTTCCTTAACAGAAAGAATACTGATAAAGTGTGTCAGGGTGACATTGTGCTTGTGCAGGTGGTTAAGGATGCCATTAAGACCAAAAGACCGATGGTTACCTGTAAACTTAATATTTCAGGAAAATATGTTGCGATTTCTTTTGACAACAAAGGAATAATCGGTGTTTCCAAAAAAATTACCGACAGCAAAAGGACTGCGGAATTTAAGACGCTTCTTAAGGAATATGCCACGGAGGAATTTGGTTTTATCGTAAGAACGGAAGCAGAGCATGCGGATAATAAAGATATATGCGATGAGGCTAAGAAGCTTGTAAACGAATACAAGGACCTTGTGCACATAAGCTCAATGAGACCTGCTTTTACACTTATTAAGAAGGGTGACAATTCCGTAAGCGATATGGCAGCTTCCATGAAGCTTCAGAAAGATGACGAGGTCATTACGGATATTCCCGAAATATACGAAGCTATATCCGACAAAGAATATAAGGTCTCTTTATATCAGGACACAATGATTTCTCTTAAGACCTTATATAATATCGAAAAAATAATTAACGATGCCTTAGGCAAATATGTGTGGTTAAAAAGAGGAGGATATCTTGTCATAGAACAGACGGAGGCATTGACGGTAATCGATGTTAATACCGGAAAATATGATGGAAAAGACAAAGACAGGGAGGATACCTTCCTTAAAATTAACATGGAAGCTGCGGCAGAGGTTGAAAGACAGCTAAGGCTCAGAAACATATCCGGCATTGTGGTCGTTGATTTTATCAATATGAAAGACGACAATGTAAAAATACTTACGGAGGAGTTATGTGTGCAGTTAAAAAAGGACTGCGTGAAATGCAAATATGTGGATTACACAAAGCTTGGTCTTGTTGAAATCACAAGACAGAAAATCCGCAGGTCATTGATTGAATATTTTACAAAAAACAGTTGACAAATCGGGATTACGATTGTATATTAATCTAGTGTGCCGCACAACGAGGTTATAAGTATCCTTAGGGATCACCACAGTTGGCGAGTATTGATAATAGGAGGAAGCCAATATGTACGCAATTATTGCAACAGGTGGAAAGCAGTACAAAGTATCTGAAGGCGACATTATCAAGATTGAGAAGTTAGGAGTTGCTGATGGTGAAACAGTAACATTCGATAAAGTTCTTCTCGTAAGTGATAAGGAGACAGTTGTTGGTAATCCAACAGTAGCTGGTGCCACAGTTACAGCTTCTGTTGTATGTGAAGGCAAGGACAAGAAGGTCATTGTTTACAAATACAAGAGAAAAACAGGTTACCACAAGAAAAATGGTCACAGACAGTTATTCACTAAGGTTAAGATTGAAAAAATCAACGCTTAATCCGGAGAATAGTGTATGACCAATATAACTTTTTACATTAAATCAGATAAGTCGATTATAGGATTTAAGTCAAAAGGTCATGCCGGTTTCGGCGTGAGAGGAACTGATGTAGTATGTGCTTCAGTTTCAATACTTCTTATTAATACTGTTAACTCAATCGAGAAGCTTACTTCGGAAGAATGTAGTTATAAGATTAATGACAGAAGAGCAACTATAGATTTTCAGATGGATACGTCAGGCGACGGTTCACAGTTACTTCTTCAATCACTGAAGCTTGGACTTGAAGGAATCGCAGACGAGTATCCCGGAAATGTTACGATAAATATCGAGGAGGTGTAACACTCATGTTAAAACTTAACCTTCAGTTTTTCGCTCATAAAAAGGGCGTTGGTTCTACTAAGAACGGTAGAGATTCTGAATCTAAGAGATTAGGCGCAAAGAGAGCTGATGGACAGTTCGTATTAGCCGGAAATATTCTTTACAGACAGCGTGGAACAAAGATTCTTCCAGGCGTAAACGTTGGACGTGGCGGTGATGATACATTATTTGCAACAGTTGACGGTGTCGTAAGATTTGAAAGAAAAGGCGGAGACAAGAAACAGGTTTCTGTTTATCC
>JBNMKN010000143.1:0-4268 GCA_050874365.1 Butyrivibrio sp. | reverse complement strand
TTAAAAACAATGAAAATATTGCAAAATTTGGAGATACCGGAATTGCTGAGACGGTAAAACAAATGGAAAAACTTGGAGCAAAGAAATCACGCATGGTAGCAAAGATAGCGGGAGGAGCGAAGATGTTCGCTATTTCCTCAACTTCAAGACTGTCCGGACTTAATGTGGGTGATAACAATATAGAAAGTGCAAGGCTGAATTTTAAAGAACTTGGCATAGATATAATTGCAGAAGATGTGGGACTTAATTACGGTCGTACTATAGAGTTTTATGCAGAAGACGGACGACTGGTTATTAAATCGGTTGGTAAAGAAATAAAAGTACTCTGATGTCGGAGGATTGTTGATTTTGAAAAAAAATAAAGAACAGTTAAGATATCTGCCGGCGATTATTTCGTTGTCAGCGGGCCTTATAATCAGTATTGTAATGATTATTAACAGAAAAAGAACACTGACTTCATTGATAGTTGTGTTATCTTTTTTACTTGGATTCTACATAATCGGTTCATTATTCCGTGTTGTTCTTATTGCCATGGCAACGAAAGAAACCGATATAAAAGAAGATAACAATGAAACTGCTGAAGAGAATGTGGAGCCGGAAGAAACGGATAAGGAAGATAAAGAAGAGTAAAGGTATGAGCTGAAGGAGATTCAATGGACGAGCGTGGAAAAGAAAAGCTCTGGATGTCTTATTCAAAGAACAGGACACCGGAACTGAGAGAACAGATAATAATTGAATATGCACCTTTAGTAAAACTGGTTGCCGGAAGACTTAGCATGTATTTAGGTTACAATGTAGAATATGAGGACCTTGTAAGCTACGGGATATTCGGCCTTATTGATGCCATAGATAAATTTGACTATGGAAAAAACGTTAAATTTGAGACTTACGCAAGTCTCAGAATCAGAGGAGAAATCCTCGACCAGATAAGAAAAATGGACTGGATTCCAAGGTCTGTGCGTGAGAAACAGAAAAAAATAGATTCTGTTCGTACCAGACTTGAAACTGAAAACGGAAAAAATGTTACCGATGAAGAACTTGCTGCGGCACTTGATTTGTCGATAGATGAATTATATAACTGGCAGGGTCAGACCAAAGTCAGTAATCTTGTATCCCTGGATGAATTTGTGGAGCAGGGCAGCGAGATAAGAATGGAAGCCGCAGGTAATTCTCATTTTGAACAGCCAGAGAGGGTTGTTGAGAAAGAAGAACTTGCAACAAAGATTTCCGAAGCTCTTTCACATCTGACGGAAAAAGAAAAGATGGTAGTGACCTTGTATTATTATGAGGAAATGACATTAAAAGAGATAAGTAATGTTATGGAAGTATCAGAATCGAGAGTTTCCCAGCTTCATACAAAAGCATTGGTAAAACTTAAAAAATCGCTTGGCAGCTATATGAATATATTTGATGAAATGTAATAAACAGGAGTTTTTATATGGATAGGAAGGGTTATTTTAAAGTAATCGGAAAAGACGACGGTGTATATATTACTTATTCTCCAAAGGAAGATAACGGAAAAGATGTAAGCCTTGAGGCATATATGCACTATCTTGAGAAAAAGGGTATTGATTATGGTACGGTGGCAGAGCTTAATGCCGCAATGAACGAGGCAAGGGATAACAAGGACAGCATGGTTAAAATTTCGGAAACTGCCGTCATTCCTTATTCAGGCTGGTGTGATTATTCGGATTCTGCCCACATGAAGCTTACCATGACCATGTATCCGCCTATGGATGGTGCAGCACCTATAACCGTGGAGGAAATCCTTTCCGATTTAAAAAATATGGGTGTGGTATACGGTATAAGGGAAAATGTAATAACTGCCATTGTAAAATGCAGAAGATATTTTGAACAGTTTATTATTGCCGAGGCACAGATGCCCGTAGAGGGAAAAGACGCCAGACTTATATATAATTTTAATACGGAAATTAAAGCTAAACCTACCATTAATGAAAACGGTACGGTAGATTTCCACCACCTTGATATGATTAATCATATTAAAGAGGGTGATGTGGTTGCGGAGATTATACCTGAAGATACGGGAAAGGACGGTATGAATATTGCAGGTGCCGTTATAAAACCTAAGCCTGTTTCAAGAAAATCTTTTAAACACGGCAAAAATCTTGAGGTATCGGAGGATGGATTAAAGCTTATATCAAAGGTAACGGGGCATGTTTCCCTTGAGGGCGACAAAATCTTCGTATCCGATGAATATGTAATCAGAACAGACGTAGATACCTCCACAGGCGATATCGAATATGACGGCAACGTTAAGATTCTTGGCTGTGTAAGGGCAGGTTTTTCCGTAAAAGCAACAGGCAACATCAGTATCAGCGGTGCGGTAGAGGGTGCAACGGTTACAGCCGGCAAGGATGTTGTGCTTGAGCGTGGTATCGTAGGAATGAATAAAGGTACGATTACTGCGGGAGGAGATGTCATTGCCACCTTCATAGAGAATGCTACCGTTATAGCAGGCAATAATCTTGAAGCCGACGCTATCCTTCACAGCAAGGTAGCTGTTGACGGCACGATTGACGTGCATGGACGCAACGGCTACATAATCGGCGGTGATGTAAGGGCTTCATCGGTAATTTCTGCCAAGAATATCGGTTCCACAATGGAAACCGTGACAGTGCTTGCCGTGGGGAATAATCCCGAAGTTGTGGCAAGGATTAATGAGTTAAAGACACAGATAGCGTCCAATGCCAATGATATTACGAAACTAACACAGGTAGTTACGCTTTTGAAGCAGAAGCTAGAAAAAGAAGGTAAACTTGATTCCGTAAAATTGGAGTACCTGAAAAAGTCTCTGGAAAATCTCAATATTCTTGAGAAACAGCAGGCAGAATGTAAAGAATCGTATATTGACTTGTCATCAAAATTGTGTGAAGATAAGGATGCAAAAATTATAGTCAACGGTTCGATTTATCCGGGTGTAAGACTGGAATTCGGTGAACAGGTAATGTTCATAAGAGAGAAAAATGATTTTTGCAGATATGTTAAAAAAGGCATGGATATAACAAGAGTTAATAATTAATATCTGAAGAAAAGAGATGATATTATGAGACCTATAGAATTTAACGGTGTTATTAACAGAACACAGATGCAGGAACGTGATGACAGCAGGCCGGTTGTAGAACAGCAGACAATGAGCCACATGGAAGATAAAGAGGTCATGGTTAAATCCTCACAGATTAATAAGAACGAGGATACTATGATGAATACCGGATATGATGCCAGAAGAGAAGGAAAAGGTCATTACGAACAACAGCATGGCAAAAGAAAAAAGACTCCCGGCGACGGTAAAGTAACCGTCAAGAAAGTGACCGGGTTTGATATAAGAATATAGGGAGCAGCGTGGAAATGACAGGTTTAGAGATTGCGTTATTAACGATAGGATTAATCGTGATTGTGGCAAGTTTTGTTTTTTCGTCAAAATCAGACGGAGATACAATACATAATGTTAAGGACGTTACATTCACCGATAAGCAGAAAGAAGACATAAAAAAACAGATAATGGATATTCTCGATGAACAGATAGAGAATGTCAAGGAACAGACAGAGGTATCCCTTGATAAACTTTCCAATCAGAAAATGCTTGAAATGAACGAATATTCAGACACTATTCTTCAGGAAATTAACAGGAACCATAATGAAGTTATGTTTCTTTATGATATGCTTAATGAAAAGAAAAAAGAAATCAATAACACCGTAAGGGATATGAATATTACCAAAAAAGAGCTTGAAAAAAGCAATACCGTCAATAAGAAACAGACCGTTATTGATTCTATAAAGGATATGAGCGAAGATGCCGGCGGTTTTATGGCAAGTGAAGAACTTCTTAAAGAAGAGCAGAAAGATATCGACAGCAGAAAGAAAGATATACTAAACCAGCTTGACGCAGTTGTTGAAGCCGTATCCGATGATGTATCGGCAGATATGGAAGCAGTGGAAAAGAAGCCTAAGAAACGTACTTCTACAGGCAGAACTGCGGCAAAGAGAATGAAAGAAACGGTTAAAAAAGAGACCTTAAGGGAAGACAACAGGGACCCTAAAGCTTTTGAGACAGGCAATAATAATGAGAGAATACTCCGGTTAAGCGCAGAAGGAAAGTCTAATGTTGAGATAGCAAAAGAACTTGGACTTGGTATCGGGGAAGTAAAACTTGTTATTGACTTATTTAAAGGTGGTAAATAGCATATGAAACTTAAATATTATTTGAGAGGTCTTGGTGTAGGAATTGTTGTAACTGCAATTATACTTAC
>JBNMKN010000142.1:0-4286 GCA_050874365.1 Butyrivibrio sp. | reverse complement strand
TTCCTTAGGGATAATTACACTTACATAATCGTCCTCATTCCAGAGGTATTCATCGTGAAGGTGGATATCCTCTTCATTCTTGGTTCTTACAACATAGTGGTAATGGTCACCTTTATAAATAAGTGAAATAATATGTCCCGTAGTTCCGCCTGCCTCAATATCATCACTCATCGTAATATCCTTAATAGGCACATTTACGCTGACCTGTACTCCGGCAGTTTCAATTTCTTCGCCGTTGCTGTCCACAAGCGTATTGTTTTCATCAATTCTTGAACCCGGATACAATTTTGTAACGTCACATTCAAATTCTCCGTCTGCAAAAAGAACCGTATAATCCTTTGTAAGTTCTCCGTCAAACTTATTCTGGTTCATATCGGCAGGAATTACATGTATTCCGTCAGGCTCTATATTAATGCCTATCGTATCACCCACAACAGCATTTCTGGTGCTCTGGATAACAATTTCATTGGCTCCCGATTCAACGGTAATTTCATAATGCATACCTTTGAAAATAACGGATGTGACCTTGCCCACAACAGCACCGTCTTTAGCCTCCGTCATTATAACGTCCTCCGGTCTTACAACAACGTCCACCCTTGAACCCACCGACATATCATCAAGACATTCAAATTCGGCACCGCAGAATTCAACCCTCTTATTACCTGTCATTCTTCCGTTAAAAATATTGCTCTCTCCGATAAAATCGGCTACAAAAACATTCTTCGGCTCGTTATAAATCTCCTCAGGAGTTCCGACCTGCTGTATCATTCCGTCAGACATTACAACGACTTTATCGGACATTGTAAGTGCCTCCTCCTGGTCATGTGTAACGTATATAAATGTGATACCCAGCTCTTTATGCATGGCTTTCAGTTCAAGCTGCATTTCCTTACGCATCTTAAGATCCAAAGCTCCGAGAGGTTCATCAAGAAGAAGAATTTCAGGTTCGTTTACTATAGCTCTTGCTATTGCAATTCTTTGCTGTTGTCCTCCCGAAAGGGTCGTGACATTTCTTTTTTCAAAGCCTTCAAGGTCTACAACTTCAAGAGCATGTCTTACTTTTTCGGCAATTTCTTTTTTGGTATACTTATTCTGGAGTTTAAGTCCAAACGCAATGTTGTCAAAAATGTTGAGATGTGGGAATAAAGCATATCTCTGGAATACCGTATTAATCGGTCTTTTATTAGGCGGAAGCTTACTTATGTCCTCTCCGTTTAAAAGAATTTTGCCCTCAGTAGGAATATCAAATCCGGCAATCATTCTGAGTGTGGTGGTTTTGCCACAGCCGGAAGGTCCTAAAAACGTAACAAATTCGCCTTTTTTGACTTCAAGGTTAAAATCCTCAACAGCTACAAAGTTGTCCTCATAACGTTTGGTAATTCCTTTTAATTCGATAATATTTCCTATCACATTTTTTTCCATCTGCGTATTCTCCTATCTCTTATTGTATGCCATTTTACCGGTATCTGCAGGCTGCTCTTTATACACAAAAAAAGCAATCAAGGCTGCTTTCGTTCCTTGACTGCTTTGTCTTTCGTTCCCTGCTATATGAATTATAATACTGAAAACTCAAATAACTTAATATCTTTTTCACATTCTGCTTTGATAATATTAGCTCCGATTCCACGAAGTTTCTCATCAAAATCCTCGTATCCTCTTTCTATAAACTTGATATCATCAACGTAGGTATAACCTTCTGCCATCATTCCGGCTATAACAAGTGCTGCTCCGGCTCTAAGGTCAGGTGCCGCCACCTGTGCTCCCGTAAGACGTTCACATCCCGTAATAATTGCAGTGTTTCCTTCAACTTTAACGGTTGCACCCATTCTTGACAATTCATCAATATACTTAAAACGGTTCTCCCATATACTTTCGGTAACAATACTTGTTCCCTCTGCGCAGGAAAGAATTACCGCCATCTGTGGCTGCATATCCGTAGGAAATCCCGGATAAGGTAATGTCTTAATATTGGTGTGGGTTAATTTAGTGTTACTTCTGACACGTATCGCATCATCATACTCTTCTATTTCACATCCCATTTCGACTAACTTGGCCGTTATGGCCTCAAGATGCTTTGGTATAACATTGTTGATAAGGACATCTCCGCCTGTTGCTGCTGCCGCAACCATGAAAGTTCCGGCTTCAATCTGGTCAGGTATTATGGAATAGCTTGTTCCATGAAGCTTATCAACACCTTTAATTCTGATAACATCGGTTCCGGCGCCCTTTATGTTGGCTCCCATACAGTTAAGACAGTTCGCCACATCTACAACATGTGGCTCCTTAGCTGCATTTTCAATTATGGTATTACCGTCCGCAAGACATGCCGCCAGCATAACATTAATTGTTGCTCCAACCGATACAACATCCATGTAAATATGACTTCCCGTAAGATTGTCAGACTGTGCATGAATCATGCCATGCTCTATCTCCACTGTTGCTCCAAGTGCCTTAAATCCCTTGATATGCAAATCTATAGGTCTGCTTCCTATATTACAGCCCCCGGGAAGGGCAACCTCTGCGTTGCCAAGTTTTCCTAATAACGCGCCTAAAAGATAATAAGACGCTCTAATCTTCTTGATATATTCATAATCAACTGTTGTTGAGTAAATTGTACTGCCATTAATCTTATATGTGTGTTTATCAACTCGTTCAACGATTGCTCCGATTTCTTTAATCGCATCAAGAACAATTCTTGTATCCCTGACATCAGGGACATTTTCTACAGTAACCGGTTCATCAGCCATTATTGCCGCTGCAAGAATTGCCAGTGCAGCATTCTTGGCTCCGCTTACCAGAACCTCGCCTGTAAGACGGCTACCGCCTTTGATAACATACTGTTCCATTTTGCACCTCAATATAAATATCTTGTGACACGTTTATATATTATAGCATAAATGTTTCTTTTGTAAACTAATTATTAAATATTTCCATTAACGCATTTACGATATAATCATTTTCCTCATCAGACTTTACAGAAAGGCGTATATAATTGCCTTTGTTAAGCCCTTCTTTTGATGCAAGATTCTTAATAAGAACGTTGTATTTATTAAGAAGTATATCTGCAAGTTCGGTTGATGTCACACTGTTTTCTATATGACACATAACATAATTTGCCTGTGAAGGGTATACCTTAAAACCTTTTATTTTACTGAGTTTATCAAGATATCTCTTTCTTACTTCTTTGAATTTTTCCATTGCTTCATAATAATCATCGCGGTACTTTTCTATTATCTGGAGGTAATATTCCGCAAAGGAATTAATATTCCAGATTGCCACATCTTTTTTCATAAAAGAAATAAGGTCTGTGTCGGCTGTAGCTATTACTCCAAGTCTGAGTCCTGCGACACCAAAAGATTTGGAGATACTCTTTAAAACAATTAATGACGGATGGTTAAGAAGCACTTCCATATCAAGCAATGTGTGCCACTCATCATCTTCAACAAAGTCAATGAAGGACTCATCAACTATCAGCTTTCTTCCCTTGTTGCGGCACCAGTCCTCTAATCTTAAAATGTCTTTTTTGCCTATAAAATGTCCTGACGGATTATCAGGATTAACGAGAACAATTGCCGAAATATCCTTACTCTCGTAATAGTTCATTATGTCATCAACAGAATAATCAAAATCTTTATCCACAACATAATATGGTATAACTTCCACATCCTTTTTTCTGTGTGGATATTCTTCAAAAGTAGGATAAACCATTCCTATGTTACCGCTTATATTCTCCATAAGTGATTTAATAAGCTCCGCAGTTCCGTTTCCTACACATATATTTTCGGTTCTTACGCCAAAAAAATGTCCCGCCAAAAGGCTGTTTACCGCCATTCCCGATGGATATTCCCTTACAAGTACGTCAAAGTTGGATTTCATCTCATTCATAAATCTCTCATTAGGAAAATACGGATTAACAAGGTAGCAGAAATCTCTCATTGCAGGGTATCTCCAGTATCCTCCGTATCTCTGAAGATATTTACGGACCTTTTCGTTCCCGTCCGCAAACATTGACTCTGCAATATCTATATCCTGAATATCGTTAATCTCATACCACTGTTCTTCATCAAGGATTTCGGCAGGTATCTTTTTCTCCGTATCAAGATTAATTACTTTAAGAAGAGACTCGTATAAATTATTATTTTTGTTTTTTTCGACATATTCATTGAGATATGGCATATACTTTTCTGAAACATATCTCTTTTGGAATTTATATATACTAACTATTTTATGATAATAACTTGGATCTATTCGCTTAACTTCTTCATCGTCAACAAAATATATAATAT
>JBNMKN010000141.1:0-4304 GCA_050874365.1 Butyrivibrio sp. | reverse complement strand
TCTCTGTAGTCCATTCCTGCAAGTTCTTCAAGAGAAACATCCAATGCCGGAATTGATTCAGGTACATACAACCCTCCATCGGCTGCAAGACCTTTTAAAATTGCCTGAGAGGCAGTTACTTTAACATCAGCACTTCTTGTACTTCTATACAACAGACTCATTACCATACCATCCTTTATGTTTATCTTTAAATTTCATCATATTATACCATAACTAAAAATGGTCTTCAATAATTTTTTGAAGACCATTTCATTAACTGTTAAAATGTAAAATATACATGTCCGCCATACTCGAATAATCTTGTAAGTGCCGATACATGCCATGCTCCGGCATTAACGCTGTAATTTGATGCAAAGAAAAGTGCTCCCATGGAGTAATCCTCACCGTACAATGCCCTCTGTACTGCCTCAACGGTATCACCTGTTACATAAACCGAATAAAATCTTCCGTCCGCTACAGGCTGGAACTGTTCACCGTTTCCCTGAAAAATAACTTCAGTAATAGTATTAGGGAATCTTGAACTTCTTACTCTGTTAATAATAACATCCGCAACCATTATCTTTGACATAACATCTCCTCCGGTTGCTTCTGCCTCTACTATTTTTAAAAAATTATTATAATCTTCATCCGTACATGGAATTACATAAGACGGTGCAGCCGCTGCAACGGTCTCTTGTGGCTCTTCTTCGACAGGTGCTTCTGTTTCTTCAACTGTCTGTTTTTCCGATACCGCTGCTTCTGTTGTCTCTTCTTCCTGCGGTATTTCAACATCTGTAAATCTTACCGTATTAAAACTATCCATTACAAGATTAAGGCTATTGTCTTCAGTAATCATTACCGAAACAGGTGTTTCCGGAGTTGACTTTTCGTTATCTGATTTTTTACCCGGTGCAAATGCCAAGGTTATGCCAGATATCATCAACATAGCAATGATAATAATATTTTTTTTCAAAAATCTAATCATACAATATCTCTTTCCTTTTTATTTTTAACACACGGAAATTATAATTTGATTTTTTTCAGGGTGTCAACAAAACTCCCTTTTTTTGGTAAAAAGTACCTTTGTAACAATTCTGTAATAATTATGTCCGTCATTTTATATAGATTTTAAATATTTCAAGGCATATAATTGTGCATATTTTATTGTATAATTAATTTATGTTCATATTTAGTTCACAAAGGAATGGTTATTTTCTGCAATGTCGTCCCATTTTTCAGCCTGAAAAAGTATAAAAAGTGGTGTGTGAAGCCATCTTTTGCCCGATTTTTTGCTGTTTTTTTATCATTACGGCAGTTAAAATGTAAGAAAATCTTCTTTCTTACATTTTTCTTATTATATATTGTCATCCATATATCATTACTGTATACTTAAATCAATACATAATATAAGGAGGACATATGAGCAAAGCACCCGGTGTATACACCACCAGACTAAAAGACGGAACCGCAAGCTACCGTGCAGGAATAACAGTTAAATCAAAGCATATAAGTCTCGGAAGTTTCGATAATCCGGATGACGCTTCATGCGCATATAAGGAAGCTTTATATATCCTTAAAAATGGCTGCACCATTGACGATTACGAAAGCATTTCTGCCTGTCTTCCTTTTAAAAAATATGTAATTCTTGTTAACCTCAGGGACAATGGCATATATTTTAATACCCCGATTTATCTGTATAAAAAATATTTTCTGTATTATGTTGACAGAAAGACAATCCTTACTTTTGACGTTGATGACCTTTTTTATTTTTCCGATAAATCGATTATGAAGCGGGGCAACCACCTTTTTGTTGCCGAATATGGTATGCAGACCAATATTTTAAGCCGTTACGGAATAAGGGACCATGCCGTTCCAGGACGGGATTACTATTTTTCCAACGGCAATCCCTATGATTTCAGATATGGCAATGTTATTATTGTCAACAGATATTACGGTGTCCAAAAGATAATCAAAAAAGGACAGCCCCGTTATAAAACAGTTATACATATTAAGGGCAATTTTGTTGTGGGAACATATAAGACCGAGGAGGAAGCTGCCATCGCATACAATAAAGCCGTCCATTGTCTCAGGGAAAACGGATGCAAAAAAAACTTCCCGGAAAATTATCCGGAAAGTCTCTCTGCTATCTCCTATGCGTCCATATATCATTCGGTCAAAATTTCCGATAAAATACGAACTTACAAATTCTTATAGATTTCCGGTCTGAAGTCATTTCTTACCGGAAATTTTTTTCTGTATTCATACTCTTCCTCTTTATTAATATCGGCAATGATTACATCTTCTTTTTCTCCAGCCATGGAAATTACGTCACCCTTAGGTGATACCGCCATAGAATGTCCCATATAATAAGTAGAAACATCTTCACCGGCTCTGTTAATTCCCGCAATGTAAGTCTGGTTCTCGATAGCTCTTGCCTTTAGAAGCACCTGCCAGTGTCCGTCCCTCGGACCGCCGAAATTAGCCGCAACCGTAATCAGGTCAGCTTTTTCTGAGGCTTTAATAAAAAGCTCAGGGAACCGCAAATCGTAACATATCAACGGGCATACAGTAATATCATCTATCCGGCAGAAGGAAAGGTGGCTGCCCTTTTCATAGACTTTGTCTTCTCCTGCGTAAGTAAACGGATGAATCTTGTCATAGCTGCATATTATTTTTCCAAGATTATCAACAATCACATAAGTGTTATAGTATCCGTTATTTTTATGGCTTATATAACCGTAACCGATATAAATATTATATTTTGAGGCGAGTTCAGCCATCACGGAATATGTCAGTCCTTTTTCATCTTCATAAAAGCACTCCGGCTTCATGGTAAAACCAGTCATGCTCATTTCCGGAAAAAGGGCAAGCCTGACATTTTTATCAGACATTGCTTTTATATATTTTTCTGCTGCATTGAGGTTACGTTCTGTATCCTCGAAAAAAATATCCGTCTGACATATTCCTATTCTCATGGACGCCTCCTTTATTTATTGTTGATGTAATTAATAAGTCCTTCTGCTGCAATTATTTTCTGCATGAAAGGAGGGAATGCCTGACCTTTAAATTCAGTGCCCTTTGTTCTGTTGTAGATGATACCGCTGTCAAAATCCACTTCTACGTCATCACCGTTTTCGATTCCCTTTGATGCCTCAGGACATTCGATGATAGGAAGTCCGATATTAATTGCATTTCTGTAAAAAATTCTTGCAAATGTCTCTGCGATTACGCAGCTTACGCCTGCCGC
The DNA here is from genome assembly GCA_050874365.1 of Butyrivibrio sp. Classification (GTDB taxonomy): domain Bacteria; phylum Bacillota; class Clostridia; order Lachnospirales; family Lachnospiraceae; genus Eshraghiella. Next base: position 1,078 of record JBNMKN010000141.1, on the reverse strand, counting down.
CTTAATGGCTATAGGTGCATGCTCTCTTGAAGAACCGCATCCGAAGTTCTTATCGGCAACAATGATGTCACCTTTTTTTACATTCTTAACGAAATCCTTATCGATATCTTCCATACAATGTGTTGCAAGCTCAGCAGGATCTGATGAGTTAAGATATCTTGCAGGAATTATTACGTCTGTATCTACGTTATCTCCATATTTGAATACTGTTCCGTGTGCTTTCATTTTACATTACCTCCTCAGGTGATGAAATCTTACCTGTAATTGCCGAAGCTGCCGCAACTGCCGGACTTGCAAGGTATACTTCTGATTCAACGTGTCCCATTCGTCCTACAAAGTTACGGTTAGTAGTTGATATACAACGTTCTCCCTTTGCAAGAATTCCCATGTAACCGCCAAGACATGGACCGCATGTAGGTGTGCTTACAACTGCTCCTGCCTCTATAAATGTCTTGACAAGACCTTCTTCAATAGCCTGAAGATAAATCTTCTGTGTTGCAGGAATTATAATTGTCCTGATTCCTTTTTTAACCTTATGTCCTTTAAGGATTTCTGCCGCAATTCTAAGGTCATCAAGTCTTCCGTTAGTACATGAACCGATTACTACCTGGTCGATTGCTATATCAAAACCTTCGTCAACGGTGTGTGTATTCTCAGGAAGATGTGGGAAAGCAACTGTTGGCTTTAATGCTGAAAGGTCGATTACATATTCTGCATCATACTCTGCATCTTCATCTGCTTCGTATACAGTGTATTCTTTTGTGGAATGTTCCTTCATGTATTCGATTGTAAGGTCATCCACAGGGAAAATACCGTTCTTTCCGCCGGCTTCGATTGCCATGTTGGCGATTGTAAATCTGTCATCCATAGAAAGGTATTTGATGCCGTCTCCTACAAATTCCATTGATTTATATAAAGCACCGTCTACACCAATCATTCCGATTATGTGAAGAATAATGTCTTTACCGCTTATCCACTTGGCAGGCTTTCCTGTAAGTACGAATTTAATTGCTGAAGGAACTTTGAACCATGCAAGTCCCGTAGCCATTCCGGCTGCCATATCAGTTGAACCTACACC
>JBNMKN010000140.1:0-4476 GCA_050874365.1 Butyrivibrio sp. | reverse complement strand
CAATGGCATAGTAAGATTACTTATCACATGGTTATTGCCATTAAAAGTAACAGTTGTACGGGCATATCTTCCTTTATTTGGTAATGTAATTCCCTTAAAAGAACCTTTTAACTCAATGTCACTTGTCAGTTCAACTGTCATGCCATCTAACTGGTCTGCCTGATTAGCAAGCGTTACAAGGTCACTTTCATTACTTACATAGATAATTCGTGATTGTGATGATGTATCAATCTTCGGATTCCATGTAATTCCGTCTGTCTTATTCCATGTAAGTGATGCTTCAGCCGGTTGCACGCCTAATTTTTCTGTTTTTGCCAGAAATGATGTCTCTGTAAAATCAAAAGGAACAATCGCATAATTGCCTTCACTGTCTGTCTTGCAGGAATAAGATATGCTTCCCTGTGTTACGGAAACTATTACACTGCCTAACGGATTATTGTCACTATCTGTTACCTTGCCACGTATTGCCATGACATTAATATCTCTGGTAACAGGTGTCTCTGTGGAAAGCGTGAATTTATCTTTATATGTAATCTCATTTCCCGATACAATCTCCATCTTAACAGTATATGTTCCAGGAACTAAAGTAACATTATATCTGCCGTTACTGTCCGTAGTACACGTTCCGGTAAATGATATTCCATCTGTATTATCCCTTACAAATGTCATCTTAACATCAGAGGCTGCTTCACCCTGTACTGATAATGAACCGTTAAAACCACCGGTAAGAGTCGTATCATTAACTTCTGTTGCAGTGGCAGTAGTATCATTTCCATACGAACCGCTTCTGTAATGATAATATTTGCCATTACAGATAACATAATAATCCTTCACACTGCTGTCCGACTGATATGCATATAACTTGTCATCACTGCTCCAGAAAGCTAACTCTCCGTCTGCACCTGACTTTATATATCCGCTTCCCGATAAAGGTATCTCGACACGGTATATCATCCCGCTTGCTGCCTTTGATGTAGTCTTCTGACTTGATGAACTATTATCATCACGAATATTTCTAAAAGGACCACCATAATATTTAAAATCAATAGCATCGGCCGGAAGATAAAAATCGACACTACTATTACTATTTCCAAGACCATTAACGATAACCTGTCCGCTTTTCATTTCCACATAACTTTTCATTCCTGACCATATAGGATTTCCACCTGCATCCTTATATATCTTCTGTCCTATTCTGCCTCCTATATCAAGACTTCCGGTTCCGGAAAAGGTAACTTTGGCTTTGTATCCCATTAATATTCCAATCAGAGGTTCGGAAACTCCATAATACGTTTTAACATTTACTATATTAGTGCCATTCATCCTGAATTCAACGGATTTGCCTTCGCCAATTTCAAATACTCCATGGGATTTTGTTCCACCGCTGTAATGCTTATCTGTTCCATCATCATATGAAATACCTGCGGTAATTGTGGCAGAATCAAGTATAACGGTACAGTCTGCCGATATTACTATACGAAGACATGTATCCCCGATTGTTTCTCCTGTAATCGTATAGGTAGCTCCCGGCTTATCTAACTTATATATAACCGGACGCAATGTATTTAATTTAAGAGTGCTGACATCAAGGGTGCCGCCCGCCGGCAATGTATATTCTTCAGGTGTATATACGGCTGCCGACGCTTTCGATACCGGGATTACCGACATAAATAATATAACTGATAATAATAAGCTTAATATCTTCTTCATAATCTTCTCCTTCGTTACTTATGATATTTCTCTGCAAGACGCATAATTTCTTTCTTGGCTGATTCTATCTGAGGCATAAAAAGTGCCCGCTCATTAAATATCATGTAATTATTAATTGCCAGAATGGAAAGATGCACAAAAGGTTCCACTTCTTCTTCACTGCATCCGAGAAGGTCTGCTATTCTCTCGGTATAATACGGATACCTGCCTGCAAGCTGTACAAGATATGGCTTCACCTTGTCACCATACTCTCTTGATACGGATACGCTTACAAGAAAGCGCATGACCGGCGACAGCTTATCTGCCAGTTCGGTAAGATTATCCATCATGTCTGCAATATCAGCCATATCCGTCAGTGCAATGTTAAAAGCACTTTCTTCAATACGGTGTATGGCTTCTTCCGCACATGATAAAACGATTTCTTCTTTGGTCTCAAAATAATAATAGATGCCTCCGTTCTGTAAATTACCTGCTTTGCAAAGGTCTTTTGAGGATGTTGCCGTCAGTCCTTTCTCTATAAAACATTCAAGGCATATATTTATAAGTTCCTTTTTCCTTTCAGTTTTCTTAGATATATTCAAATCTTTGGAATTCCTTTCTCTATAATTACTTCTTAAAGAATATCATATCCCATTCCAAATATCAAGCAGTCGCTTAATTATTATATCCATATATTGTATATTTTCTGCCTGTAATTTTCTCTAACTGTTCCAAAGTGGCACCTTCAATGCACATTACACGTTCTTTGGTATCTTTTTTCACAATATATGTTCTTTCTGAAACATTATCATATATATGTTCTCCGGTCATTAAATCATAAGGGGATTCAATAAGAATACCATATCCGTCCATATCACCGATATCAAACAGATAATTATATGCATCAGTTCCTTCTGTCATTATGTATCTCATATCATAATCAGATACGGCAAAAAATCCTGTCGCTATGCCCAATGCTATGTCGTCTGTTGTCAGATATCCAAGACCTCTGTAAATCTCCGAAGTATTATATTTCCAATCATTGTAATCCCCGTAATATTTTTCAACACGTTTGTAATCCTCAGCCGTCTTAATTATATAATTTAACCTGCAGTCTTTTGTATCCGCAATAATCTTTTCTGACTTATACCAGTCATTGGCAAACACAACTTCTATTGCAAGGTCATTAAACAGTTCTTCTTTCTGTGATTCGTCAAGATTTCCAACATATATTATGAACCTGTTATCCGTCAGGGTAATCTTTCCTTTTCCTAACTTATCCTCATTGTCTTCATTATGCCATACAATATTATCCTTATATCTGCCCGACACGGAAATAAGTTTCTTATATACTTTCACATCCGAAAGGGATTTATTATCGTAACTGATATCATACGTCATATAAAGATAGTCCTCAGAATTGCCGGTAATATCGGTGTCTGCAATATCACATATATCATTTCTTTTTAAATATTCAAGGTCATCCGCAATATAGGGACTTGCCATATAATTAAATGACATCTCATCCGTCTTAAGTTTCACAAGTCTGTTGACCTGAATCCACCTGTATAAATTAATTCCTCCTGTTACGAGAATTACAGCCAGAAAAACTGCTGCCGTTACGCATACAATTATTTTTCTGTTAATTTTTTTGTTAATTCTGCGAAGCAGTCTCTCTCCTTCATCATTTTCTTTTACAACGATATCTTCTTCAAGATTTTTCTTATATTCCGTACATTTTTCACATACAGCTATATGTTCCTCTACAATCTCTGCCGTATCATTTGAAACGGTGCCGTCAAGATACAGCGGCAAAATATCATGTATAACATTACAATTAACTTCTCTCATCTGTTATTCCTCCATTTTTTCCCTGATTTTTAATTTAGCCCGGTAAAACGTAACCCTTGCCCAGCTTTCACTCTTTCCGAACATTCTTCCGATTTCTTTAAATTGAAGATTACCGAATATCCTCAGCTTAAACACTTCTTTGTAAGGCATGTCCGTTTTATCAAGTATCATTTGTATCTTCCCGGCATTTTCGTTATCAATCAGCCTTTGAAGTACATCTTTTGGTTCATCTGCATTTTCACAGAGAATGTTTTCATTGAGGCTTATGTGTTTTTTTCTGCACAGTGTAAAATATGTATTTCTGGCTATGGAAAACAGCCACGCTGTTATATTTCCCCTGTCATCATATTTTCTGACAGCCTTTAACGCCTTAAAAAAAGTTTCCTGCGTCACTTCTTCAGCAATGTCACGATTCTTCGACATTCCGAGAATATAGCAGTATATATCGTGAAAATACCGACGGTATATCTCTTCAAAATCCACTTTTTTCCTCCTATCCCGTTCCTTATACATATATAACTCCCGCGGTGCTTTGATGTTACAAATTATTTTTTACTTTTCTATATTTTATGATTATACGCACATTCTATAATGTCACAAGAGAATCCGTAGAAGCTACACTTGTCCAAAATGGTAACAGACTCGTTCGTAATTCTATTGATGTATCGGTATAAAAGAGAGAAACGTATAGACTTCAAAAGGCGGCAAATCATCTCAACATCTCGTCGATGATTTGCCACCTTATTTTTAGTTCTTTTTCGTTAATAAAGCTTACGCCATTGCAGGCTCTTTCTTCTTAATAATCGCTTCAACTTCATCAACACCTGTTTCAGCTACATCTGCGATCTGATCCAATGTATAACCCTTTTTATACATATTCAAAATAAACTTTTCGCTTGTTTTTTTAGTAGCTTTTTCAGTAGCTCTTTCTTCAAT
>JBNMKN010000139.1:0-4513 GCA_050874365.1 Butyrivibrio sp. | reverse complement strand
TATCCAGATTGAATTTTTTAACAATTCTTGCCTCAAGTCCCGCTCCGATTCCTTTAATTGCACCGGATGCCAGATATCTCTCTATGGATACCTCATCCTCTGCTTCTGTCTCCTCAAAAGAAACCGCCTTAAACTGTACTCCGTAACTTGGGTGAAGTGAAAAATCCCCTTTAAAAACCACATAGGAACCTGTATGTACAAGATTAAGTATTCCCACACAAACCATGGAATTATATATCTCGTCTGCATATTCCTCACAATTACCTTTAAGCCTTTCCACTTCATCATTGGAAAGCTCCACTTCCAGTATCGTGTGACCGTTCTCCTCATTGGTGTATATTATTTTTTCAACATAGCCCTTAAGTTCTTCCATCTGTTTATCTTATTCCTTAGCCAAAAAGACCACAGGAAATCCTATGGTCTTTGTTATATTAATCATTATTATAATTTCTTTTCATCTGTTCGTAAAGCATCTTCGCTATTCCGATACCGTCGCCGCGTTCTGTGGCGGCATCCGCATACTCCTGATACAAGGTGTCCTTAAACATCTCCACATAATCGTTGGAAAGTATTGAATCTTCGGACTTTGGAATCATCTTTTCCATTCCTTTAAATGCCTGTTCTATGAAATAGCTTTCAAAAGTCTTACAAGCCTCCATCAGTTCCTCGTCACTGGCATTGGCGTAATCCGTGTTGTTAAGATTATTCTTCAGGTCCGTAACCGATTTGTTATATGTATCATAGGATGTAGCCTGTGTGTATCCTGTCAATCCTGTAATATCACTCATATATCATTACCTCTTAAGCTGGTTAGCCTGTCCTAACATGTCATCTGCTGCCTGTATTGCTTTGGAATTCATTTCGTAAGCTCTCTGTGCCACAATAAGATTAACCATCTCATCGGCAACCTGTACATTGGATGCCTCAAGTCTTCCCTGACACACCTTGGTTCTCTTAAGCTCTGTGTAAGTTCCTTCCTCCATTGCAATACCTGAAGCCTCGGTCTCTTTATAAAGTGAGCTTCCTATGCTGTCAAGCCCTGATGGGTTGGTAAACTGGAACACACCCATTCTGGTCTCAAGATCATCAAGACGTTCAACTTTATGCATATTACCGTTTTCATCAGGCTGTTCTTCAATAACTCTGTAATAGAAAGAGCCGTCAGATGTAATAACAAGGTTGGAAACATCATATTCATCAGAAAACTGTATCGGATTGCCGTCTGCATCCACAACAGGATATCCGTCTGACGAACATATCATGAATCCGCCGTCATTGGTCTTTCCGACTGTAAAATCACCGTTTCTTGTATATACTATCTCACCGTCCGGATTCATAAGTCCGAAAAGTCCGTCGCCTTCAAGTCCGAAAGCAAATGTGCTTGTGGAATCAATAAGTGAACCCTGACTGAAATGTGTTGTTATTGCCGCTGTTCTTGCTCCTGTTCCTACCTGTGCAGGAATAGGTTTATTATTACCGTTAGCACTTGTGGAACGGCTCTGTAATGTCTGGTACAATAATGACTTAAATTCTGCCGTAGATGACTTATAACCTGTCGAATTAACGTTAGCAAGGTTATTGGAAATTACATCTACATTGGTCTGCTGTGCAATCATTCCCGATGCCGCAGTATAAAGTGCTCTCATCATAAGCTATCTTTCCTCCTTATAACTGTCCTAGATTAACAGCTCTTTCAAGGGTTGAATCGATGGACTGTATAACTTTCTGGCTGCTCTCGTAATCTCTCGCAATGGTAATCATATTAACCATTTCGGAAACCACATTAACATTAGAGCTTTCAAGATATCCCTGATATACTTTGCCCTGTGCAGCTTTGGTTGTTGCGCCATCGATGGCTATATACATATTCTCGCCAAATTTTTTCAGATAATCGTAGTCTTCAAAATCAGTAATCTGAAGTCTGGCTACTTCTACGCCGTCTGCTTCAATTATTCCCGATTCGTTAATCGAAACTTCCGTTCCGACAGGAATTGTAATAAGACCACCGTCATCCCCTAAAACGAAATCGCCATCCTTGGTCATAAGAATCCCTTCAGAATTAACGGTAAAGCTACCGTCTCTTGTATATCTTACAGATTCAGTTCCGTTCTTATCAGCGTATGAAACCGCAAAGAATCCATTCCCGCTTAATGCCAAATCGTAGGTATTGCCTGTCTCTCTCAAATTGCCTGTTGAATAGTCGGTGTATGTCTCACCGATTTTTACTCCAAGGCTCATATATCCGATAGGTCTGTCAATGTAATTATCTGTCTCATCATTAATCTTGACAGCTAACATATCCTTAAATGCCTGCGATGTTGCGCCTTCCTTTTTATAAGCTGTTGTTGCAGAGTTAGCTAAATTATTGCTGACCACATCAAGTCTTTTCATTTCATTAACCATGCCCGTGGCACCTGTGTATAACGCTCTTACCATATTCTGCAAAACTCCTTATAATTTATGTTTATCTTTCACCGGCAAGGAATTCAATAAATCTTCCGGTACCGATAGCAACCGCAGTCATAGGATCTTCCGCTGTCATTGTGTTAATACCTGTCTTTTCTTCAATGAGTTCCTCAAGTCCCTGTAAAAGACTTCCGCCACCTGTGAGGACTATTCCTCTGTCAGCTATATCTGCTGCCAGTTCAGGCGGTGTTTTTTCAAGAACACTGTGGATAGCTTCAACAATCTGTGCTGTAGCTTCCTTAAGTGCTTCTTCCGTTTCTGTAGATGTAACCGTAACTGTCTTAGGGAGACCTGTTACAAGGTTACGTCCTCTGATATCCATGGATACCGCTTCGGCACTAGGATAGGCACTTCCTATCTTAATCTTAATGTCCTCGGCAGTTCTTTCACCAATAAGAAGATTATGCTTCTTACGCATATATCTTATAATTGCTTCATCAAAATCATCACCGGCGATTCTAATTGAGGTACTTACTACGGTTCCTCCGAGTGAAATAACCGCAATATCAGTTGTACCGCCGCCGATGTCAACTATCATGTTACCACATGGTCTTGATATATCTATACCTGCACCGATTGCTGCCGCTATCGGTTCTTCAATAATCGCAACCTCTCTTGCACCTGCCTGATAAGTCGCATCTTCTACCGCTTTCTTCTCAACCTCAGTAACTCCGCTTGGAACACACACGCTTATGCGGGGTTTCTTAAGAATTTTCTTACCAAGTGCTTTCTGTATAAAATACTTAAGCATCTTCTCCGTTACCGTATAATCCGAAATAACACCCTGTCTCAAAGGTCTTACGGCAACAATATTGCCCGGAGTTCTTCCAAGCATAAGTCTTGCTTCTTCTCCGATTGCCTTAATTTTATTCGTATCTCTATCAAAAGCAACCACTGACGGTTCCTTCAAAACAACACCTTTGCCTTTAATATATACAAGGATGCTGGCTGTACCTAAATCGATTCCAATATCTGTACTGATCATTGTAGATCCCCTTTCGCTTTTTTCTATAAAATGTAATAAAAAACATATTCTATAGTATTATAAACAATTAATTAAAATAATAAAAGAGGATTTTTAAAATTTATTTACATTTATTACTTTTACTATATCGGCATTTCAGAAAAATAATTAATACCTGCCGGCACGGTTTTATTCTTTAACCGCACCTGCAGATATTCCTGAAACAAGAAAACGTGATAATACAAAGTACAAAATTACGATTGGCACGGCGATAAAAATAGCACCTGCCGCAAATCTTGTAAATTCCGTCTCCCCAAGGTGAATAAGTCCAACGGCTACAGTCCACATGTCCTTATTTTTGAGCAGAAGATTCGGAAGAATAAAATCACTCCATGGCCACGCAAACTGTGTCAGTGCCGTATAGACTATTATAGGTTTTGAAAGAGGAAGTGTTATCTGCTTAAATATCTGGGCATTGCTTGCCCCATCTATTCTCGCAGCCTCGTAAATGGCATTGCTTATCGTGTCAAAATATCCTTTCTGCACAAGATATCCCATCGGTGCCCCCGCAGAATATATAAGGATAAGGCTCCACAACCTGTTTATCATATTAAAATTAATCATCAGAAGATGAAGTGCCTGCATCCCCATAAAGCTTGGAAACATGGATAACACCAGCGTTGATTTCATAAGTAATTTTTTGGACTTAAACTGAAACCTGCTTATGGTATATGCCGTAAGAATTACCAGCACAGTTCCTATAAGGCTTGAAAAAACCGCTATGATAAATGTATTTTTAAGCCAGTTAGGATAATCGTACATTGCCGTATCAGTAAATAAAGTCTTGTATCCCGACAGGCTGAAGCCTTTTGGGAAAAATCCGTCAAAGTCATATATGGAACCGTTCTTTGAAAAAGATGCCATAACCAGCCACAATACAGGAAAGAAAAATATAAGGCATACAATAACCAATATTATATGTGTTACAACAGAATCCGCTATTGCACTTTTACTGTGATGTTTTTTCATCGGAATGTATCCTCCTTTCTGAAAGCGGCACTTTTCACATAAACTGTGAGGGAC
>JBNMKN010000138.1:0-4576 GCA_050874365.1 Butyrivibrio sp. | reverse complement strand
GACTTTAAGGCAACGGCTTTTGATATGGATGTATTCAGAAGTCTTGAGCCTGTTATGGATTATGTAGAAGAAGTAACGCTCATGGGCTGGGGCGAGCCTACAATTTATCCTAATTTTATTGAAATGCTGGATATAATTAACAGACATGGAGCAAGAAAATATTTCTGCACCAACGGAATGAACCTTAAGAAAATAAAAAATGCACTTTTTGATTACAATGTTGATGTATTTGCGGTAAGTCTTGACGGAGCTACAGATGAGACTAACAGCAGAATCAGAAGAGGCTCTAAAATAGATGTGATTTGCGATGATTTAAGGGATATTGTCAGAATTAAAAAAGAAAGAGGACTTACATATCCATGGATTAATTTTGTATTTTGTGCAATGAAGTCAAATATCCATGAGCTTCCTGACCTTGTAAGACTTGCGGCGGATATAGGACTTAACGAAGTGAAGGTTGTGTATCTTACCGTTTTTGAACCTTCCATGCTTGAAGAAACTTTATGGGGACAGGATGAACTTGTACACTCTGTTTTTGAAGAGGCAATTAGAGTGGCAGAAGAATTTAATATAGCCCTTAAGCTTCCTCATTATGTGGGTGAAGACGTGGCCGGAGATAAAGAGCATAAAGACTGCTTCGTAAGCTGGAGGGATTTCTTCCTCGGCTCTGACGGGTATGTAAGACCTTGTATGTCAACACCGGTTAAATTCTTCAAATACGATATGAACAGGGATTTTATGGATATGTGGAATTCAAAAGAATATCAGGAATACCGCAAAAACGTAAATGATGAGAATAATATGGATGATCCATGTAAAAGATGTTACCAGTCGTCACATTGTAATTGGAATAAGAGACGCTCTTTTATCCAGTGTGGCGAAAAGTTTTCACCAAGCTGGGAAAAAAAGTAGGTCTGTGTTGAATTGACGGTTTTATTATGTTAAAATGCACTTATGTATACAAAAAAGAAAGATGAGGAAATAATATGAGAACATATCTTGTTACCGGCGGAGCCGGATTTATCGGCTCAAATTATATTCACTATATGTTTAGAAAGTACGACAATGAGATTCGTATAATTAACGTGGATGTTTTGACATATGCAGGTAATCTGGAGAATCTTAAAGATATAGAAAACAGAGATAACTACACATTTATCAAGGCAGATATATGCGATAGGGAAGCCATTGAGAAGATTTTTGCGGAGAATGACATAGACAGGGTAGTTCATTTTGCTGCCGAAAGCCACGTTGACAGAAGTATCCGTAATCCTGAGGTGTTTGTGCAGACTAATGTTATGGGTACAGCGGTTATGCTTAATGCTGCAAAGAAGGCATGGGAACTTCCTGACGGAACTTTTAAGCCTGATAAGAAATTCCTTCATGTATCTACCGATGAAGTGTATGGTTCATTACCTGATGATGACAATGCATTTTTCTATGAGACATCACCTATCGATCCTCATAGTCCATATTCGGCAAGTAAGGCATCCTCTGATATGCTTGTCAAGGCATATATAGACACATATCATTTTCCTGCTAATATTACTAACTGCAGTAACAATTACGGTCCTTACCAGTTCCCTGAGAAGCTTATACCGCTTATTATCAACAATGCACTTCACGGCAAGAAGCTTCCTGTATACGGCGACGGGCTTAACGTGAGAGATTGGCTTTATGTTGATGACCATGCTAAGGCTATTGATATGGTTCAGGAACAGGGAAGACTTGGAGAAAGATACAATATCGGCGGACATAATGAGAAGCGTAATATTGATATCATTAAGATAATTCTTGAGACTTTAAGGGAAATGCTTCCTGATGATGACGAACGTAAAGCACACATTAACGAAGATTTAATTACTTACGTTGAGGACAGAAAGGGACATGACAGAAGATATGCCATAGCACCTGATAAGATTAAGAGCGAAATCGGATGGTATCCGGAGACTATGTTCAAAGATGGAATCAGACTTACAATTGCATGGTTTTTTGAACATGAAGACTGGATGAAGAATGTGACAAGCGGCGATTATCAGAAATACTATAGCGAAATGTATAAATAATGATTATGGCAGTATCCTGTAAAGAGGGTACTGCCTTAAGCTGTTTTTTATGAATACGAAAATTTTATTTATTTAAGGAGACCTAACATGAAAGGAATTATACTGGCAGGGGGATCAGGAACAAGACTTTATCCTCTTACTAAAGCGATATCAAAACAGATTATGCCTGTCTATGACAAACCAATGATATATTATCCTTTATCAACACTTATGCTTGCAGGGATAAGAGAGGTGCTTATTATATCTACACCAAGAGATCTTCCTGTATTCAAGGATTTGCTTGGAAGCGGAGAACAGCTTGGAATGAGTTTTTCTTATGCAGTTCAGGAGGTTCCAAGAGGACTTGCGGACGCTTTTATCGTAGGTGCCGATTTCATAGGAGATGACAGTGTGGCACTGGTTCTCGGTGATAATATTTTCTATGGACAGAGTTTCTCAAGAGTACTTCAGAATGCTTCGGCAAGAGAAAAGGGTGCTACAATTTTCGGATATTACGTTAAGGATCCAAGAGAATACGGTGTTGTGGAATTTGACAGTAACAATAAGGCAATTTCAATCGAAGAAAAGCCAGCCATACCTAAGTCAAATTATGCAGTACCGGGATTATATTTTTATGATAATGATGTAGTTGAAATAGCTAAGAATGTTAAACCTTCAGCAAGAGGCGAGATAGAAATAACAAGCATTAACAATGAATATTTAAGACGCGGTGACTTGTATGTCGAGACGCTGGGACGAGGTTTTGCGTGGCTTGATACAGGTAATCATGATGCATTGCTTGATGCGGCAGATTTTGTTGCGGCATTCCAGAAAAGACCGGGATTATATATTTCGTGTATTGAAGAAATCGCATACAAGAGAGGCTTCATAACAAGAGAACAGCTGGTTGAACTTGCACAGCCATTATTAAAAACAGATTACGGCAGATATTTAATAGATATTGCTAACGGATTATAGAAGAGGTAAGAAAATGGGACAGATTAAAGTTACGACATGCGAAATAGAAGGTCTTAAAGTAATAGAACCAAAGGTATTCGGTGATGAAAGAGGATATTTCTTTGAATCATACAATTACAATGATTTTAAGGAGGCGGGAATACCACAGGTATTCGTTCAGGATAACCAGTCAGCCTCTAAGAAGGGTGTTTTAAGAGGTCTTCATTTTCAGAAGAATTTTCCTCAGGATAAATTGGTCCGGGTAATCAGGGGAGAAGTATTTGATGTTGCCGTTGATTTAAGAAAAGATTCAAAGACATACGGCAAGTGGTTTGGTGTTGTTCTTTCAGAGGACAATAAGAAACAGTTCTTTATTCCAAAGAATTTTGCACACGGATTTCTTGTTTTATCGGATTATGCTGAGTTTGCGTATAAGTGTACCGATTTTTATCATCCTGATGATGAAGGCGGTCTTCTTTATAATGACCCTGATATCGGTGTAGAGTGGCCTTTTGAAGAAGGTGTTGAACTTATACTTTCAGATAAAGATCAGAAATGGTCCGGAATTAAAGAATACACAAAAGGAATCTGATTGCATGTCAACAATGATAAGTAATTTAAAACAGTACATCCCTCTATTGTCAGAATTGGTAACGAGAGATATTAAGACCAAGTACAGACGTTCTGTACTTGGTGTTTTGTGGACATTACTTAATCCTCTTCTTATGATGATTGTTCTGTCTATTGTATTTTCACAGCTTTTCGGCAGATTTGCCATTGAGAATTATCCGATTTATCTTTTAAGCGGACAGGTGATTTTTAACTTTTTCTCGGAAAGTACATCAATGAGCATGACTTCGGTTATCAATAATGCACCATTACTGAAAAAAGTATATATTCCCAAGTATGTTTTTGTGCTTTCGAGAGTAATTTCATGTTCAATTAATTTATTTGCATCCTTTGCGGCACTTATTGTCGTTATGCTTGCCATGAGAACTGAATTGTATTATACGGTGATACTTTCATTCCTGCCCGTACTTTCGCTGATTGTTCTTTCTATAGGCGTTGGGCTGATTCTGGCTGCCCTTGCAGTTAAATTCAGGGATATCGTTCATCTGTATTCAGTATTTATAACAGCATTTATGTATCTTACACCTGTTATTTACCCAATAAGCAGTCTGCCACACTGGGTAGCGGGAATTGTAAAGGCTAATCCTATAACAAGCATATTAACGATGTTCAGAGGTTTTATGCTGTACGGAACAATGCCTGACGTATTTACCGTGTGTATGACTGTTTTTCCGAGCATAGCATTTCTTTTGCTTGGAATAAGGGTATTTTACAAAAATCAGGATGACTTTATCTTGTATATCTAGGAGCTGTAAAATGGAAGATGCAATAATTAAGGTAGACCACGTTTCCATGCGGTTTAATCTTGCAAGGGAAAAGGTGGACAGTTTAAAAGAATATATAATAAAAGCCTTCAAAGGCAAATTGCAATATGATGAATTCTGGGCTCTTAAGGATGTCAGTTTTGAAGTAAAAAAAGGCGATGCCGTAGGGCTTATAGGGCT
>JBNMKN010000137.1:0-4576 GCA_050874365.1 Butyrivibrio sp. | reverse complement strand
GGACAACAATGCCGTTACTTGCAGGATTTTTTGAACTTGGAGCAAGGTCTGTAGTTGCGTATACACTTCCGAAGGCAATAGGTTTTTCAGGCGTATGTTTCGCCGGTCCCATTGCATGGATATGTGCTGCTGTGCCGCTTATGGTTACTTATATAATTTATATGAAAAAATTTAAGAAAAAAGGGTATTTTGATACTCAATTTAGTTGACAAATACCCCCTAAAAATCCGATAATAGAGATAGCTTATTTTTGAGACTAGTATGAACGGAGAGGGTCAGACATGAAAGATAATGACAAGCATGGATTTGGTACTTTTGGTGCCATAGTATTAGGAGTTACGGCAGTTGCGACAGCAGTTGTGGCAGTCAGCAAGAGTAAGAAGAAAAAGCAGGGCTTTAACAGTTTTTTGAAGGATGAACTTGTAAAGCTTCCGCTTTTCAGTAAGGACGAGTCCCACCACGTTAAGAAACACGTCGCAGATGAGGATGACATATTTGTGGACGAGGACAACGAAGCACAGGATGACAAATCTACATCTTTTTACGATGAAGAGATTTCTTACGAAGAAGATGAGGAATTTCAGTCGGTATCCAAGGCAAAGCCTATCGTGGATTTTAAGCCTAAGCACGAAGAGACAGATAAGCCTGCCGAGGAGACGGAGGCTGTGCAGGAGGAAGCTGTAGAAGAGACAGAACCTGTACATAAAGATAATTTTGAATCTGTCGGAAATACCTCAACATTAGCATCCGGTGATGGCACAGATGATGTTTTTGAAGAAGATGAAGAACCTGTCATTGACACGGAGAAAAAGCCGGAAGCAGTTGAAGAAACTGATGATGCGTTTGTATTTGAATCAGTGGTTGTCGGCAGGGAAGCAGTTAAGGACGAGCCTGTTGATATATCTGATAAGAAACTTGACAGGGAATTTATTGCAGAACCTGTTGATGCAGAACCGGTAAGAGATAATTTTGTATTAAATGATGAGGATGTTTCGGAAGAAGTTCAGGAAATAGAAATCAATGACGTTACTACTGAATCTACAGAAGAAAAGGTCGCCGAGCCTGAAAAGGAAGATAGTCCGGTATCATCAGAAAAATATGATGACGTTAATTCAGAAGCAGAAACAGCAAAGGAAGATGTTGCAGCAGCGATTGAAACTCCTGTGAGAGAAACTTTTTCCGAGGTGGAATTTTTCGATGACGAAGAAGATGACGTTGAAGAAGGTCTTCACAGCAATGAGTCATATTATGACTGGACATATAATGTTGATGAACATTACAGCGTAATAACGGACGGCACATGGGTATATTGTAAATCTGATGATGTCCTCACAAGTGATTCTGTCAATAAAAAAGGTGAAAGAGAAACAATCGATATTGCTGATACTTTTAAAAACAGGATTAAGACAAAGGGATATTGCCTGTTAAAGTATATCGGAACGGACAGAGAAGTTATAGTACCTGATACCATCAATGGCAAGCCGGTTGTAGCTGCACTTAACACATTCAGAAGCAACCAGATTGTTAAGAAGGTTATTCTTCCATCAACGATGCAGGGCTTGAGAAGAACTTTCTATAGCTGCTATCATCTTGACAGCATTACTTTTGCACCGGGAACCAATCTGGTATACGAATTGGATGCAATCATGTGTGGTAACAATGATATGGACAGCAATTCAGAGGCAACAACGGTATATTGTTCACGTGCAACCGCTGAATATATTAAAGGTCACTATAGATTAGGATGTCCTGTTATATTTGTTGAAAAATAAAAGTAAATTACAGAGCTTTGGTTATACATAGTTAAATGGTGTAACCAAAGCTTTTTTAATGCCATAAAGCGTGCGGGAGGGAAGAATATAATCTCTATTATGGGGAAATCTGCCGGTTTTGCTAGGATAAGATTAAATGGTAGAAGCTAGGAAATACCACGGAGAAAAGTTCTACCTAATTCCGTGTAAACAAGACGAAAAGTAAGACTGCAAAAAATTATTTCTAAACTTGAAAAAACAGGTTGGTTATTTCAAAGATACTGTATATACTAAATATAGAAGTAAATGTTTGCCGCTTGCTGATGGGGAATTTTATCACACATAAAAGGTTGTTTATGGAGATACGACAGGGATATTATCGCCCACATTATTATGCAATTCAAGATAAAAAGAATCCAAAATTATATTGGATGATTCCGATTAGTTCACAAGCAGAAAAATATAAGGGAATCATTGAGAAGAAAAAGAAAATGCCTTTTTGATACAGAACGCATTTCCTGTTATTGAAAAATATTTTGACCATATACATACGATTCAGGAACAGCCAGTAACAATACATAAAAAGTTAGATAAAATACTTGTTGAAAACCTGAATGAAGTGCTGGCTATGTATAATCGTGGAATAAAACTTACTTTTACAGATATTACAGTAATCAGAACAATTATGGAAAAAGAGTTAGAAAAGTAGAAAAGACATCATTACTTATGGGGATAAGTAGTGGTGTCTTTTGCTTATTTATCGGAAGATTTTTTCTTGCCGTGGTGAAAAGTCTACCTCAATCCCTGAAAATAGGAAAAAAGTAAGACTCTCCCAGCATAGCGGTGCCATTATCATTCCCCAAAAAACAACTCAAAATCACTCAAAGTAAGCTTCCTTGCAGTTAAGTCAATTTTGCTGTCCGATGCAACCGTGTAATACACATCGGGCAGTAAAGCGTCCTGATGGGAGAATAACGGCGTGGCAGGAGATTTACGGAGACTCTTGAACACACCATCACCGGAAAGCTTTGAAACAGCCTCCTTGTAAGTCCAGATACGGCAAAAGTCAGCTTCTGGGGTAGCCGAAGACTTGATTGTGTTCAATTCGTCAGGAGAACAGATTTTGGCAAGCATTGAAGCCGGAACCCTGCGGATAGTTTCCACATCGATACCCACAGGGGACGAAGCAAAAATACACATAACAGCCTTGCCACAATGACTGATGTTGAAATGGATTTCAGGGTGGCATTTCAGGTATGGTTTGCCATCACCTGAAATATCAAAATCAGGAGTGCCTGTCAGGTTGTATTCGGTGCGGTATCCGTACAGGAAAAGAAGGTATGCAATTACGCACGTAAGCCTGCCCTCAGGAAATTTGTATTTCAAAGCACGCTTTAACCTCTCGGGAGGAAGAAGAGACAGGAACCTGTCAAGCTGTTCATTCGTTATATTCTTTAAATCCGTAAAATAATAAAGCATAACCTGTCCTTTCCGATAAAAAATACTGTAATCAGTATAAATATTTTATTTTTTTATTGCAACTTAATTTTACTTTGATATAATGTTATAGAAAACGGGGTGCCCTTAGAGGCTGAGATTATACCCATAACCTGATTTGGATAATGCCAACGTAGGGAGATATTTTGTTTTGACAGACAGACACTATCCTTATGTAGTTCTGTCTTTTATTTTACGGAAAGGTAAGCGAAGATATGAGAGAATATACAACACAGATGGATGCTGCAAGAAAAGGAATTGCAACTCCACAGATGAAAATTGTGGCAGAAAAAGAAAAAATGCAGCTTGAAGAGCTTATGGAATATATGGCAGAAGGCAAAGTTGTAATACCTGCCAATATTAACCATCCATGTATTAATCCCGAAGGCGTGGGAAGCATGTTAAGAACCAAGATAAACGTCAATCTGGGCGTGTCAAGGGACTGTAAAGATTATGACATAGAACTTCAGAAAGTAATGAGTGCCGTTAATATGGGAACGGAGGCAATAATGGATTTGTCAAGCCACGGCAATACAGAGCCTTTCCGTAAGAAACTTACATCGGAATGTCCTGCAATGATAGGAACTGTGCCTGTCTATGACAGCGTAATCCATTACCAGAGGGATTTATCAACACTCACTGCAAAAGATTTTATAGATGTTGTAAGACTTCATGCGGAAAACGGTGTGGATTTTGTGACACTCCATTGCGGAATAACAAGAAAAACAATAGACCAGATTAAGAACCATAAACGTAAAATGAATATCGTAAGCAGGGGCGGAAGCCTTGTGTTTGCATGGATGAGTATGACAGGTAATGAAAATCCTTTTTACGAATATTATGATGAGATTCTTGATATCTGTGAAAAATATGATGTGACAATTTCATTGGGCGATGCGTGCAGACCGGGATGTCTTGCGGATGCAACCGACGTATGCCAGATTGAAGAACTTGTGAGACTGGGTGAACTTACAAAGAGAGCATGGGAGCATAATGTGCAGGTTATGGTTGAAGGACCGGGACACGTTCCTCTTGACCAGATTGCAGCCAATATGCAGGTGCAGAAAACAATATGTATGGGAGCACCTTTTTATGTACTCGGACCTCTTGTAACAGATATTGCACCGGGTTATGACCATATAACAGCGGCAATCGGAGGAGCGGTTGCGGCTATGAACGGAGCGGCATTTTTATGTTATGTAACACCTGCGGAACATCTTGCACTTCCTAACGTGGATGATGTAAAGCAGGGCATTATCGCTTCTAAGATAGCTGCACATGCGGCAGACATAGCCAAAGGAATTAAGGGCGCAAGGGATATTGATGAT
>JBNMKN010000136.1:0-4621 GCA_050874365.1 Butyrivibrio sp. | reverse complement strand
GCCGTCACGTCCTGTTCTTCCGCCGAGAAGAATGATGATATCTCCCGGATCAGAAGTCTCTCTTATAACGTCTTTTCTTGGAGCAGCACCCATAACGGCACCGATTTCCATTCTCTTGGCTGCATAATTAGGATGATATATTTCTTTTACATATCCTGTTGCAAGACCTATCTGGTTACCGTAAGAGCTGTAACCGTGTGCAGCTTCCCTTACAATCTTCTTCTGAGGAAGCTTACCTGCCATAGTCTTGTCAAGTGATAATGTTGGGTCTGCCGCACCTGTGACACGCATTGCCTGATATACATAGGTACGTCCTGAAAGCGGGTCTCTTATAGCACCTCCGAGACATGTTGCGGCACCACCGAAAGGTTCGATTTCTGTAGGATGGTTATGTGTCTCATTCTTGAAATTAATAAGCCATTCTTCTGTCTTTCCGTCGATTTCAACAGGAACAACAATACTGCAGGCATTAATCTCATCAGACACTTCCATGTCGTCAAGTCTGCCTTCTTTTTTAAGTTTTTTCATTGCAAGGAGAGCTATGTCCATAAGGCATACGAATTTATCGTCACGTCCGGCATATACATCCGCAAATGTATTTTTATAATCTTCAAAAGCTTTTTCAATAGGCTCTTTGTAGAAGCCATCCTCAAACTTAATGTTTTTAAGTTCTGTTGAGAAAGTTGTATGACGGCAATGGTCTGACCAGTATGTATCAAGAACCCTGATTTCTGTCATTGAAGGATCCCTATGTTCTTCATTCTTAAAATAATTCTGTATATGAAGGAAATCCTTAAAAGTCATGGCAAGTCCAAGTGACGCATACAAATCGTGAAGTCTGTCCTCCTCCATATCCTTAAAGCCGTCAAATACGATTACATCCGCAGGCTCCGGGAATACAGTTACAAGAGTCTCGGGCTTTTCGATGTCTGCTTCCCTTGAATCAACAGGATTGATACAAAAGCTCTTAATTCTGTCAAGTTCTTCGTCTGTAAGGTTACCTTCTATGGCATAAACAGTTGCTGTCTTAATAACAGGCTCTTCATCTTCTTTTAATAATTTGATACACTGTACGGCACTGTCCGCTCTCTGGTCAAACTGTCCCGGTAAAAATTCAACACCAAATACATGTTCATTATCGTTATGGGTAAAATCTTCCTCATATACATAATCAACAGGTGGCTCGGAAAAAACAGTTACAAGTGCTTTTTCGTATGTTTCCTTTGTGATATTTTCGATGTCATACCTGATTAATACTCTTACATTGGTTACAGTATTAATGTTAAGATAGCTGCTTATTTCTTCACTAAGCTCCTTTGCCTTAACTGCAAATTCAGGCATCTTTTCAGAATAAACTCTCTTTACCTTACTCATGGTGTTCTCCTTTATGTTATATATTATTCATGTAATCTTCGGATTACTTTGCAAACTACCGCATCTTCCATAACTGTCGGACCTGTATAAGTAAAAAATACAAGTCCCTCCGTAGGTGACGTTACCTGACTTATGACACTGCCTTCATAGGGGTCTATTATCTCGCCTATGACGCTGCCTCTGTACACAGGGTCTCCGGGGTTAATTACCCTCCTGTAAAGACCTGATGTCTCTGACTTAATTGATGTAAGGTCATCTTCGTTAATGACCTCTGCAATATATCCGCTGTGATTGTTGTATTTGATTATTCCCATTCTTGTTAAAAACCTGAGAATGGACGCAACTGCCTGTCTTGCGGAAACATCATCTATATAATCGGTACAAGTCGTATAAAGTGAAAATGCACTTGTACCGCTCATCTGCCAGTTATAATTAAGGGTTGCCGTATCCATAGGCTTAGGCTTTCTGATTACAACAAAAGGCAGTCCGAAAAGGTTAGCCAGGCTCGGGTTCTGGAAGCCGGTCTCCATCATTCTTATATGAGGTACAAAATTACCCGGCATATAAAAACTTGTAAGCTGTATTCCGTAACTGAAGCCTTTTATTACTTCCATTAAGTTGGCTGCTATCTGCTGTGTGGTATCCCCGTTAATAAATCCCGGAAACTTTCTGTTAATATCGGAATCGTCTAACGGCCAGAACCTTTTATCGATATTAGTTGCATACTGGTTAATACAAGGAATGATAAGTATTTCTTTACCGCTTGCAATCTGTCCGTGTTCTTCTAACTTCTTAAGCTCTTTAATAAGCTGTGAACATATATATGTCTGTTGGTATTCGTTACCTCGCATCGAGCCTACAACACAGGCTGCCCTGTCGCCCTGTCCGAAGGTAAAACCCGTTATCCTGAAATCTTCCCTGTAGATTCCTTCAAGAGTATACAATACTTCTTTACGCATCAAGTCCACCTCCGTCATGCTCCGCATATATTCGTGCCACAATAGCCCCTTTATATACAACAGGGTGTTCCCTAAGTGTGAATAAGAAGCCATCCTTAGGCGATATTATATCTTCGAGTATCTCTCCCGTAAGAGGGTCAACTATCTTACCGATATATGTTCCTTTGCGGATATATACCCCAAGTTCTTCCACATCTTCAAGGATAAAAAGACCTGATCTTGTAGTATGGATTGCGGATACATCACCCTTATGGGCTACGATAGGTTCCCTTATCTCATCGGTTATATCCCCTTTCCATATTCCAAGCTCTTTCATAAGTCTTAAAATACCCGTAAGTGTCTGTCTTGCATATTTTCTTGAAATTCTTGAACCGGCTCCCATCTCAACAACCAAAGAAGGGACGCCAAACATATTAAGGCAGTTGGCAAGTGAAGATTCAAGATACGCTGCAGATGACAATGCCCATATTATGTCGGCATTCATAAGCTTAGCGTAAGGAAGCAGTTTTTCAAAAAGTTCGGGACTTAATCTTACCTGTGGTGCTTCTTTTATAAAAATATTGGAAGAATGTACATCAACGCACATATCACTTCCGATTATATCCTGGATTATATTATAAGCAATATACTCAGCCATTGCTCCTGAATCGTTACCCGGGAACACCCTGTTCATATCAAGGTCATTCATCGGAATACCTCTTGTTCCCGTATCAATTCCAAGGGGATTAATTGAAGGATACACATCGACTATTCCCGCAAGGTTCTGAGGTTCTGCTTTGATTTTTTCAATTAATTTATAACAAACGTACTGGCCATTAAGTTCATCGCCATGTGTACCGGTAACTATGGAAATCCTCTTTGTGGATTTATCCGTTACAGGAGGGAGCAGTCTGTTTTTCTTAATTACAAGGCGTTCCTCTACCGGCATCTGCAATGATACGATTTCTTCAATCATACGTAGTTCTCCTAATTTATCATGTATTTTTACACACTTTCTGTAGTATTATAAATCACATCACGCCAAAAATCCAGTATTTCTTCATTAACATTTTCTATGTTGACAATATGGTAATTACTCCATTCTTTCGGAAACAGGTTTACATATCTCTCCCAAAGGAATCTGTCGTCAAGCAAAGCTATGATACCCGTATCTTCGTCTGTCCGTATAACTCTTCCCGCAGCCTGAAGCACTTTATTCATGCCGGGATATACATAAGCGTATTCGTAGCCTTTGTTTTCCCTTTCGTCATAGAAGGTTTTAAGGATGCTGTTTTCCGTACTGATTGACGGAAGTCCCGTACCTACAATGATACTTCCGATAAGGCTGTCTTTTTTCAAATCTATCCCTTCCGAAAACAATCCGCCAAGTACACAAAATCCCAAAAGAATATCATCACTGTTATTTTCAAATTCCGCAAGAAATTCTTCCCTGTCTTTTTCGGACATATTGTTATTTTGAATAATTACCCGCACATCCTCACCGTAAAACAGTTCATATACGCTTTCCATATACTTATAAGACGGGAAAAAGACAAGATAATTCCCTTTTCTGCTTCCTGCGATTCTAAGTATATATTCTTTTACCTTTATAAATTCGTCGGTATTTCTTCTTGTGTACCTGCTGGTAACATCATTTCCTATGACAAGCAGTCTTTTATTGACATCGAAAGGTGAATTAACATATATTGCAGGTTCGTATATGTCCCCTGTAAGAAGTTCTTTGTAATAGTTGACGGGTAAAAGAGTTGCCGAAAAGAACACGGCGTTTCTGCCGGAGTCAACGCACTCCCTTATGTTATTGCCGGGATTTACGCAGAAAAGCCTGTACATAAAGCCACGCTCAGTATGTTCACAATATTTTACATAATTCTCGTCCGTCTTTTCATACATGGCATTAAAGTGACATACATTAAAATAAAACTCCAGCAGTTCTGTCATGTACGGAAAATCCCTGTTATTTTCCATGAAGTGGGAAATCTCCGTTTCAAGACTTTTGAGAGCGATTGAGAGTAAATCATCATTTTCCTCAATCATATATTCCTCGTCGCATTTTCGCTTCATCTCAAGCATATATCTGTTGCAGCGTTCAAGGATACCCGCAAGCTTTTTACCGTAACCCGCCACCAGCTTTTTCACGGAAAGCATATCTTCTTTATAAATCTCAGCCGAATACATGTTCCTCGCCCTGTCAACCAGATTATGGGCTTCATCCACAAGGAAAATATATTCGCCCTTGCTGCCCTCAGAAAAGAATCTTTTAAGCTTTACCTCCGGGTCAAACACATAAT
>JBNMKN010000135.1:0-4625 GCA_050874365.1 Butyrivibrio sp. | reverse complement strand
CATAGCGTGTCCTGAATTCATTGTTGGCGTTAAGGGCTTTATCAAGGGTCATGCCTATTTCATTAGGTATCATCTTTGAAAGGCTGTCCGTAACGGAATAAGGCATATCAAGTACACGTCCAACATCCTTGATTACACCTTTTGCCGCAAGCGTACCGAACGTTACAATCTGTACCACACGGTCTTTTCCGTATTTTCTCATTACATAATCTATAACTTCAGGTCTTCTTTCATAACAGAAGTCAATATCAATATCGGGCATTGATACACGCTCAGGATTAAGAAATCGTTCAAAAATAAGATTGTATTTTATAGGGTCGATATCTGTTATTTCAAGGCAGTATGCAACGATGGAGCCTGCTGCCGAACCTCGTCCCGGTCCTACAGCTATGCCGTTGCTTTTTGCATAATTGATAAAATCCCAGACGATAAGGAAATAATCCACATAACCCATTTTTTTGATTACGGATAATTCATAATCAAGTCTTTCTTCAAGTCCCGTGGCACGTTCCCCGTATCTTTTTACAAGTCCCTCCATACAGAGATGTTCAAGATATGATTCCGAAGTAAAACCCTCAGGCACATCATATTTAGGGAGTTTGGTTACGCCGAATTCTATCTCGACATTACAACGTTCTGCAATCTTATGTGTATTATCAAGAGCCTCCGGTGCATAAGGGAACAATGCTCTCATTTCTTCTTCCGATTTTAGGTAATACTGCCCTCCCTCATATCTCATTCTGTCCTCGTCATTTACTTTTTTGCCTGTCTGTATGCAAAGAAGTATATCATGGGCCTCCGCATCGTCCTCGTAGGTATAATGTACGTCATTGGTAGCAACAAGCTCTATGTTAAGTTCCCTGCTCATTCTGACAAGAAGCTTATTGACTAATTTCTGCGTAGGTATTCCGTGATCCTGTAATTCAAGGAAATAATTTCCTTTTCCGAATATTGCTTCGTATTTAAGTGCCGCTTTACAGGCTTCTTCATAAAGATTTCTTGCAAGAAGCTTCTGTACCTCACCTGCAAGACACGCACTTAAACATATTATTCCTTCCGAATACTCCTCAAGAACTTCATAATCCACCCTCGGTTTATAATAAAAACCGTCAACGAAACCTTTAGACACAATTTTCATAAGGTTAGCGTATCCGGTATTGTTTTCTGCAAGTAAAATAAGGTGATAATATCTGTCATCACTTATTCCAGGTTCTTTTTCAAAGCGTGAGCCCGGTGCTACATATACCTCACAGCCAAGAATCGGTTTGATTCCCACATTACGGGCTGCCCTGTAAAAATCAATCACACCGTACATTACACCGTGGTCCGTTATGGCAAGGCTGTCCATTCCCAGTTCTTTTGCCCTTGCTGTTATTTCTTCAATTTTTCCCGAGCCGTCAAGAAGGCTGTATTCCGTATGTACATGTAAATGTGTAAATGACATAAATACCTCCAAAAAACTGCTGCACCGTCCGGTACAGCAGTTCATATATTACATATTACTTTGCGCTTAAATATTTTTCGATTTCTGCAATAGCATCTTTTTCATCATTTCCGGTGGCACTTACAAGCACTTCTTCTCCGGCATCAAGGCCTAACGTCATCATTCCCATAATACTTTTTGCATTGACTTTTTTGTTACCAACCTCAACATAAATGGAACTTTCAAACTGACTTGCGACCTGTACAAATACTGCAACCGGTCTTGCCTCTAATCCTGTTGAAATCTCAATTTTCATGTTTTTCGTTATCATTACTAATTCCTCCTGGTGCTATACCATTTTTTTCTCTGAGACTGTCTGCTATCTGGCTTATCTTTCTAAGTCTGTGATTAACTCCTGATTTACCAAGGGGAACTGATAACATTGTTCCCAAATCTTTTAACGGAGTATCCGGATATTGTAGTCTTATCTCTGCTATTTCACAAAGACCGTCAGGAAGGCTGTTAAGCCCCATATGATCTCTTATATAGCATATATCCTCTGTCTGTTTTACCGCTGCATGAATAGTCTTGTTAAGGTTAGCTGTTTCACAATTCACCTGACGGTTCACAGAATTACGAACCTCCTTAAGCACCCTGACATTTTCAAGGTCCATTAAGGCTATGCGTGCACCCATTACATTAAGCATATCAACTATCTGAGCACCCTCTTTAAGATATACCACATATGATTTACGTCTTTCAACAATTCTTGCATCCAGATGAAAAGCATTCATCGCATCCGCTATCTGGGAGGCTTTTTCCTTTCCTGAAGATACAATTTCAAAGTGATACGATTTCTCCGGGTCCGATAGTGACCCTCCCGCAAGAAATGCTCCTCTTAAAAATGCTCTTTTGCAGCACATGCTGCTTATACCCATAATACTTACCAGAGATAAATCCCTGTTAATACTGCCATCCACATCCATCAGCTTTGTCGCAAGAAGTATTTTAATCGCAACGTCTGAATCTTTCACCCATATGGTATACACAGTATTGCCCGTTTCACGGTTTCTCCTGACCGTTGACCCGGTTATATATGAAAACGCTTTACTTATCAGCCTCTGGCATTTACTTACCACAGCCAGCCTTTCAGACTGTATTCTTATACGATGTCGTCCGTGGCAGTCTGTATATATGTCACCGTTCATACTGATAATTGCGGCGATTTCCGCTATCTGACAATGTCTGGCTCCCGGTGCTACCGTTACCAGCTCATCTTTTACCTGGTGAGAAAAAGACATAACACTTTCCTCTATCTTTTAGTCTTGGTATCGAGATTAATATCTCTATGGTCTATCTTAATACCATATTCCCCGCCCTCAAGTCTTTTGTATAACTCATTGGCAAGGGTAACCGATCTGTGTCTCCCACCTGTACATCCTATGGCAATTACAAGCCTGTTCTTGCCCTCAAGTATATAATTGGGAATAAGAAATTCTATCATATCGGTAAGCTTATCAAGAAACTGATGTGCTATATCAAATCCCATTACATACTCTTTAATAGGCATATCATTGCCGGTAAGAGGCTTCAGTTCATCAATATAATACGGATTAGGAAGAAAACGCACATCAAATACCAAATCCGCATCTTCCGGAATCCCATACTTAAATCCAAATGAGAGAATTGTAACCATGAGGCTTTTAAAATTCTCATCATCTACGAATATCTTTTCAAGTTCCTGCTTAAGATCCCTCGTAAGCAGTGTACTTGTATCTATAATATAATCTGCTTTATCTTTGATAAAAGCAAGTTCTTCTCTTTCTTTTTGAATACCCTCTATGACACGGTGGTCTCCCGCCAGAGGATGATTACGCCTTGTCTCTTTGTAACGTTTTACAAGGACTTCATCATCGGCATCCAGAAAAAGGACTTCATATTCGTACTTTCTGTGCTGCATACGCTCAAGCACCTTAGAGAGATCCGAAAATGTGTCGCCTACACGCACATCAACGCCGATTGCAATATTAACCTGTCTGCTGCTTGCCAAAGCAAGTTCCACAAATTTTAAAACGAGTTCCACAGGCAGATTATCCACACAATAATATCCGGCATCTTCCAATACCTTAAGTGCAGTTCTCTTTCCCGCTCCCGACATTCCTGTTACTATTACAATTTTCATAAGCCTCTCTCCTTGCATAAAGGTAGCAACAAACTTAATTATTACAACATATTACACCTTTCGTCAAGTGTTCCCGCCAAAATCCCCCAATAATCTTACTTCTGGCTCTAATTTTATGCCTGTTTTTTCCAGAACGGTATCTATAACAAGATTTATGGTATCGTATATGTCTTTAGCTGTTGCATTATTTCTGTTGATAACAAAACCTGCATGTTTTTTTGAAACCTCGGCACCGTTGACGCCTTTTCCTTTAAGTCCGCACTCTTCGATGAGACGTCCTGCGAAGTCGCCCTCCGGTCTTTTAAAAGTGCTTCCCGCACTTGGATATTCAAGAGGTTGTTTTTCCTTCCGTTTTTCTAAAAGTTCATTGACTTTATGGGTCATTTCCTCTGCATCGCCTTTGCAAAGTTTCATTTCTGCCGACAGGATTATCTCCTGTTTCCGTATAAAAATGCTGTTTCTATAGGACAGTTCCATCTCACCCTGTTTATATTCATGGGTATTGCCATGTCTGTCAATCGTTACGACTTTTGTAAGCACATCCTTCATCTCACCGCCGTATGCACCTGCATTCATATAACAGGCACCTCCCAAAGTTCCCGGTATTCCTGCCGCAAATTCCAGTCCCGAAAGAGAATGTCTTCTTGCCGTATTAAAAAGTCTGGCAAGGGAAGTTCCCGCT
The DNA here is from genome assembly GCA_050874365.1 of Butyrivibrio sp. Taxonomy (GTDB): domain Bacteria; phylum Bacillota; class Clostridia; order Lachnospirales; family Lachnospiraceae; genus Eshraghiella. Next base: position 338 of record JBNMKN010000135.1, on the reverse strand, counting down.
TCTGCCATAATCCTGTCACCACTTACGGTTATATTGCCCAGGTCACGTCCAAGCATTATTATCATTCCGTCATAGCCTTTATCCGATACCAGTAAATTACTTCCATTACCGATAACGTAATACGGTATTTTATATTCTTCTGCTGCCAGTATATATTTTCTTATATCCTCTGCCCTGTAAGGCACTACAAAATATTTTGCCGGTCCACCCACCTTAAAAGTGGTGTGGTCCGACATCATTTCATTGCGAAATATACACTCTTCTCCGGCAATATTTTTTATTGCGGATAAAAAATCCATAAAGGTTCCTCCATTTTATACGGATTATAATACAAGCTT
>JBNMKN010000134.1:0-4678 GCA_050874365.1 Butyrivibrio sp. | reverse complement strand
GCAGGTGTATCTCCGGCACCGAAACAAGGTCCGCAGAATGCTGTCTTAACAATCGCACCTGTTGCCATAAGGTCTGCAAGTCTGCCGTTTCTTGCAAGTTCAACGTAAATAGGTGTACTTGCAGGATATACGCTGAGTGTAAACTCATCGGCACCGATTGATCTGCCTCTTAATATGTCTGCCGCATCACAGATATTTTCATATCCACCGCCGGCACAGCCTGCTATGATACCCTGGTCAACATAAAGTCTGCCGTTTTTAATCTTATTGGTAAGATTGAACTGTACTTTATCTCCAAAGCTTACCTTTGCTTTCTGCTCACAATCGTGAAGAATATCTTCAAGGTTGGCATTAAGTTCCTCTATTGTGTATGCGTTACTTGGATGGAATGGCATTGCGATCATTGGCTTAATCTTATCAAGTTCAACGAATACCGCTCCGTCATAATAGGTAACGGCTCCCGGATTAAGTTCTTTGTATGCTTCGCTTCTTCCGTGTATATCATAAAAATCTTTAATCTTATCATCTGTTCTCCAGATTGATGAAAGACAGGTTGTCTCTGTTGTCATAACATCCACACCGATTCTGAAATCAGCACTGAGGTTAGATACGCCCGGACCTACAAATTCCATTACTTTATTCTTAACATAACCGTTGGCAAATACTGCTCCGATAATGGCAATGGCAACGTCCTGCGGACCGACACCCTTCATAGGCTCTCCTGTGAGGTAAATTGCTACAACACCCGGACGGTCTATATCGTATGTCTTGCTTAATAACTGTTTAACAAGTTCAGGTCCGCCTTCTCCGACTGCCATTGTACCAAGAGCTCCGTATCTTGTATGGCTGTCAGAACCAAGAATCATCTTACCGCTCTCGGCAAGCATTTCCCTTGCAAACTGGTGGATAACTGCCTGATGAGGTGGTACATAGATTCCGCCGTATTTCTTGGCACATGTAAGACCAAACATATGGTCATCTTCATTAATTGTACCGCCTACCGCACAAAGGCTGTTGTGACAGTTGGTAAGTACATAAGGAATAGGGAACTTCTCAAGTCCGCTTGCTCTTGCGGTCTGGATTATACCTACAAATGTGATATCATGAGATGTCAATTTATCAAACTTTATCTGAAGCTTGTCCATGTTTCCCGAAACATTGTGTGATTCAAGGATTCCGTAAGCAATAGTGTTCTTCGCCGCATCTTCTTTAACCGGTACGCTTCCTGTTAATGCCTTAAGTTCATCTAAGTTGTTCTCATCAACAACCTGTGTTCCATTAATGAGGTACACGCCGTTTTTACTTAATTCGATCATATCTTTCCTCCATAAAAATTATAATCATTGTAATTTTATAATATTCGTTTTAAAAAATCAATGTTTATGATATAATGAGTTCATAAAATATTTTGGAGGGTGTATGGTTACAAAATCAAGATTTACATACCTGTCAAGAGACGGTATTCATAAGTGTCAGGCATATAAATGGCAGAACGATGAAGTTCCCGCAAAGGGCATATTACAGATTATCCACGGTATGCAGGAGCATATGGAACGATACGATGAATTTGCCACATTTATGTGTGACAACGGTTTTATCGTGGTAGGCAATGACCATCTGGGACACGGTCTTACCGTATCGTCAGAGGAGTTAGGATATTTTGCGAAAGATAATGCGGATGTTATTGTCGTCCGTGATGTCCACCGCCTCAAGAAGATGACCGAAAGCGAACATCCGGGGCTTCCTTATTTTATTCTCGGTCACAGCATGGGGTCATTCATTGCAAGAAAATATCTTACCATGTACGGTAAAGGTATCCGTGGTGCGATTATCTGCGGAACAGGAACGAAGCCTGCTTTTGTTACAGGCTTTGGCAAGGTTGTATCAGCAATTTCCGGCAGTTTTTCAAAGGGACATAATAAGTCCAAGCTGATAGACCGTCTTTCTTTCGGCGGCTATAATAAGAAAATAGCCAATCCCACCGGAAAGAATGACTGGGTTGTCCGTAATGATGAGATTCTTAAAAAATACAACGAAGACCCTCTTTGCGGTTTTCCGTTTACCAGCAACGGTTTCAAAACATTGTTTTCAATATTGCACTATGTAGATAATCCCAAGAACCTTGTATCAATTCCTAAGTCACTTCCTATTTTTGTAATTGCGGGAATGTGTGACCCTGTGGGGAATTACGGTAAGGGTCCTAAAAAAGTCTATGACACCTACAAACACCTCGGAATTTCCGATGTGTCATTAAAGCTTTACCCTGACATGAGACATGAGATTCTTAACGATGTTGACCGAAATATCGTTTATGAAGATGTGCTTAAGTGGATTAATGGCAGAATATAAGATAACAGAGACAAAATAATTTACGAGCGAAAAGACCTTACAGTCGGTTCGCTCGTATTTTTATGGTAGAAAATCTATTCACTCTGTTCAACAATAACTTTTCTGAACAGCGGTACAATCTGCGCAACAACAACAGCCTTGATTAAATCCAATGGAAGGAATGGCACAAAACCGTATGTAAATGAATACTTGATTGAGTGTCCGCCGATAAATGTAAGCCAGAGCATTCCAAGGAAGTCTATTAAAAGTGCTGCGGCTACGGAAAGAATTGTAAATTTGATTCGGTTGTATTTTTTACCTCTTACAATAGGAGCAAGTATCGCAACTACGATAAATGATAATGTGTATCCGCCCCATGGTCCGATAAGGTATCCGATTCCTGTAGCTCCTCCGATAAATACAGGAACGCCAACGATTCCAAGAAGCATCCATACCGCAACTACAAGTGCCGGCTGAAATACAGGAAGCACAAAAGATATAAGTAAAACCATAAAGTTTACCAATGTAAGATGTGGTGCTCCCGGAATAGGTAATGAAATGCTGATATATGCAGACACGCATAAAAGTGCAGCAAACAATGCCATTAATACGATTGATTTAGTGTTAAAATATTTTTTCGCCATTTTTTCTTTTTCCTCTTTATGAGGTTTCCTCCTATAAATTCCTTTTGAAGTATAGTAGTTAATCTTCTAATTGTCAACCATATATTTATTGTGGTTAACAATTCGTATGATTTTTTACCTGATTTTTACTCCGGTTTTACCAACCTTTTCTAATTACTACCGTATAATTATATGAAAATCAGAAAAGGAGGAAGACGCTTGAATGAAACATCATTAATAAAAAAAAGCCAGAAAGGCAACAAACAGGCCTTTGAAGAACTGATACGCAGCTACTATCCATACGTTTCCGGCTTTCTCCTGAAAATGACGGCAAATCAGACACTTACCGAAGATTTAACCCAGGACACATTTTTAAAAATGGTAAGAAATATCGAAAAGTTTAATCCCGATAACAAGGCAGCCTTCGGAACGTGGTTGATAACAATTGCAAAAAACTGTTTTCTCGATTACATGCGCCATGAAAAAATAAATGCAGAGGATATCGAAAATCTTGATATTGCGGATAAAAACGACGTAGCTACAGAGGTGGAAAAGAAACTTCAATACGAAGAAGTCCTTATGGCAATTGACAGGCTTCCAAAAGAACAAGGCCTTTTAATCAGACTGAAATACGAAGAATCCCTGACGCTTGCGGAGATTTCAGAAAGACTTAACATCCCGCAAAAGACGATAAAAAGCCGTATCCATGACGGAACGGTAAAACTCAGAAAATGGTTATCAGTAAATGAAAGGAAGGATTATTTATGAATCAAAAGGTCGATGAACTGATTTGTGAACTTACACCTGCGATTAATGAAAAATGTGATGAACTCATCAAAAAACGAAAAGCCGTGATACAACTCCGTCTGTTTATAGCTTTGTGCATATTAACCGTAACCGTACCGACGTCGCTTGTATTTGCCGGCATTTCCCTTACTTTAATAATAGTACCTGTTGTGTTTATGTCACTGTGCGTACTGCTTCTGCTGCCGGTTTTATTAAGTAATCATGAAAAAGAACAAGGAGGAAATTTATATGAACAAATTTGAAAAAATGCTATCCAAATGGAAATTCAGAAAAATCGCAATAGTATTTATTGTAGTAACAATTGTCTTAGGAATAGGCTGCACCGCCCTTGTAGGTGTTTTTTACAGGGAACGTATTAATTTTGCATGGCAGTATTCCCGTCTTGAAAAATATACAGCCAATACCGATGCCCTAAAATCCAAAGTCTCAAAAGCTGCCAATGCCTCAGGTGACATTGTGGACATCTTAATCCTTGATGACAAAAACAATATTACTTATTCGGCAAAAGACTCTGCTTTTGCAGGAACGACTTTTTCACTCACAAAATACGGTGATGAAAAAAAATACCTTGCCTCACCTGAATATCCGGACGCAGTATTCCGCTACGTTAAAAACGATGAATTTATGTTAAACTCCATATTTAATACGGATTTTGGCAAAATAAAAGAAGATTATGACGATGACATATTCTACGAAAGCGATTTGTCCTCAAAAAATATTTATATGCTCAGTTGTACTAAAAACCACGACGGCAGCATAAAATTATATGTAATAAGCACTCCGTCATCCGTAGCCGGCGGTAAGACCGTTCTTAAAATCTCCGCCTCCCTCGCAATGCTTCTCTTCTGTAGTTACTGGGTTTTAGTTGCTCTCTGGAGGTACAGGGATGCTGCCAAATCAAAGATGTCAGCTCTGCTTTG
>JBNMKN010000133.1:0-4704 GCA_050874365.1 Butyrivibrio sp. | reverse complement strand
CCCGCAAGAAGTCCGAGCTCCGCATCACTTACGGCGCAGCCTCTGTCATTATGAGGATGAAGGCTTAATATTACATTGTCCCTGTATTTTAAATGCTTGCTGACATATTCAATCTGTGTGGCAAAAACATGTGACATGGCTGTCTCTACTGTTGCAGGTATGTTGATTATTGCCTTATTGCCTGCTTCCGGCTTCCATACATCAAGAACCGCATTACATACATCCACCGCATAATCGACTTCTGTTCCGTGGAAACTTTCAGGGCTGTACTCAAATGAGAAATTACCGTCTGTCTCATCGGCAAGTTCTTTTAAAAGTTTTGCTCCGTCAATGGCGAGTTTCTTAATCTGTTCCTTATCCTTACGGAATACCTGTTCACGCTGTGCAACAGATGTTGAGTTATAAAGATGTATTACTGCATGAGGTGCTCCTTTTACTGCTTCAAAAGTCTTTCTTATGATATGCTCTCTTGCCTGTGTAAGTACCTGAACGGTTACATCATCAGGAATCATATCCCTTTCAATAAGAGTTCTCATAAAAATATATTCTGTTTCGGACGCTGCAGGGAATCCTACTTCAATTTCTTTAAAACCTATATCTACAAGCATCTGGAAAAACTCTAACTTCTCATCAAGGCTCATAGGCTCGATAAGTGCCTGATTACCATCTCTTAAGTCAACGGAACACCAGTTTGGAGCCTTATCTATATACTCCTTCTTAACCCAGTCGTATTCACATACAGGTGGCATAAAATATTGTCTTTCATATTTAGATGCGTTTTTCATTATATGTCCTTCTTTCACAATAAAATATTTCAATAGTCTTGATATATATTATCACATTTTATGATTATATCAATGATTAAATTTAATCATCTACATTGATGTATTTTAACATATAAGACCTCCGGCTGCTTTACACAACCGGAGGTCTGATTATATTCTATCCAATATGTAATTAGTTGTTCTTGATAACAAACTGCTTAAGTGCGATTAAAGCTGCATTGATTATTGCTGTTATTAATAACCAAACTCTAGCCCATCTGATGATTCTTACGCCACCGGTAAACATTATCTTAGCAGCACCCATACCGCCTACACCTGCAATAATTACAACAAGAAGTGCTAATACAACTGCTGCAATACTTGGTATAAGTTCATTCTTCTTAACTGCAATGTAGATAATTGCAAGTGCAAAAATGATAACAAAAACCGCTCTTGCAGGTCCACCGCTTAAAACATTCTTATTCATGCTAAAATAATTACCTACTGAAACACCAAAAACACTTGTTGGTATCAATATACCAAGAATTGAGATGAACGCAAATACTCACATAACATACTTGAAATAATTAGCTACCTTGTTAAATACTACATCAATGACTTTGTCCATTCCTAAAATTCCTCCAATAAGATTTTATATTACGCAGACACTATAACAGAATTTTTGACAATATGCAACAACTTTTATTTTTTTAGTATATCAAGGGTATGTGCCGATGCTCCCAGAATATCCTGACGTTCGCATATTGACAGATGATATTTTATAAATATTTCAAATTCTTCCTCCGTCAGTCTGTTAAGTTCCTGACGCATAAAATCAGCGGCACCGTCAGGGGTAATTATCTGTATTCTTTCAAGACCCGCAGCTTCATTAAGGCTGTTAATGGTCTCAAGTCTCATGTAATCATATAAATCCTTTTCCTCTGAACGTATCTGGAAATTCTCCGTCAGTTTACCCTCTTTAATGCTTTCAAGGATATGCTGCTTCTTAAATCCGTATGTTATTACACCGTACTCATTCATTATGTATGCTACAAGAATAGTTCCGCCTTTTTTACATACTCTTTTCGCTTCATTAAGGGCTTTTAACTTATCTTCAAAAGTAAAAAGATGATACATCGGTCCGAATAAAAGAACCACATCATAGTAGTTTTCCGGATATTTCTTCAGATTAAGGGCGTTGCCTTGTTTGGCGATTACGTTACTGTTTTTTGCTTTTAAAAGACCAAGATTATGTCTTACAAGTTCTATTGCCGTTACCGTATATCCTTCCTCTGAAAGGGGAACGGAATACCTTCCCGTTCCTGCACCTATATCGAGAATATTGATGTCTGCCGGATTATCACATTCCGGTATATATTTATGTATATACTTCATGGAGGTAATATATTCCACCCTGCCATGGCGGGAATCCAGCCTTTTTTCTTCGTTAAATTTATTGTAATGTGCTTCTATTTCATTCATGGCTTTCCGTCCTGTTCTTATGAAAATATTTTCTGAGGAGCAAGGCAGTCACAACACCTGTCACAAATTCCGCAACCGGGAATGCCAGCCATACACCGGTTATGCCGAATATTGATGAAAGCACCAGTGAACTTATCACATTCATTACAAAGCCTCTCATTATTGATATTAAAAATGTTCTGCCTGCCTGTTCCGTAGCTCCGAAGAATCCTGCACATACAATATTTAAAGATGCAAAAATAAATCCTATAAAATATATTCTCATTCCCGGATATGCAAGGTCAGCAAGTGCTTTAGAATGTTCACTGTTAAAAAGAGCCACACAGTAATCCGTGAATCCGTATATTATTCCCACAATTATAAGTGCAAATACAAAAGCCGTGATTACAGCTTTTTTTAAGTATATGGCAACCTCTTTATCATCTCCTTTACCAAAGGACTCGCTTACAAGAGGCTGTGTTCCCTGTGCAATACCGTTAAAAATAGCTGCTCCCACAAGGGCAAGGTTGGCAATAAGACCGTAAGCCGCAACACCTGTGTTGCCGGCTATCCTAAGAAGGATAAAGTTAAAGACAGTTGTTGTAACGGCAGAAGAAATCTCTGCCACAAAGGACGCAACCCCGAGCTGGCAGGATTTAAATAACAACTTCACGCTTGGCAATGAGGGAACCATTCTGATTCTGTTTTTCTTTTTGAAGAAATGGACCGAACATATCAGTATACTTATAATAGGTGATAAAGATGTGGCAAGTGCCGCACCGTTCATGCCCATTCCCATTGGAAACATAAATACATAATCAAGTAAAATATTGGATGCGCAGCTTGTCAGCGTGGCAATCATAACAAGTCTGGAATCATTGTCATTTCTGACAAATCCGGTAAATGTATAATTAACCATAAATGCCGGTGCAAAAGCTAAAAATATTCTGTTATATCCTCTGCCAAGTTCAATTATTCCTTTGTCGGCACCCATTATTCCCATAACTTTGTCAGTAAAAAATACGCCTGCAACCGTAAATATAAGTCCAATCAGTATTTCAAAAATAATTGCATTACAGAAATATCTGTTCTCGTCCTTATCTTTTCGTTCTCTTGCTATTGCATATCTTGTTGCCGAACCAATTCCAATCATGGCGCCGATTGCGAATATAATTCCGTATAATGGAAGTGCAAGATTTAAAACCGTTATTCCGTCGGTTCCCTCTGCCCTTGATATAAAAAACGTATCGGCAATGATATAGCAGGACATACCAATCATTGCAAAAATATTCTGTGATACATACTTAAAAAATTTATTGTTCTTTTTCATGATATTCTTCCTTAAAGTCAGTCCATTCATTATAATGTGCCTTATATATTTTTTCAACACATATTTAACTGTTAATTAATTTTACAATCCAATATATAAGTCCGAGAATCCATGAGGACAATACTCCGTACAACACAACCGGTCCCGCAATCTTAAATATCTGACATCCTATTCCGAATACCTGTCCCTCTTTTTTAAATTCTATGGCAGGTGCCGCCACGGAATTGGCAAAACCCGTGATTGGTACAAGAGATCCTGCCCCACCGTATTTCGTTATATTCGGGTATATTCCAAATGCCGTTAATGTTACCGAAATAAAAATCAAAGTTATGGATACCCATGTAGATGACGTTACTTTATCCATATCAAAAAAATATGTGAAGACATTCCTTAAGCCCTGACCAACTGTACATATTATGCCGCCTGTTAAAAAAGCTCTTAACATCTGGCTTAAAAGGTTATGGGTCGGTGTGACTGTCTCCACATATTCGTTATATCTTTTTTTTGCTTCCTTATCCATTGCAACCTCCTTTTTATGGATATTATGCAATGAAAGGAATACAATTATTCAGTTTTTTTACGTTTTCCGTAAATATCAGCAAGGTTAAGTCTTAACGCATTGGTTACAACACAGAAACTGCTAAGGCTCATGGCTGCAGCACCGAACATAGGATTCAAAGTAAGTCCCAGTCCTACAAAAGCACCTGCTGCCAGAGGAATTCCTATTGTGTTATAGAAAAATGCCCAGAAAAGATTTTCGTGTATATTCCTTAAGGTTGATTTACTAAGTCTTATTGATGCCGCAACATCCGTAAGCCTGCTCTTCATAAGCACAACATCGGCTGCGTCTATTGCTATATCTGTTCCCGCACCGATTGCGATACCGATATCGGCTCTTGTAAGTGCAGGTGCGTCATTGATTCCGTCACCAACCATTGCAGTTTTGCCTTTTTTTATAAGCTCCCTGATAACATTTTCTTTTCCGTCAGGAAGGACCCCGGCTATTACTTCGTCAACTCCGGCTTCTTTACCGATAATTGCCGCCGTCTTTTCATTATCGCCTGTTAGCATTACCACATGGATACCCATTTTCTTAAGCTCGCTTATTGCCTTATGGCTGTCCTCTTTTATCGTATCTGCCACAGCAAT
>JBNMKN010000132.1:0-4753 GCA_050874365.1 Butyrivibrio sp. | reverse complement strand
TCTCCCTGCTGGTAAGGAAGAATCTTTTCAAGAGCTGCTTCTCTTTCTTCAACTGTATCTGAGCAGATCATTTCACGGAATGCAGCAATTCTGTCTTCTTCAAAGAACATGTGCTCTGTACGGCAAAGACCGATACCTTCTGCACCGAGTTCACGAGCCTTCTTAGCGTCAGCCGGTGTATCTGCGTTTGTTCTGACTTTAAGTGTTCTGAACTTGTCAGCCCAAGCCATAACTCTTCCGAATGTACCTGCGATCTGGGCATCAACTGTAGGAATGATTCCTGCGTAGATGTTACCCGTTGTACCGTCGATAGAGATTTCAGAACCTTCTGTAAATGTCTGTCCTGCTAATGTAAACTTCTTGTTTTCTTCGTCCATAGCAATTTCGCCACATCCTGATACACAGCATGTACCCATACCACGGGCAACAACGGCAGCGTGTGATGTCATACCACCACGAACTGTAAGGATACCCTGAGCAGCCTTCATACCTGTGATATCTTCTGGAGATGTCTCAAGACGTACAAGAACTACCTTTTCACCCTTTGCAGCCCATTCAACAGCGTCATCTGCTGTGAATACAACTTTACCGCAAGCAGCTCCAGGAGAAGCACCAAGACCTTTTCCGATTGGTGTTGCAGCCTTAAGAGCCTTAGCATCAAACTGTGGATGAAGTAATGTATCAAGGTTACGAGGATCAATCATAGCAACTGCTTCAGCTTCTGTCTTGTGTCCTTCATCAACAAGGTCACATGCGATCTGGAGTGCAGCCTGAGCTGTTCTCTTACCGTTACGGCACTGGAGCATGTATAACTTCTTATTCTCAACTGTGAATTCCATATCCTGCATATCATGATAATGATTTTCAAGAGTATCACATACTTTGATGAATTCAGCGTATGCTTCTGGGAATTCCTGTTCCATCTGAGCGATAGGCATTGGTGTACGAACACCTGCAACTACGTCTTCGCCCTGTGCGTTTGTAAGGAACTCACCCATGAGCTTCTTCTCACCTGTAGCAGGATCTCTTGTAAATGCAACACCTGTACCGGATTCGTTATTTAAGTTACCGAATACCATTGGCATTACGTTAACTGCTGTACCCCATGAATAAGGGATATCGTTATCTCTTCTATAAACGTTAGCACGTGGGTTGTCCCATGAACGGAATACAGCCTCGATAGCTAACTTTAACTGTTCTACAGGATCAGAAGGGAAATCTGTTCCTAACTGGTTCTTGTATTCAGCCTTAAACTGTTCAGCTAATGTCTTAAGATCTGCTGCTGTAAGTTCAACGTCGAACTTAACGCCCTTTTCTTCTTTCATCTTATCGATTAACTGTTCAAAATACTTCTTACCAACTTCCATAACAACGTCAGAGAACATCTGGATGAAACGTCTGTAAGAGTCATATACGAAACGTTCAAAAGCAGGATCTGAATTGCCGGCGATCATAGCTGCAACTACATCATCGTTAAGACCAAGGTTGAGGATTGTATCCATCATACCAGGCATAGATGCTCTTGCACCTGAACGAACTGAAACTAAGAGTGGATTCTTGAGATCTCGAACTTCTTGCCGTTGATTTCTTCCATCTTCTTAACGCCTTCCATAGCCTGAGCCATGATTTCGTCGTTAATCTTACGTCCGTCCTCATAATACTGAGTACAAGCTTCTGTTGTAATTGTGAATCCCTGTGGTACCGGAAGTCCGATGCTTGTCATTTCAGCAAGGTTGGCACCCTTACCACCAAGAAGATTACGCATAGTCATGTCGCCTTCGCTAAACATGTAAACCCATTTGTTTGCCATTTAATAATTCCTCCTAATAAATTAATTATCACTAAAACTATAGTCTAACCTATAACAGTATACCATAATGCAGAAAAATTTCAAGAATTTTAGTCCACAAAAATACATATTTTGACGGTTTCGCCTATTGTTTTGTAATCATTTTTTTTCGATACTTCATAGAGAAGATTTTCTTTTGTTACAAAATAGTATTTTTTTTCTGAATATATTATTTTATCCCACTGTAAAAAGCTGTTTTTCTGTGAGATTTTTCTGACTTTATTATTATTTGACTGACGAATGTAACAGTCTCCGTTTTTGACGTAACCTACCGCATCGGAATTAATAACAGCAGTAAGACCGCTTACGCCCGTGTCGATAATCCTGTTGCCGCTGTACAATTTTAAAAGATTGCCGTCAGTATCGACGATATACATATCTTTTCCCGTAAATACAGGCTCTTCGCCATAATCCTTTTCGCATATTTTTGCAGCGGAAGCCCCTGAGGATATGCTTCCGACAAAATACAGACTGCCGGAATCCGTGATATACGCATAATTATTATCCGTATCATAATACAATGTAATGTCGGATAACGTCGTCCTGAATAAAGGCGTTGTGTAATCAATATCTTTGTCCGCAAGATAACAGCCGTTTTCTTTCAGATAGTATACATTATCTTCATCCAAGGCATTATCACAGAAGGAATCCACATCATTATCTGCTTTTTTTGCAGTGCCGTCATAATATGTAAAAAGATTACCGTCCCTGTCGGTATAATATATCAAATCCTGTGAGTCAAGGTACCTGTAATCCATGACATCATCCGAGATTTTTTTGACAGAAGCACCGTTATAATATGTAAGTGCCCTGTCATTTACGATGCCGTACTCTGCGTTACCCATATCAAGATAAAGCATTGTGCCGTCATCATTTACGTCAATCATTACCTTCTGCCTGTCATCGGAAGAAATATTTTTTGCACCGTCCTTAGTCCCATAAAAGAAACTGTATTCGGAGTTATCCGTATCGGATACCATTGTTGTGACGGCATAAACACTTCCGTCGTCACTTATCATGCACCCGTCCTTACTTATATCGGCAGCCTGTATTCCCGTATCGGTTATACTGCCGTCATATATGTATATTTTATCATTGCTAAGGAAAATAACTGCCGATAAATCACGGTTAGCCGTTATATAAACAGGATTATCACAGGCGACCTCCGAAACCTTGCCGTTACGGCATATAACAAAGCCATCTTCTCTCATAATAAGGAAATCCCGGTCATTGACTTCATATATATCATTGTAGTCCGATATTTCAAGGAGTGGAGAAGCAGGATTTTTAACGGTGGCAATTTTATTGCCGTCAAAAAAAATCACATCGGAACGGTCCATCCTTTTTATGTTATAAATCGTAACAGGAATTGCAACTGCGATTAAAACAACCGCAAATCCTCCGATAATGAACTTTTTCTTATGGTCCTTAAAAACCTTGTGGGAAAGCACAATTTTTGAGGTATCAAGCGTTTCTTTACCTGCAAATTCAGGCTCCGCCTTTTGTTTCTTACGCTCTTTTCTCTTGTTAATCTTAACTATGACCGCAGCGATTGCCTTAATTATTTTGTCCTTAAGCGCAACAAAAGAAAGGCCGGAATCCGACCCTTCTTCCTTGATATTAACAATGCCGTCCCTGCCATGCTTCATATCATGTTCTTCCTTTGTGGAGTACATGATTCCCGGAGGAATATTACTCTGCTTTCCGTTACGGTTGGCTTCCTCCCATTCCTTCCTTCTTCTGGCATAATCCTCGTTTACAAAGATTACCCTTGCACCGCATTTAGGGCAGGCATTTCTGTTATTATGTTCAAATCCGCATTTATCGCACTTCATTAGAATGTAAATTTATCCTCAAAATATTTATTAAGGTCTTCTATCTTAATTCTTTCCTGAGCCATTGTGTCCCTGTCTCTTACGGTTACACAGCCGTCTGTCTCAGAATCGAAGTCATAAGTAACACAGAATGGAGTTCCGATTTCGTCCTGTCTTCTGTATCTCTTACCGATATTGCCTCTGTCATCAAATTCACAGTTATATTTCTTAGAAAGGTCTGCAAAAATCTTTTCTGCACCTTCGTTAAGCTTCTTGGATAATGGAAGCACACCGATTTTAACAGGTGCAAGTGCAGGGTGGAAATGAAGGACTGTTCTCATATCTCCGCCCTCAAGCTCTTCTTCGTCATAAGCAGAGCAAAGGAATGCAAGTGTAACTCTGTCCGCACCGAGTGATGGCTCAACAACATAAGGAATATATTTTGAATTGTCCTCATCATCAAAGTAAGACATATCCTGTCCTGATGTGTTCTGGTGCTGTGTAAGATCATAGTCTGTTCTGTCGGCAATGCCCCAGAGCTCGCCCCATCCGAATGGGAATAAAAATTCAATATCCGTTGTTCCCTTTGAGTAGAAGCAGAGTTCTTCAGGAGAATGGTCTCTTGCTCTCATTTCTTCGTCTTTGATACCAAGAGTCTTGAGCCAGTTAATGCAGAAACCTCTCCAATACTGGAACCATTCAAGGTCTGTTCCCGGCTTGCAGAAAAATTCAAGCTCCATCTGCTCAAATTCCCTTGTACGGAATGTGAAGTTGCCCGGTGTAATTTCGTTACGGAAGGATTTGCCTATCTGACCGATTCCGAATGGAACTTTCTTTCTTGAAGTTCTCTGTACGTTCTTGAAATTAACGAAAATACCCTGTGCTGTCTCAGGTCTTAAATATACTGTGTTCTTAGCGTCTTCCGTTACGCCCTGGAATGTCTTAAACATAAGGTTGAACTGTCTAATTTCAGTAAAATCTTTTTTACCGCATGAAGGACAGGCAATTTCTTTTTCCTTAATAAAATTCTCCATCTCTTCGTTAGACCATGCGTCAACCGCTGACTCCAATGTAAAATTATTGTCTGCTG
>JBNMKN010000131.1:0-4803 GCA_050874365.1 Butyrivibrio sp. | reverse complement strand
GCCAAATACAGTTCTGTATTTTCAGCCATGATTTTAGGTAAAAAAGATGAGCTTGATAACGGACTTCAGACCCTTTTCTCTGATAACGGAATAGGGCATATTCTAGCTATTTCGGGGTTACATATTTCCTTAATCGGAATGGCTTTATATAAACTGATTAAAAGAACCGGCGCAGGTGATATTTTATCCATGGCAGTAAGCGTTATACTTATCGTCTTATACGGTATAATGACCGGCAACAATGTATCCACTGTCAGGGCAGTTGTAATGTTTTCTGCAATGGTGTATTCCAATGTTGCGGAGAAAACCTACGATATTGCTTCGGCATCCGCACTTGCGGCGATAGTTTCATTACTTGACGCTCCGTTACTTCTGTTTAATTGCAGCTTTCTTCTTTCATATCTGGCGATTATCGGAATTGCCTATATTTTTCCCACTATAAAAAATATATTTGAATATAACGGTAAACTTTTTGACGGCTTTATTGCAAGCTTCTCAATCCAGTTATCTACACTTCCGGTTAATCTTTTCTACTTCTTCAAAATCCAGTTGTTATCTGTTCTTGTGAATGTTGTGGTTATTCCGATGATGACAGTTGTAATGATTTCCGCAATTATATCGGGAGCAGTTTGCTTTATAAGTCCGGAACTTGGAAAACTGACAATCGGGGCGGCGGTCTACAGTTTGAAATTTTTTGAAGTTTTGTGCGGAATGTGCGGTAAAATTCCCTCATCCGTATGGGTTCCCGGAAGACCCTCCGGTGCCAATATCATAATTTATTACATTATTGTTCTTATTTTTCTTATGCAGCCTTTTAAGGAAAAAAGAAAATGGAATATAGGAATTATTGTTCCGTCAATCGTGGCAATAAGCATAAGGTTTCATAATTATTTTGAAATGACGTTTATTGATGTGGGACAGGGAGACGGAATTTATATGGAAACACCAAAAGGAACCACGGTTTTAATAGACGGCGGAAGTTCGGACAATAAAAAATTATATGAATATATTCTCGAACCTTTTTTGCTGTCAAGGGGTAAGAAAAATCTTGATGCAGTGATTGTTACGCATTGTGACAATGACCATATATCGGGAATTAAGAAAATATTTACGCAGAATAATATTAAAGTTAAGACTATATATATGCCTTCCACAACCCTTACGGATGATGTGTATACGGAGCTTATTGAACTGGCGGCAAAATCGGGAACCGATATTAAATATATTTACGAGGGTTACAGTATGACGGAGGATGATTTTTATATGTATTGTATTCATCCTGAATATGGGTATAACACTCAGGAACGAAATGATTACTCCACAACCCTTTATGTCAGATATGAAAATTTCTCGGCATTGCTTACAGGCGATATATCGGGAGAAGTTGAGAATGATATTCTTAAAAAATATAAGAATTTTCCCGAAATTACATTATTAAAGGCAGCACATCACGGGAGCCGTTTTTCCAATACAGAGGCTTTTATTGATGAATTTGCACCGCAAAACATTGTTATTTCATGCGGTAAGGACAATTCCTACGGACATCCCCACAGAGAAACAATCGAACGTTTTGAGAATAAAGGTATTCCGTGGCTCACCACAATGGAAAACGGTGCAATAACGGTAACAGTCAACAGGAACAGTACAGAGATTAATACATATCTTGAAAAGTAGAATTCTGACAACTTATTTTTGCTTTAGTATTATGGAAATGCTATAATAGTATAAGAATTATTTAAAAGTCCGGAGACTGTGTATGAAACATATACTTGATAATATAAAAAAGAATGAATTTGAGCATGCTTACCTTATTTACGGAGAAGAGGACTACCTGAAGAATTTTTACAAAAACAAATTAAAAGAAGCAATCTGCGGTGACGATACCATGAACTTTTCATATTACGGCGGAAAAGACATTGATATAAAAGACCTTATCGATACAAGTCAGACCATGCCTTTTTTTTCGGAAAGAAGGCTGATTCTTGTAGAAGGAAGCGGACTTTTTAAGAAAAGTTCAACAGAAGTTGCGGAAGCTGTGAATATTGCACCGGACAGCACATACTTTGTGTTTGTAGAGGATGAGGTTGATAAAAGAAATAAACTTTTTAAAACCGTATCCGAAAAAGGCTACGTCTGTGAAATGAAAGAACAGAAAGAAGCAGAGCTGATGACCTGGGGTGCCAGAATTTTTGCGGCAGCAGATAAGAAAATAACTAAAAACAATATGGCATATTTCCTTTCAAAAACAGGCAGCGATATGAATAATATCAAAAACGAGGCAGACAAGCTTATTGATTATGCAAAGGATAGTGAAGAAATTACCAAAGAGGATATAGACGCCGTCTGTATAGTTCAGATTCAGGACAAGGTATTTGATATGGTGGAGGCTCTGGCAATGAGAGACAGGGACAAGGTTTTAAGGCTTTATTCGGATTTGTTGGAGTTAAAGGAACCACCGATGAAAATACTTGCAATTATGGGAAAACAATTTGCCACCTTATACGGCGTAAAATGTATGATGGAAAATAACAGTCCTCAGGGCGAGATAGCCGATAAGTTAGGGATACGTCCGTATTTTGTAGGCAAATATATATCACAGGCAAAAGGCTTTACAAGTAAAGAGCTTGACTGTGGAATGAAGGAAATTGCTGAATATGACTACATGGTTAAATCGGGGCAGATGGAAGACACATATGCAGTGGAACTTATTATAATGAAATACGGGAGGGCTTTATGACAGAAGATAAGAAAAAGAAAATAACAATAGGCTGTATAATAGCAGGCGTTGTAATCCTTATTATTGTTCTTACAACTTTAATTCTTAAAGTTAAAAGGGCAAAAGTAAGGAATACGGACAAATCAAATCCGTCGGAATACAGCTCATCTGATATAACAAGCAAAGAAACAGAAAGGGAATCGGTTACGGATAAGGAAACCGGTAAAGAAACCACAGAGTCACAGTCTGAATCTGTTAAGGAGACCACAAAAGAACAAAATACGGAACCGGTAACAGAACCGGTAAGTGTAACTGTGCCACAGGAACAGCCGGCGGTTCCTGCAGGTAATGATAAAGTTACACACACGGTAAGTTACAGCGTAGTGCTGAAAAAGAATAATTCGTGGAGTGACGGAACGAGTGAATTTTTCCAATACGAATGTATTGTTACCAATAACACCGAATACGATATTTCAAGCTGGAAGTTTGAGGGTAACATCGGTAATATATCCAATATTGAAAATTCATGGAACGGAAACTTTACCTGTAAAGACGGTTTGCTTGTAATAACACCTGTTGACTGGAACGGCAATGTCAAGGCAGGGCAGTCTGTGAGTACCTGCGGTGTCATTGTAAAAGGAAGCAATCTTAAAGAAGCTGTTGAATATAAAGGTACTGTTACAATAACGGATAATCCGGCAGGCAATAACAGTAATAACAGCAATAATAACAATAACAACAATAGTAATAACGGCAGCAACAGTAACGGTGGAAATAATACACCGACATCACCTGAAACCAAATATGAACCTCCGAAACTTGAAAGCGGAACACCTCTTGCCAACCACGGTAAATTGTCCGTAAACGGTGTCAATCTCGTTGACAGTAAGGGTCAGAAGTTTCAGTTGAAAGGCGTAAGCACCCATGGACTTCAGTGGTTCCCTCAGTATGTTAATAAAGACACCTTTAAGGATTTAAGGGATAACTGGGGTGCCAATGTGATAAGACTTGCAATGTACAGTGCCGAGGGTGGTTATTGCAACGGTAATACGGCGGAATTTGATAAAATAATTGACAGAGGAGTACAGGCGTGCTCTGAACTTGGAATGTATGTAATTATTGACTGGCACATATTATCTGACTCTAATCCTAATACCAATAAAGAACAGGCAAAACAGTTTTTTGCCAAGATGTCAAAACGATATGCCGATTACAGTAATGTGATATATGAGATATGCAATGAGCCGAACGGCGGTGTAAGCTGGAGTGAAATCAAGAAATATGCCGACGAGGTTATTCCCGTTATAAGGCAGTATTCAAAGGATGCCATAATTATCTGTGGAACTCCTACATGGTCACAGGATGTAGACCAGGTAGCGTCTAATCCATTGCAGAACGGACATAATGTTATGTATGCCGTACATTTTTACGCAGCAACACATAAAGATGATCTGCGTAACAAAGTGGTTAATGCCATTAAAGCAGGAACACCTGTATTTATATCGGAATTCAGTATATGTGATGCTTCAGGTAACGGCGGTGTTGATTATGACTCTGCCGGTAAGTGGAAAGAGCTTATTAAAAATTATAATCTTTCTTTTGCAGGCTGGAGCCTTTGCAATAAAGGAGAGACTTCCGCACTTATAAAGAGCGGAGTAAGCAAGCTATCGGGATTCACAACTTCCGATTTAAGCGAAACAGGAATATGGCTTAGAAATTTTATAGCAGGAAAGTAACAAAAAAAGACATCTCACCGGGTTAAAGTGAGATGTCTTTTTCAGATTGAGCAGCCGAATTCAATCTGTAATATTTAAAAATTAATTCATTGCATTAACAAGATTAGTTAAACGAGAAATCTTTCTTGCAGCGTTATTCTTGTGGAATACACCCTTTGAACAAGCCTTATCGATTTCTGTAGAAGCAACCTTAAGAGCAGAAGCAGCAGCTTCCTTATCATTAGCCTCAACAGCAGCTTCAACTTTCTTTGTGTATGTCTTAATAGCAGATTTGATTGATTTATTTCTTTCTGCCTTTGTTTCATTAACTAAGATTCTCTTCTTAGCAGATTTAATGTTAGCCAATTTAAG
>JBNMKN010000130.1:0-4857 GCA_050874365.1 Butyrivibrio sp. | reverse complement strand
TCTCTGCTACACACTTCCAAACGGTGAAAAAGTTAAATTCCTTGATGATAATAAGACATATCTAGGAAACCAACTGGAATCGGAGTTTGGAGGAGACAGGCGTTTTGGAGTTCTTGCGGATATGGATTTTATAATGGTCTGCACATATGAAGAAAATGGCGGTAATCCGGAACTGGTTGTATATAAAAAGAGATAAATTATTTAAAGGACTGATGATAAAATGTTAAACGTCAAAATACGAACTTGACTGGAAATTTAAGTACGAAAAAGGCGTGGATGAATTTTACAATACATATACAGAATGTGGAATCTGTAAGCTGGGACAAAGAGAAGGCTGCTTTGAGTTTGTTCCATGCCTGTGCAATATGGACGAGAGAAATTACAGAAATGAAGGCGGACAGTTACACCGTACAAAGACCCTTGCACAAGGGGATGATTGCTGTAATTTCCATGCTACAAAGTTGTAGTTACGGAGGTATTAAAATGCCGGTTGGTTTTATTATCTGGAGTCTGGCGTCTTTTACTTTGGTGTGTAGAGGAATTGGTTCACGCAAATCAAAAGGGGCGGTAAGATTTTTTACTGCGTATCGGGCACCGTGGGTAAATGATATTAAAAAATACAATAATGCCATATCAATCTTATATATTGTTGGCGGAGTGGTTCTTGAAATAATAGGTATACCGATTTTACGAAAGGCTTCTTCTTCTGTTTTATTAGTGGTTACGATTGCAGCCGGAGTCTGGTTCATAATTTTGACAGTAATATATGAGATTATAAGGAAGAAATGTCAGAGGTAAGGTAAATAATAATACGAAATACCCTGTAAGATTTTAACATCTTGCAGGGTATATATTTGCATTGACATTAATATATTTTTTGCTATAATAGCTGCGATCGGACGGAGACCCAAACAGGGCAATGGCAGGTATATTACGGACAGGAAATGCCACAGAATGTGCCACTACAGAAGAAGATGAAAACAAGGATACAATATGGACAATCACGGCTTTTGGCGAGGACGGAATAATCAGCAAGAGATTCAAAAACGGTGAAGAGATAGACCGTTGGGAAATCAAATATAAAAATCCTGATGACGCAAGAAAAGTATGGGATTATCTTAACAAATTTGATAAGGAAGAAGACTTGAAATTTGCCGGAGATAAAGCTTTTTGGGAGGAGTTTTTGGCAGGTAAAAGGTCATAAAAAAGGAGCTATGTATTTGTGTACATAGCTCTCTTTTAAGTCGTTTATTTAATTTTCTCCGCAATCTTTTCATAAACAGGAACATCTACACCATACTCATGTCCGAGGCGTACAACCTCATGCACAAGGCTGTCAGATTCACTTTGTTTTCCGGCACGGATGTCTTTCTGCATGGAAGAGGTGTAACTGCTTTCAAGACCTTTTATTATTTCAAGGTTGATGTCAACAATGTCTTCAGGAAGGTCAATTTCCATTTTTTCAGCCAGCATGGCAAGTTCTTTTACACATTCTACATACATATTTCTTGCCTGTGAAGCGTTCTTGAATGCGAGAGCGGTTACATCGCAGTAAGTTCCCACGGCAGCCATCGGAGATACCATTGTAAATTTCCGGAAAGTATCCCTCTTTATATTGTCTGAATAAACAGGAGTGATTCCACTTTCGGCAAGGTCAGATGTAACTTCAAGAAGTCTTGGATCCTCGGTGTTACCGTCCGGAAATCCATACACAATTTTGAAAATATCGCCACTAAGATGAACAAAACCCGGTTCCGTAACGGAAGCAGCAATATATATACAGCCAGCCAAAACCGTTAAATCAGGAAATTCCTCGGAAATTTTTTCATTAATACCATATCCGTTAAGCAATGGAATAATTACGGTGTCCTTAGTCGCACAGCGTTTTATAATCGGATATGTTGATTTAAGGGAATAGCTCTTGACGCATAAAAAGATAACATCAGGATTGTCATCATATTCTTCAGCACTTACGGTATAGATTTTAGCATTAAATTCATTACGGCCTCTTGATACAAAAAGTCCATATTCACTAATTTCCTCTAACTGCCTGCCTCTTGCGATGAGTGTTACTTCTTTTTCAATTTTTGTAAGATAAGCAGCAATGCTTCCTCCGGTTGCACCGCCACCGATTACCAGATATTTCATGTATAATCCACCTTTTTTCAATTATATATTTTAAGTATATAATCATATAAAATATTTTTCAATAAGGTTGAAATAATAATTGAAAAAAAGTATAATTGAACAAGCAGATATAAAGGAGAACGGTTATGGTAAAACACGTTATTTTGTGGACATTGAAAGATGGATTTTCCGCAGATGAAAAAGATAAAATCAAGCTTGGAATTAAAGAAGGGCTGGAGTTATTACAGGGTAGGATTCCCGGACTTGTGGACATTAAAGTGAATATATCGGGACTTAGCAGTTCCACAGTGGATCTTATGCTTGATTCCACATTTGAGGATGAAGCGGCTTTGAAAGCATATTCCGTTAATCCTGCACATGTTGAGGTGGCAGATACAAAGGTAAGACCGTTTACGGCATCAAGAGCATGCCTTGATTATGAAATTTAAGGAAGTACACAATGTTAAGACTTTTTAGAAAAGTAACACAAAGGGAACTTGAAGAAATTAATGAACAGTTAAAGCTTAATGCTTCCAACAATTACAGGGATGCTACGCTTGATAATCTTAGGGAACTTGAGGCAAAGTACCATGAATTAACAGAAAAAGGCAGACTTAGTGAGGAACAAATCGGGCATTACGGTAAAATGATAGAGGCTTATAAGGAAGAATTTAAGGGTTTTACTCATAAGGAACAGAAAGCAGGATGGTAAGGTATGGAAGCCAAAGTAAAAAGATTAACCGACAATGTTGAGAATCTGATTAAGGAATTGGAAAAACAATATGTCGATGATAAACCTGACAAGAGAGAAATCAAGCCGTCAAAGTATGATGAGGGAACGGGAACTTTTTATGTAGATGAAGAACTTGCAAAAGCCAAGATGGAAAAGAAAAAGATTCCGGATACCGTTAAAAAAGAAGAGAAGAACTTAAGCATTGATGACATGCTTAAGCTGTTTGTTAAAGAAGACGAGGAAAAGAAACCCGTTAAAAGAGGAGTTTCTCTTAATATCGATACAGATAATTCAAAATGGCACAGCTAAAAAGTATTCCGGTTGGGATACTTTTTTCTTGCTAAAAAAAGAATAATGTAGTATCTTTTTATCAAGGGATTTTTGGCATATATCATATGTCTCCCGATTCATTCCCGTTTCAGGGAAATTTCCATTTTATCAGTGATTATTTGTTGTATATAAGGGAGGGATGCCGCTTGGGCTGATTTAATTAAATAATATATTGACAAAGGTATTTTATTGGTTTATATTAATATCAACACGAACGAATGTTCGCATATTGAGAAGGAGATTGTTATGGCTAAAGAAGATAAATTAAGAGCATTGGATGCAGCACTTTCAAGTATTGAACGCAGTTTTGGCAAAGGAGCGGTTATGAAGCTCGGAGACCCTGCTGCGGCTATGAATGTAGAGACAGTACCTACAGGCTCATTGAGTCTTGATATTGCACTTGGTATGGGCGGAGTTCCCAAGGGAAGAATAGTTGAAGTATACGGACCTGAATCAAGCGGTAAGACAACGGTTGCACTTCATATGGTTGCGGAGGTCCAGAAGAGAGGCGGAATCGCAGGATTTATTGATGCTGAGCATGCTCTTGACCCTGTATACGCAAGGAATATAGGTGTTAATATTGATGAATTATATATTTCACAGCCGGATAACGGTGAACAGGCACTTGAGATAACAGAGACACTTGTGCGTTCGGGTGCTGTGGATATTATCATTGTGGATTCAGTTGCGGCTCTTGTGCCTAAGGCAGAGATAGACGGAGATATGGGTGATTCACATGTAGGTTTACAGGCGAGACTTATGTCACAGGCGCTCAGAAAGCTCACTGCCGTTATCAGCAAGACTAACTATATTGTAATTTTTATTAACCAGCTCAGAGAGAAGGTTGGTGTTATGTTTGGTAATCCGGAGACAACAACAGGCGGCAGGGCACTTAAGTTTTATTCTTCAATAAGAATGGATGTAAGAAGAATCGAATCACTTAAGGCTAACGGTGAAGTTGTAGGTAACAGAACAAGAGTCAAGGTTGTCAAGAATAAGATTGCACCTCCGTTCAGGGAAGCAGAATTTGATATTATGTTCGGGAAGGGAATCTCAAGAGAAGGAGATATACTTGACCTCGGTGTGACAAGCAATGTTGTTCAGAAGAGCGGTGCATGGTTCGCTTATAATGGTGATAAGATAGGCCAGGGAAGAGAAAATGCCAAGATATATCTGGCAGAACATCCTGATGTAATGGAAGAAATCGAACAGAAGGTAAGAGAACATTTTTCTGTAGATGGAACTCATGAAGAAGAGGCAGTAACTACTGAAGAATAACAGGTAACGATATATGACGGTTAAGGAAGTTATACCTATTAATTCCAAGAAGCTCAAGGTTATCTTTGAAGAGAATTATTGTGTACCTTTATATAAGACTGAGATAAGAAAATACAATATAGAAGCAGGCAGAGAAGTTGACGATTCTGATATGAATGAGATACATAAGATGCTTGTTTCAAGGGTAAAGAACAGGATACTGTATCTTTTAGAGGATTCCGATAAATCAGTCTATACCATAAAGTCCAAGATGAGATTTGCGGGATATCCGGATGATATAGTTGACGAGGTAACAGATCTTTTTATGGAATACGGATATCTTGATGATAAGAGGTATGCCAGAAATTATATTTCATCTATGAGTGCCTATATGAAGAAAAGCAGAAAGG
>JBNMKN010000129.1:0-4865 GCA_050874365.1 Butyrivibrio sp. | reverse complement strand
TAATGTGGATATAATTTCCGTTGCCATGAATATGTATTCCCACGGTGTTGACCCTGTGCTTGATTTTTCTGATATGTCAACTATAAGGGAAAAATACGAGAGACTTACAAGAATGAGAGTATATGAGCGTCAGCCATACGCAGGTGACCTTGTATTCTCCGCATTTTCAGGTTCACATCAGGACGCTATTGCTAAGGGAATGGCCTGGAGAAAAGAAAAGAACTGTGATAAGTGGACAGTTCCTTACCTTCCAATCGACCCTGTTGACGTTGGACGTACATATGACTCCGATGTTATCAGAATTAACAGCCAGTCAGGTAAGGGCGGAATAAGCTACATTCTTAAACAGAATTTCAGTATTTCACTTCCTGAACAGATGAGGGAAGAAGTGGGATATGCGGTAAAACAGGTATCCGACGAAGAACACAAGGAGCTTTCTCCTCAGTGGGTATATGAAATCTTTGAAGGAAAATATATTGATTACAGTCCTAATTTCCAGATTGTTGAAAGCCACTTCAAACAGAATGACGGCATTATGGCTGAGGTAACAATCCAGTGCGGAGATAAGAGAACAATCGTTGACGCTAACGGAAACGGACGTCTTGATGCGGTAAGCAACACAATTAAACAGTTCTTCGGCATATCGTATGAACTCACTGTTTATGAAGAACACGCACTTTCAAACGGTTCATCCTCTAAAGCAATGGCTTATGTGGGAATTACCTGCAACGGTAAGATGTACTGGGGTGCGGGAATGGATGAGGATATTATTAAAGCTTCAATCCACGCACTTGTTGTAGCTGTCAATAAATTACCTGAGATTCAGGGCAACGAAAACAGCGGTGATGACAGACTTCTTACAATGCTTAACTTTATACAGGCAAATTACCAGTATGTAACTCTTGAAGAAATGGCGGTTAAATTCCATTTATCAGAGCCATATATTTCAAAATACATTAAAGACAAATCAGGTAAGACCTTTGGAGAACATGTTGCCAATATCAGAATGAAGAAGGCTAAGTCCCTTCTTAAAAACGGTAATATGACGGTTGAGAATATTGCTTTTGCCGTAGGCTATCAGAATGTTGAGCATTTTAACAGATTGTTTAAAAAGACTTTTGACATGACACCTGTCCAGTACAGAAATACAAGCAGGGAAAAATAAAAACGGGTAATTTATGATTAATATAGGAATATGTGATGACGATAAAAGATGTCGTGACATTTTAAAACAACAGATTATTAATACTATTAATGAAGAAAAAATCTGCTTTGCGGAATTTCCCGATGCCGGCAGTATGATTGAAAGAAAGGATGACCTTGACGTTGTTTTTCTTGATATGGAGCTGCCGGATATGGATGGAGAGACTGCCGCAAGACAGCTTGAAAAGGAAAAAGTGGTTATTGTGTCCGGTTATCCCGAAGTGTTTTACGGAAACTGGGAAGAATATGCCTTTGCGTATCTTGAAAAGCCCGTTAATCCCAGGGAATTAAGAAAAGCAACAGACGCAGTAACCGAATTAAAGGAAAGTAAGAAAATGGCAATAGACAGAGTAAAAGAATACCTGAAGAAATACAATATGGATGGCAAGGTGATGGAATTTGATGTTTCAAGTGCCACGGTTTCCCTTGCGGCGGAAGCACTTCACTGCGAACCGGGAAGAATCGCCAAAACAATGTCTTTTATATTAAAAGACGGATGTATTGTAGTTGTAACTGCGGGAGACGCTAAGATTGACAATAAAAAATTCAAAACAGTATTTTCCCAGAAAGCCAAAATGGTTCCTGCAGAAGATGTGGAAGCTTTGATAGGACATCCTGTAGGCGGTGTATGTCCTTTTGCCTTAAAGGAAGGCGTTAAGGTATATCTTGATGAGAGCCTTAAACGTTTTGAAACAGTATATCCTGCCTGTGGTTCGCCTAATTCGGCAATAGAGCTGACAATAGATGAACTTACGGAAATATCGGGAGCCGAAAGCTTCGTTGATGTGTGCAAATTATAATATAGGTACTTGTTTTTTAAACAATACTTTGATACAATTTGCGTTGGTATGACGAAGAAAAAGAGGTAATGCAATATGATGCATAAAATTAATGTGGTACTGGCTACAATATTTACGGCAGTTGTAATGGCGGTATTCCCACCTGTAAACTGTTTTTTGTATAGACATCTGTACCTTATTTTACCTGTTATGGCAGGTTTGTGGCTTCTTGCTTATCTTGTACTGTTCCTTTTATTCTGGATTTTTAGTGCTTTTGTATCTCTTACGATTAATACTAAAAAGACATATGAGAAGCAGAGTAAATTTTATTGTAAATTATTCGCTCTGATTATGGAATACGGTGCAATGGTTGCAACAGCCAATATTACGGTTACGGGAATGGAGAAGCTTCCTAAGCCATCGGAGGGACGATTCCTTTTTGTATCTAATCACAAATCCGTATTTGATACATTTATCCAGGTAGGAGCTTTCAGAAAATATCCTTTTGCCTTTATATCCAAGCCTGAGAATTTTAAGATAACAATGGGTCACAGATATATGACAAGATGCCGTTATATGGCAATCGACAGGGAAGACGTAAGAAGCGGAGCGAAGATAACAAGACTTGCTTCACAGATGATTTCATCAGGCGACAGCTGTGTCGGCGTATATCCTGAAGGTACAAGAAATAAGACGGACGAGACTCTTATTGAATTTAAGCATGGTTGTTTTAAGTCCGCAGTATGGGCAAAATCTCCTATAGTAATCGGTGTACTTCATAACACCGTTGAGATGCACAAGAATTTTCCGTTTAAGAGAACTCCTGTCCACTTTGAAATTGTTGAGACAATGCCTTATGAAAAATTTAAAGACTGGACAACCGTCCAGATATCCGACTATGTAAAACACAGAATGTTGGAAAGATTAGAGTAATATTTACCGGGTATAAGATTTTTTCTTATATCCGGTTTTTTTGCCTTTTATTGCTAATACTAATCAAAAGAAGATTTTACGGAGGCAGTAAATGGGAAAAACAGGAAAAGCAAGCATTATATTTGACAAAGATATATATATTGTTGAAAAAGCATCGGTTGTAGGTCAGAAAGAAGGAGAAGGCCCGTTAGGAAAATATTTTGATGACATAGTAAGTGACCCTTTTGTAGGCAAAAATACATGGGAAGAAGCGGAAAGCGAGCTTCAGAAACTTGTGGTGCAGACCCTTTTAAAAAAATCAGGTCTTACGGCTAAGGACATCAGATATATATTTGCGGGGGATTTGTTGGGGCAGTTAATTGCGTCGTCTTTTGGACTTATGGATTTTGAGATACCTTTTTTCGGTCTGCACGGAGCCTGCTCCACAATGGGAGAATCCATGAGCCTTGCGGCAATGAACGTTGCGGCAGGGTATGCGGATAATGTCATAGCCCTTACCTCAAGCCATTTTGCCAGTGCGGAAAAACAGTTCAGGTATCCTTTGGAATATGGCTCACAGAGACCTCTTTGTGCTACATGGACGGTAACCGGGTCGGGCGGGGTAATAATAAGCAACTGTATAAAAAGCGGGATAAGAATAGCAGGACTCACAACGGGAAAAATAGTTGATTACGGCGTAACCGATTCAATGAATATGGGTGCAGCAATGGCACCGGCAGCCTGTGACAGCATATATACCAATTTCATGGATTTTGATGTTACTCCCGATTATTATGATGCAATATACACGGGGGATTTGGGAAAAGTCGGCAGGACAATATTGCTTGACCTCATGCAGGAAAAAGGTTTTGATATATCTTCAATTCATCATGACTGCGGCATTGAAATTTTTGATGACAGGTATCAGGACACCCATTCAGGGGGAAGCGGCTGCGGCTGCAGCGCCGCAACATTATGCGCACACATATTGAGAAAAATAGAAGAGGGATTTTATAAGAGGGTTCTTTTTGTACCCACAGGTGCCCTTATGTCAACGATAAGTTACAACGAGGGGCAGTCGGTTCCGGGGATTGCGCATTGTGTTGTTATAGAAAGAATTGAGGGAGGTGTATATTAATGGATTACCTTATAGCGTTTGTTGTGGGAGGCATAATCTGTGCATTGGTACAGATTTTAATGGAAAAAACAAAGCTTATGCCGGGAAGAATAATGGTTATACTTGTTGTTGCCGGGGCAATTCTCGGTGCGGTGGGAGTGTATGAACCCTTTGCAAAGTGGGCAAAAGCCGGAGCTACCGTACCTCTTACCGGTTTTGGAAATCTTCTTTATCAGGGCGTAAAACAGGCGGTTGATATGGAGGGCTTTCTCGGTATTTTTACGGGAGGACTTAAAGCGGGAGCGGCAGGAATAAGTGCGGCATTGATATTCGGATACATTGCGTCCCTGTTTTTTGACCCGAAGATTAAAAAATAACTGTATTAGCACTTGAAAAATCAAAGTGAAAATAGTACCATTATATAGAAATAGTACTGTCATGCAGTTATAAGACAGTTAAGGAGAAAGGAAGTATTTACTATGGAAAAGAAAGATATTGACTGGTCAAATCTTGGATTCGGTTATATCAAGACTGACAAGAGATACGTATCTAATTTTAAAGACGGAGCATGGGACGAAGGTGTTCTCACAGATGATGACAAGGTTGTAATCAGCGAATGTGCCGGAGTATTGCAGTATGCACAGACTGTATTTGAAGGTCTTAAAGCATATACAACAGAAAAAGGCAACATCGTTGTATTCAGACCTGACCTTAATGCCGAGAGACTTGAACAGTCTGCATTGAGACTTGAGATGCCTGCATTCCCTAGAGATAGATTTGTAGACGCAATTGTTGAGACAGTTAAAGCTAATGACGGATTTGTACCACCTTACGGAACAGGCGCAACATTATAT
>JBNMKN010000128.1:0-4921 GCA_050874365.1 Butyrivibrio sp. | reverse complement strand
CTTCTGTACTTTTGACATCAATACTACCGTCTCCACATGCCCCGTCCACCCGAACATATCCACGGGCTGACATTCCACAACACGGTAGCCTTTCTTCTTAAAAAGCTGCAAATCCCTTGCGAGGCTTTCGGGGCCGCAGGAAATGTATACAACCTTTGGAGGTGCCATTTTGCACACCGAATTGATGAATTTTGGAGAACTGCCGCTTCGTGGAGGGTCCATAAAGACAACGTCATATTTACGTCCCGAAGCTGCTTCCTTTTCCATATGCTCTCCGGCATCACCCGCCATAAATTTCACGTTTTTCAGGTTGTTAAGTTTACAGTTTGTAAGGGCGTCCTTTACCGCATCACGGTTAAGCTCAACCCCTGTTACCGACAAAGCATTATCGGAAGCACAGATACCGATAGTACCGATTCCGCTGTATGCGTCAAAGACATTTTCTTTTCCCGTAAGTCCGGCATAATCAATAGCAGTCCTGTAAAGCTTCTCTGTCTGGGAATGATTAACCTGGTAAAAAGATTTTGAAGATATGCGGAATCTTTTGCCGCAGAGAACATCTTCAATGTAACCCTTTCCGTAAAGCGTTTCCTCCTTTTCGCCAAGAACCATGCTTGTACGCTTGGAATTAACATTCATTACGATTGTGGTGATTTCGGGATGCTCCGTTGTAAGAGCTTTGATAAAATTATTTTTGGATGGGAAAATATTTTCGCCAACCACAAGTGTAACCATAATTTCACCTGTAACCTCTGCCGTTCTTATAAGGATGTGACGTAAAAATCCTCGTCCGGTGTCCTCATTATAAGGTCTGTATTTAAAAGATTTCATCAGCTTTATTACTGTGGAAATGATGGCATCGGCTTTTTCATTGTCAAGCAGACACTTATCAATAGGGACTATTTTGTGGCTTCCCGCCTCGTAGGTTCCGGCGTAGATATTGCCCTTTCTGTCACCACCCACAACTGCATGAACCTTGTTACGATAAAAATACGGCTCATCCATTCCGATAATTTTATTAACCTTGCAAAAAGGTCTTATAAGCTTCTCAATCATTTTCTGTTTGTATTCAAGGCTCTCGCTGTATTTTCTGCCCATATGGACACAGCCTCCGCACTTGGCTGAATATCTGCATTTATTCATATCAAATTCCTTCCTCCGTAAATTCAGGTATAAAACTTTCCTTTGCTGTCTCGCCCTCTTGGATAAATCCGTTGGTAACACCGATGTCTATGGCATAATCCACCAGACGGTCATACTCTTTTTTCCGCACCTTCCTGTTAAGCTCCGGGTATTTATCGCCGATTCCTTCCATTGGTGTATACTGATTCATTATACTTATAAAAATATCATCCTTGTAAGTATCATACAAATATTTTATCACATTTTTGCTGTCGGAAAGGCATCCGGGTAAAAGTAAATGCCTTACGATTACGCCCTTTTTCATAATGCCGTCATCATCAAACTCCGGTGTTCCCGTCTGTCTTACCATTTCGCCGATTGCATTTTTGGCAACTTCAAAGTAATCCTCAGCTTTAGAATATTTCTTAGAAATTTCCGAAGAAACATACTTAAGGTCAGGAAGGTAAATATCAACTAAGCCCTCAAGGCTTTTTATTGTCTCCACTGACTCATAACTTCCCGTATTATACACAACAGGCAGAATAAGTCCGTTCTTCTTTGCAAGGATAATGCTCTCCCTGATTGACGGAACAAAATGGGTAGGTGTAACCAGATTTATATTGTGTGCGCCCTTATTTTGAAGCTCCAGAAAAATTTCCGCAAGTCTTGAAATTGTGACCGGCTTGCCGACTTTGGATTCTGCAAGGACCGAATTCTGGCAGAATACACATTTAAGGACACATCCTGAAAAAAACACCGTTCCCGAACCACGGGTTCCCGATATACACGGCTCCTCCCACATATGAAGTGCCGCCCTGCCGCACCTTATTTCACTTGTTTCCCCGCAAAAACCTTTCTCCCCGTTGTCCCTGTCAACCCTGCATTTTCTGTTGCAAAGACCGCATCCTGTATTTTCCAAAAAAACACCTCTGTTTACGTTATTTTTACATTGCATAATCCAATATACCTATGATAATATTTTTAAGGAAATTCGTCTATAACGATTTCCGATGATATGCCCCACGGCATTACAAATTAGGAGGAAACAAATGGATAACAAACAAAAAGACGGCATTTACAATGCCAGAGAACTTGGTGCTCCTAAGACTGTCATTCTCGGACTCCAGCATATGTTTGCTATGTTCGGTTCAACAGTATTAGTCCCAATTCTTACCGGACTCAGTGTATCGACTACACTTTTATTCGCAGGGCTTGGTACATTACTTTTCCACTTCATCACTAAGAGAAAAGTACCTGCATTTCTTGGTTCATCATTCGCTTTCTTAGGCGGATATATGGCAATCGCACCTTTACTTGAGGATGCCAACGGAAATTTCACGGTATCCAATCCCGCACTTCCATACGCATGTGCAGGTGTCGCAGTTGCAGGTCTTGTCTATCTTTTACTTGCACTTCTTATTAAAGTATTCAGTGCCAGCAAAGTAATGAGATTTTTCCCACCGATAGTCACAGGTCCGATTATCATTGCAATCGGTCTTACACTTTCACAGTCAGCCGTAAACAGCTGTTCTACCAACTGGTGGATTGCTCTTGTAGCTATAGTGGTAGTTATCGTGTGCAACATATTCGGTAAAGGAATGATTAAAATTATTCCAATCCTTATCGGTGTAATTGCATCTTACGTTGTTGCCGCAGTTACAGGCAATGTTGATTTTTCAGGAGTTAAGGAAGCCGCATGGATTGGCGTTCCTATTGTAAAAAATTCAACTGTATTTTCCATCTTCGGAAAAGGTTTTGACAGTTCATTATTAATTACATCGATTATTACAATTGTACCTATTTCCCTTGCAACAATAGTTGAACATATCGGAGATATTTCAGCTATTTCATCAACAACAGGTATTAATTATATTAAAGATCCGGGACTTCACCGTACCCTCACAGGTGATGGTATTGCAACAACCGTTGCATCACTTTTCGGTGCCCCTGCCAATACAACTTACGGTGAAAATACAGGCGTGCTTGCACTTTCAAAAGTATATGATCCATTTGTAATTGAAATAGCCGCAGTTTTTGCAATTCTTTTCTCATTCTGCCCTAAATTTGCCGCAGTAATCAGCGCTATGCCATCCGCTACGGTTGGTGGTATTTCCCTTGTACTTTACGGTATGATTTCGGCAGTCGGTGTAAGAAACGTTGTAGAAAACAAAGTTGACTTTTCAAAGTCAAGAAACGTTATTATTGCAGCACTCATCCTTGTTCTTTCAATCGGAATAAATTACAGTGCCGCAGGCGCAATAAGCTTCACAATCAAAGATGTTACAATAAGCCTTTCAGGTCTTGCTGTAGGTGCCATTGTGGGTATTCTCCTCAATGCAATCCTTCCCGGAAAAGACTATACATTTGAAGATGACGAGCCTAATGATACAGGTGTAAATTTTCAGGTAGGTGACGATTTCGCTGAAGAAGCAGAAGATACAAAATAGAATAAATAATTAAAAGGCAGGGTGCACATACCCTGCCTTTATTTTTTTACCTTCCCGCAAATTTGGTTCCGATATAATTTATTATTACATCTACACATTTATCCCTGCCGATTCTGTCGCTGTTAAGCGTCATATCGTAATTTACAGGATTACCTTACCGTTATAGTCAGATATTTTACCCGGATTAACAGCCATTGCCGCAATGGCTTTAGCCGAATCAAGGGGACTTCCTCCGCCTATTCCTATAAGGAAATCGCAGTTTTCTTTTTTATAGATATCAAGTCCCTCAGCTATCATAGTATCCGTAGGTTCCCCGGTAATGCCGTCAAATACGGCATAATCCGTTCCTATATCATTTAATGCGTCAGTAAGACTTTTAAACATAGGAGATTTACCAACATGCCTTCCTGTTACAAGCAATGCCTTTTTCCCAAAAGCACCGATAACATTTTTTGCATCCTCAAGGGCATTTTCTCCCGTAAAAATATAATGTGGTGTAACAAACTGTGACATATTGATAACCTCCGTAATAAAATTAAATTTCTTTGTCTGTTTCAGATAATACTTCGTCAAGTATAGCTAACTGTTCTTTAAGTTCACCCTCTGTAATTATAAGCGGTGGGCAGACAAAAATCATATTTTCGTGTGAGTATGTAGAGAACCCTTTCGCTTTCAAAGCTCCTACTATTTTACCCATCTTTCCTTCAGGGTCTTTGCCGTATTCGACAAGGGGTTCCTTGGTTGCCTTGTCTTTTACAAGTTCAACACATGAGAACAGACCGATATATCTCACATCACCTACGCATGGATGCTTTGCTTTCATTGCTTCAAGTTCACTTCCAAGTACCTTACCGACTTCCGTAACGTGTTCAGGGATTGATGCCTTGGTATAATAATTAACACAGGCAACACCTGCCGCACATGATAAAGGATGTCCGCTGTATGTAAGTCCGCATGAAAGTAAATGGTCGTCAAAATATGATGCAATCTTTTTACTTACCGCAACGCCTCCGAGAGGAACATATCCGCAGGTAACACCTTTTGCAAAAGTAACAAGGTCAGGTACCACATCAAAATTCTGGAATGCAAACATCTTACCTGTTCTGCACCAGCCTGCCATTACCTCATCACAAATCATTACGATACCAAACTCATCGCAAATCTTTCTGACTCCCGGTAAATATCCCTTAGGCGGAATAATAATACCGTTTGAACCTGTAATAGTCTCCATGACAATAGCTGCCACGCTGTCGGGTCCTTCATATATAATCTGCTCTCTTAACTTTGTAAGATAATATTTGGTGGCTTCCTCTTCCGAATTAAATTCAATTGGTTCCCTGTAAATATATGGG
>JBNMKN010000127.1:0-4944 GCA_050874365.1 Butyrivibrio sp. | reverse complement strand
GATTTATAATCGTCACCTTGGCTTAATTGAGCTAATGCTGCATTAGCAATATTTCCCTTTAATACTTTATTTTCAATTTCATTCTTTTCTTTTGGTTGTTTCTTTTTAAATATTCCCATTAAACAATTCTCCTTTTAAATTTATCTGGGGGTTCCATCATCATTAAAATGTTTTTTCATAGCTTTTTCTGTCGGATATATTGATACAATCATGATAAAACATTGAATTCTTTGGACAATGTTTCCACATCATTCTTCCTGTAATGACCATGACAATAGGAATTATCATATCACATATTAACATAAAGCACCAAAACCACATAAAAGCCACCTCCATAAACTGGAAGTTGTTAAGTGGATGTATCTTTCGATATGTGCAGATCACAACTCTTTACGCATATAAATCACATCGTCCATAGGGTTATAATAATAGGCTTCGCACTCCTCGAATCCGTGTTTTTTGTACAAGGAGATGTCAGCTTTCAGCGGGACTATCGTATCCAACACGATTTCTTTGTAGCCTGCTTTTTTGGCATGGGCAAGTATTTCGGTGACAAGTGCATCCCCTAAGTGCATTCCTCTTGCCGCTGGGCGAACATACAACCGTTTCATTTCGCAGTTTGTATCAGAATGTCGATGATACGCTACCATGCCCAAAACTTTTTCGCCTTCTATGGCTACTAAAAGTTCTCCCTCAGGGGCAGTATATTTATGTGATGGGTCTTTTAACTCATCCTCAATATTTTGGAAAGATAAATCTCGACCCAAACGTCTTGAATATTCCTGAATGAGTTCTTTTACTTCTGACAGATAATCTTTTCCATCCACTATTTTCATTTCAATCGCTCCTTTACAAATCCCGATTTGTTAAATTCATATCCGCATTATAGCATAAAAATAACGGCACTGTATATCACTTTCGCAACATACAATGCCGTTTTCTAGTGGACCTGAGGAGAATCGAACTCCTGTCCGAAAGCCCATCCATCGTCCTTCTACAAGCTTAGTCTGTTATTTGACATTCCCTCCGGTTCACTTCGGCAGACAGAATTAAACCTTTAGTAGCTTCATAATACGCCCATATACTCAAAGCTTTGTATAAGTCGTTTCCTGCAAAGTCGATGCCGGGATTCTGATGTGCAGGTGCATCAGAGCCGACAGCTGCAATTAGGCAGCGATTGCTAAACTATTATCGTCAGCGTTTATATTTAATTTGGAATTTGACGCATTGCCTTACGACTTGCTTCTCCGAATTCAAAACCCCCGTCGAAACCTGTACAGGCCCTTATTATCACGACAGACAAAATCCTGCCTGTCGGGGGACTGAATATCAGTCTATAAATTTTTAATCTTGAAATCGCGTTCATTTTCTCTGCGGACATCTTTTTTAGCAATAGAATCACGCTTATCATATAATTTCTTACCTTTGCCAAGACCGATTTCTACCTTGCAAAGACCGTCTTTAATATATATCTGTAAAGGAACAAGTGTATATCCCTTTTCAGCAGTTTTACCGGCAATCTTATTGATTTCCGCCTTATGAAGCAGAAGCTTTCTTACTCTTATTGGGTCTCTGTTAAAAATATTACCCTTTTCATAAGGACTTATGTGCATATTATATATGAAAACTTCACCGTTTTCAATCTTAATATAAGATTCTTTTATACTTGCTTTGCCCATACGGATTGATTTAACCTCCGTACCGTACAACGCAATACCGGCTTCCCATTTATCTTCGATAAAGTAATCAAAATATGCTTTTTTGTTATTGGCTACAAGTTTAAAGCCATTATCTTTCTTTTCCATAACTTATATATCGTCCTCTACTATCTGAAAATCAACTGTGCGAAGAACTTTACTTGCACCTGTGCATTTCACTCTGACTTTCATGCCAAGTTTATATGTTTTATGGGTAACCTCGCCATATAATTCATAACTGTTCTGGTCAAAAATATAATAATCATCCGTTAATTCATTAACATGGACAAGCCCTTCTACCGTATTAGGAAGTTCAACATAAAGTCCCCATGCGGTTACACCTGATATGACACCGGAAAAAGTCTTACCTACCCTAAGAGACATATACTCTGCTTTTTTCATTTTGTCAACTTCACGTTCTGCATCATCTGCCCTACGCTCCGTCTGACTGGCATGTTTTGTTACGTCAGGAAGTATATTCTCATAATGTTTTATCCTCTTATCGGTAATTCCGGCATGAAGGCTTTCTTTAATTATCCTGTGAATCTGTAAATCAGGATATCTTCTTATAGGTGATGTGAAGTGTGTGTAATATTTGGCGGCAAGTCCGAAATGGCCTTTACATTCCACTGTATATCCCGCACGTTTCATAGCCCTTAATGTAAGACGGCTTATAAGATTCTCTTCCTCCGAACCTTCAATCTTTTCCATAAGCTTCTGCAACTCTTTCGGATGGATTTCATCATTGGAGACCTTAATTGAATATCCAAAATTATTGATAAAAGCCGCAAGTTCATTGATTTTATCCTTATCAGGAGTATCATGGGTTCTGTAAACAAACGGAATCTGTTGCCAGAAATAATCCTCTGCAACGGTTTCATTGGCTGCGAGCATAAAGTCTTCTATTATCTTTGTAGCCGTATTACGCTCGTATGGTTTAATATCAAGAGGCCTTCCTGCTTTATCAAGCACAATCTTACACTCTGGGAAATCAAAATCAATTGAACCACGCTGTTGTCTTTTCTTCCTTAAAATTGTTGCCAGTTCCTCCATAAGTTTAAACATAGGCACAAAATCTTTATATTCATTTATAGTATCAGTATCGTTATCAGTAAGAATTTTCTTAACGCTTGTGTATGACATTCTTCTGTCAACGTTAATTACGGACTCCGAAATTTTATGGTCAATAATTTTACCTGTAGAGTCAATGTCCATCATGCAGCTTAATGCAAATCTGTCAACGCCTTGATTAAGTGAGCATATTCCGTTACTTAATTTATGTGGCAGCATCGGAATAACCCTGTCAACAAGATATACACTTGTACCCCGGTTAAGAGCCTCCTTATCCAGAGCACTTTTTTCTTTGACATATTCCGCAACATCGGCTATATGCACACCCAGATGATATATGCCGTTTTCTTTGGACAAAGAAATTGCATCATCAAGGTCCTTTGCATCCTCTCCGTCTATTGTTACCGTCTGCAACATTCTGTAATCGGTTCTTAAAGGAAGCTTTGTCTCATCAATCTCATCCGGAATTTTCTCGATTTCCTTCATTACTTCCTCAGGATATTCATAAGGAATCTCGTAAGATTCAACAACAGAAAGTATGTCTGTTCCGGGGTCATTAACATGTCCCAATATTCTTATGACCTCACCCTCCGGATTATGCGTATCATCGCCAAAACTGTTTATTTTAACCACAACCTTGTGACCTGTTACTGCCGAACGTATTTTGTCCTTAGGTATAAAAATATCTTTGGAAAACTTGCGGTTATCCGGAATTACAAAACCATATGCTCCATTCTTCTGGAATATGCCTACAATCTGGTTCATTCCATGTTCAAGAATTCGTATAATCCTGCCTTCCCTGCGTCTGCCCTCTGTCTTTTCACAGGTTATTACAAGCTGTACCTTGTCCTGATGTAATGCATTACAGGTATCGGATTCCCTTATAAAAATATCTTCATCGTCACCCTCAACGGTCACAAAACCAAATCCTCTGTCCGTACTCTGAAAAATACCTGTCAGAATATTTTTGTCATTTTTGCAGTATTTTCCTTTGGAGGTAACGCCTATTTTACCCTCCAGAACAAGAGCATCAAGAACCTTATATAAATCATTGCGGTTCTCCTTGCTCACATTAAGAAGCATGGCTATTTCCTTGCCCTTCATAGGCGTATAATACTTATCGTGTATTAATTCATTAATGACCTTTTTTCTTTTTTCAAAAGTGTTATTATCCATATTAACCTCTTATTTCATAAAACGAAAAGAACTCCCGGCATATCAGGGAGTTCTCAGAATCCAAAATTAATTTAACCATTTAAGATTAAGTAATAATGCAAGGATAAAGAAAATTACAGCCAATACAGTAGTAAATTTCTTAAGTGCTCCTTCCTTGGAACGACCCTTGTTCTTACTCCAGTATGTGTCTGTAGAAGCTCCTCCGGCTAATGATCCAAGACCCTCCTGCTTTCCTTCCTGCATGAGAACTACTATTGATAAAATAATACTTACTATAACTAAAATAATTGTAATTACTGTTTTAAGGACACTCACCGTTAAAACCTCCTAAATAAAATAAACCCTTGTTATGCAATTCGCATAACAAGGTTCATTTTATCATAAGAAATTTAATTAATCAATAGTATTTTTACTTTCTGATAAGTAATGACTTACCTGTCATTTCTTTAGGCTGTTCCATTCCCATACAGTCAATGAGTGTTGGTACGATATCCGCAAGACATCCGTCTTCTTTTAAACCATAGTTATCATTATTTGTAACAAGAATAAATGGAACAGGGTTGGTTGTGTGGGAAGTAAACTCTCCGCCTGTCTCGTAATCAATAAGCTGTTCTGCATTACCGTGGTCTGCACATATAAACAATGTTCCGTCAGCTTCTTTTACAAGTTTAACAACTTCTCCTACGCACTTATCAACAACTTCTATTGCTTCAATAACTGCAGGAAGAACTGCTGTATGACCAACCATATCAGGGTTAGCAAGGTTACAGATAATTACATCATAGTATCTGTCGCCGTTTTCATCAACTGCTGTTATCGCTTCACTTAATTTATCTGTTACTGTGTAAGCTGCCATTCTAGGTTTCTTGTCATAAGTTGGAACATACTTAGGTGAATTTACAAGGATTCTGTCCTCATTCTTATTAGGAGTCTCAACACCGCCGTTAAAGAAGAATGTTACATGGGCATATTTCTCTGTCTCAGCAAGACGAAGCTGTGT
>JBNMKN010000126.1:0-4950 GCA_050874365.1 Butyrivibrio sp. | reverse complement strand
TCTGTCTCACCCTTAGGTGTAACCTTACCTACAAGAATATCTCCGGCACGGACTTCTGCACCTATTCTTATAATACCTCTTTCATCAAGGTCTTTAAGTGCATCTTCACCGACACCAGGAACTTCTCTTGTTATCTCTTCAGGTCCGAGTTTGGTATCTCTTGCTTCTGCTTCGTATTCTTCTATATGAACTGATGTATATACATCATCTCTTACAAGTCTTTCACTTAATAAAACAGCATCCTCGTAGTTGTAACCTTCCCATGTCATAAATCCGATGAGAGGGTTCTTACCTAATGCAATTTCACCGTTGGAAGTTGATGGACCATCCGCGATTACATCGCCGGCTTCAACCCTGTCTCCCTTTGTAACGATTGGCTTCTGGTTATAGCAGTTGCTCTGGTTACTTCTTGCGAACTTGGTAAGCTGATATGAATGTCTGTTTCCGTCATCTTCAAGGATAACTACCTCTGTTGATGTAGCTCTGTCGACAAGACCGCCTTTTTCTGCTACTACACAGGCACCTGAGTCAACGGCTGTCTTATATTCCATACCTGTTCCTACTACTGCTGAATCAGTTGTAAGAAGAGGTACCGCCTGACGCTGCATGTTAGATCCCATAAGTGCTCGGTTAGCATCGTCGTTCTGAAGGAAAGGAATCATTGAAGTAGCAACTGAGAATACCATCTTAGGAGATACGTCCATAAGGTCTATCTTGCTCTTTTCAAATTCTGATGTTTCCTCTCTGTAACGGCCTGATACGCTGTTCTTAACGAAATATCCGTTCTCGTCAAGCTCTGCGTTCGCCTGTGCTACATAGTAATTATCTTCTTCATCGGCAGTAAGGTATCTTACTTCCTCTGTTACTCTTGGGTTCTTAGGATCTGTCTTATCTACAACACGGTATGGAGCTTCTACAAATCCATACTCATTAATTCTTGCGTATGTAGCAAGTGAGTTGATAAGACCGATGTTAGGTCCTTCAGGTGTCTCAATAGGACACATTCTTCCGTAATGTGTATAGTGAACATCTCGAACCTCAAATCCGGCACGGTCTCTTGAAAGACCACCAGGTCCGAGTGCTGAAAGACGTCTCTTGTGTGTTATTTCACTAAGAGGGTTATTCTGATCCATAAACTGTGACAACTGCGAACTTCCGAAGAATTCCTTAACCGCAGCGGTTACAGGTTTGATATTTATTAAAGTCTGAGGTGATGCTCCTTCAACGTCCTGAGTTGTCATTCTTTCCCTTACAACTCTTTCCATTCTTGAAAGACCGATTCTGTACTGGTTCTGTAACAATTCACCTACAGCTCTGATTCGTCTGTTTCCAAGGTGATCAATATCATCCTTTGTTCCAACACCATATTCAAGATGAATATTGTAGTTAATAGAAGCAATAATATCATCAACGGTAATATGCTTTGGTACAAGATCACTTGCGTTCTTCTTAATAGCTTCCTTGATGTCATCAAGTGATGTGTTTTCTTCAAGGATTGTCTTTAATACAGGATAGTATACAGCTTCATGGATACCAAGAGACTTAGCCTCTTCCTCTGTGATATCTACATGGCTCGTAATATCAACCATCATATTAGAAAGCACTTTTACTCTTCTGTCTTCAACAGCAAGCCATACATAAGGTACTGCCGCGTTCTGGATAGCAAGGGCAGAATCCTTTGTAAGTGTCTCTCCTGCTGATGCGATAATTTCTCCTGTAGTAACATCTACAACATCCTCTGCGAGCTTGTGTCCCCAGATTCTGTTTCTGAAATTAAGCTTTTTGTTAAATTTATAACGGCCTACCTTAGCAAGGTCGTATCTTCTTGGGTCAAAGAACATTGCATTGATAAGGCTCTCTGCGCTATCAACCGAAAGAGGTTCACCCGGACGGATTTTTTTGTATAACTCTAAGAGACCCTCTTCATAACCGCCGTTAGGGCTCTTCTCTGTTACTGAAGGATCTTTCGCTATACTTGCTTCAATTTTAGGTTCATCCCCGAAAAGTTCACGAATCTGTGCATTGGTTCCGAAACCAAGTGCTCTGATAAGAACTGTAACAGGTACCTTTCTTGTTCTATCTACACGCACGGAAAATACATCATTGGAGTCTGTTTCATACTCTAACCATGCACCTCTGTTAGGTATAACGGTACATGAATATAATGTCTTACCAATCTTATCATGACCTATTTCATAATAGATTCCCGGAGAACGAACCAACTGGCTTACAATTACTCGCTCTGCACCATTAATAACGAAGGTTCCTGTTGCTGTCATTAATGGAAGATCTCCCATGAAAATGTCATGTTCTTTAATCTCGTCTGTTTCTTTGTTATAAAGTCTTACTTTAACTTTGAGAGGAGCTGCGTATGTTGCATCTCTTTCTTTACATTCTTCAATAGAATACTTCTTATCGTCTTCACATAACATAAAGTCTACAAATTCAAGGCTAAGGTGACCGCTGTAATCTGTAATAGGCGATATATCTTCAAAAACTTCTTTGAGTCCATCCTCTAAGAACCACTTATATGAATTCTTCTGAACTTCAATAAGGTTAGGCATATCAAGAACTTCTTTCTGTCTTGAGTAACTCATTCTGATGTTCTTGCCAAATTTCTTAGGACGTAATCTGTTTTTTTCCATTGACGTTTACCCCTGCGCTTTCTATAATATTCTTTCGCCTATGTGTTGAGCATAAATCTACACAATAAAGCATTGTCCATAATAGCATATATGTAAATCCCTGTCAACAACTTTTTATAAATCTCTCTGACATTACAAAAAGAGTGCCACTTTCGTGACACTCTCTAATCTACAAGTATAAATTACATTATTTGATTGTAACTTTAGCGCCTGCTTCTTCAAGTTTCTTCTTGATGTCTTCAGCTTCTTCTTTGCTAACGCCTTCTTTAACAACCTTAGGAGCTGCTGTAACAAGATCCTTAGCTTCTTTAAGTCCAAGACCTGTGATTTCACGAACAACTTTGATTACTGGAACACCAGAACCTTCTGTAAGTTCTACGTCAAATTCTGTCTTTTCTTCTTCTGCTGCTGCACCTGCGCCTGCTGCTGCAACTACAACGCCTGCTGCTGCAGATACGCCGAATTCTTCTTCACATGCTTTTACAAGATCGTTTAATTCTAATACTGTTAATCCTTTAATAACTTCAATGATTTCCTGAGTTGTCATTTTAAATATCCTCCATTAATTTGTTTTTTAATTTCTTAGTAATTATGCTTCTGCTTCGTTCTTTTCAGCAATCTGTTTAATAACACGAGCGAAGTTTGTAACAGGTGACTGAATACTTCCAAGGAATTTTGAAAGGAGTTCGTCTCTTGATGGAATAGTAGCAATTACCTGGATACCCTTCTCATCATAATATGTTCCTTCAACAACACCTGATTTAAGCTGTAATGCTTCAGCAGTCTTAGCAAATCCAAAAAGGATTCTTGCTGGAGCTGTTGCATCTTCCTTAGAAATAGCGATTGCTGTAGGACCTTCAAGGTCTGGTACAAGTGCTTCAAATTCTGTACCGGCAACAGCACGCTTAATCATTGTATTCTTATAAACCTTATATATAACGC
Organism: Butyrivibrio sp.; assembly: GCA_050874365.1. Lineage (GTDB taxonomy): Bacteria > Bacillota > Clostridia > Lachnospirales > Lachnospiraceae > Eshraghiella. The sequence continues at coordinate 1,363 of JBNMKN010000126.1, read as the reverse complement.
CTGCTTCTCTCATTTTCTTACGAAGAGCTGTATCCTGCTCAACTGTAAGTCCACGGTAGTCTGCAAGAACTGCTGACTTAGCACCGTTAAGGCATTCAATGATTTCATCAACTATAGGCTTCTTAATCTCAACCTTTGCCATGAGTAATTTTCCTCCTTGTAGAATTAATATAAAAAATGCCTCCCGCAGACCGGGAGACATTAAAAAGTCATGTGCTTAAAATTCTCCTCGGCAGGCGTACTGACTTATGCCTTACGGCACCTGCTGTCTACGGTAGGGACTTATACAAGTCCAACAGATGATATGTTATCATCTGAATATTATTTTGTCAAGCAAAATTATGCAAGATACTTTGTTGTATCAACCTTAACGCCAGGACCCATTGTAGATGTAAGAGTAATGTTCTTAATATACTGTCCTTTTAATGCTGAAGGTTTAGCTTTAACGATTGCATCCATAATAGCCTTGAAGTTGTCTGCAAGCATCTCTTCTGTGAAAGATACTTTACCAACTGTAACATGCACGATGTTAGTCTTGTCAAGTCTGTATTCAATCTTACCTGCTTTAATATCTGCTATTGCTTTTGTTACATCCATAGTAACTGTACCGGCTTTAGGGTTTGGCATTAAGCCCTTTGGTCCAAGTACTCTACCGAGACGACCAACAACACCCATCATATCAGGTGTAGCTACAACAACGTCGAAATCAAACCATCCTTCATTCTGAATCTTTGGAATGAGTTCTTCGCCGCCTACGAAATCTGCTCCAGCTGCTTCTGCTTCTGTTGCCTTAGCACCCTTAGCGAAAACAAGAACTTTTACAGTCTTACCTGTTCCGTGAGGAAGAACTACTGCACCACGAATCTGCTGTTCAGCATGACGTCCGTCACAACCTGTTCTGATATGTGCTTCTACTGTCTCATCGAATTTTGCTGTTGAAGCTTTCTTAACTAATGCTACGGCTTCTTCAGCGCTGTATGTTGCTGCGCGGTCAACTAATTTAGCCGCTTCAACGTATTTTTTGCCTCTTTTCATTTTAAAAAACCTCCTGGTGGTATTTGCGGGGTCTGCCCTCCCACAACTATTATCTGATGTTCTGCATCAGACGCAGCTTAAATTATTCTTCTACTGTGATACCCATACTTCTTGCAGTACCGGCTATCATGCTCATAGCTGCTTCAACTGAAGCTGCATTTAAGTCAGGCATCTTTAATTCAGCGATCTTCTGGAGATCTGCTTTAGAAATCTTAGCAACCTTTGTCTTGTTAGGTACGCCTGAACCTGATTTAATGTTACATGCCTTCTTAAGAAGAACTGCTGCAGGTGGAGTCTTTGTAATGAAACTGAAACTTCTGTCTGCATA
>JBNMKN010000125.1:0-4972 GCA_050874365.1 Butyrivibrio sp. | reverse complement strand
GTTGTGGCAACAGACATTGCAAAAAATATGGCAATCATCTTAAAATGTCTTTTCAGGCAATATCCGCCCACAGGTTTTACATATATAAGCTTCCTTACATTTATAAAATTAAGTACATTGGAGGCTCCCGACGCAAAAATTGAAATTGCCCCATATATAACGTAATCCTCCTTTGTATGCACAAGCAGAAACATTGCAATAAGTGCCACAAATTTAAAAATAACCGACCTTACCGTTATATAGGTGTATTGCTCCATTGCCTTGTAGAGCCATTCAACACCGATTGCATTGAGGAAAATCGTAATACTTACAATCAGCATAAGCGTGCGTTCACTTGCAAACTTAGGCACTACCTTTAATGATATAAAAAATGCAATATATACGATTACACACATAAAAAGATTAATGCTCATTATCTCATGTGCGGTGCGTGAAAGCTCCTCTTTATTATCCCTGACTTTGGCACATGCCTTAACCCCGTAAGTAGGTATTCCAAGCTGGGCAAACATTGCAAAATACGCAATTATGGAGGTGGCAAAATTAACCTTGCCCGTTCCCTCAGCTAAAAGAATACGAGATACATAAGGGAATGTAATCAAAGGGAAAATAAATGAGGACATTGTAAGTATCGCATTCATAATCATATTAACTTTAACTGACTTATGCTTAACGTCCATTTTCTTTTTCTCCCGGATATTTGATTGAAGGCTTGAATTTCAATCCGCTTAAAGCACTTTTTCTGACAACCTTAATACGTTTTCTCTTATCAGAACAGCCTGACTTCTTAATGTCCTTGATAGTATTTTTAATATTAATCCAGAAATTAAACACTTCTCTCTTGCTTTTTCTTCTGGCAATATAATATCTGTTACGGTAAAGACACTTATATCTGTCAATTCTGTCCATATCCGTTTCCCAGATAGCGGTTGCCTTATTGCTGCCCATCTCATGGACAACCTGGCTTTTGTATACAAAGTAACATGGGTGTTTCTCCGATATTCTCAAAGAATATTCAACATCATCCGCCCATATAAAGAACTCTTTTATAGGAAGTCCCACTTCCCTTACAACGGATGCTCTAATATACATTGATACAAATGAAGCGGAATCAAGTCTTATCATTTTTTCATCCATGAGATTAATATTTTCCCTCCATTTATAACTTATGGCAGGCACATTCATCTCACAAGGAGTTCCGTCAATCCATTTTGCATAGCTTGAAAGAAAGCCGTAATTACCGTCAAGCAGCTTATCCGCCTTAATAAGTTCTGAAAGAGCATCCTCCTCCGGAATGGTATCATCATCCATTATCCAGAGATATTCATAATCAAGGCATACGGCTTTATTAATTCCATAAGAGAAACCACCCGCTCCGCCAAGATTGGCACCCGTGTTATAATACTTTACTTCAGGTACATCCTTATATTCCTCGGTAATGAAGCCTTCGGTTCCGTCCGTACTGGCATTATCTATTACAAGAATATCAGGTGCTCCGGCACTCTGTTTAAGAATATGGTCAATACATTTTTTAAGTAAAGCTTTTCTGTTGTAGGTTACAACAACCGCTGCTATATTTTGTGTCATGGTAAGTCCTTTCTATATAGTCACTTTGTACATAAAATCGCAATCTGCTTATGCACCAGATTGCGATTAAGTATATCTATATCATTTTATCAGCTTATCATAGTATGTCCCTGTCTGATTTTTTTGTTCTTCTTCAAACTTATATGTCAGTTTATGAACACATGTCTGACTCTTTATCGCATTCCATGTCTTTTCATCATATTTATCAAAAAGCCTTAATAATAAAATATGTGGTGTTGAACTGCTGACAGGTATAACAGAATTCCATTCATCCGGATATTTTTCAATCGCAAGTTCAGCAAAATCATGATAAATAAAATAGTCAATAAGCTTATTATATTTTTTCCAGTAATTATACAATAATTCTATTGTCAGTCTCAAAATTCTATTGTTTTTTTCTGCACTGATAAACCAATTTGACATTTTTGTAGGATGTCCGTCCAGTCCCGGTTTAAGGCATTGATAGAAAAACAGATCAGAATCAAGCATATATCCGGGTAAACTTCCGGTAATCATAACTGTTGCATCAATCCACGTTCCACCATATTGAAGCAAAAGTTCCGTCCTTAATAAATCTGACATATGTGTTCTTGAAATCACCCCATTATCTATCTTCTTCTGGATATACTCAGGAAATACAACATAATCTCTGTAGTTATCTTCTGTTAAAACAATTATTTCCCTGTCTGTTATATATTCTTTCATTGACTGGTAACACTTTTTTACAAGCTCAGGTGCATTATCCATTCCCTGCAGCCAGCAGACCCATATTTTTCTGCCTTCAACACTCTTATTAACAGGTTCACTCCTGTCATCTGCGGAATATCCGGATATAAATTTTTTATTTTTTCTTCTGAGCTTTTTAAGAATTTTGTTGTCTACTGCATTTCTTAATATTTCCAATGACTTTTTACTGAATCCTAACCACAGCGAAAGAAATAATGCATATACAAGTACATGTGCTCTTGCATAGCGCTTTAATATCTCTTTTCCTCCAACTTTTTTAAAAAGCTTCGCAAATTTGTTCATTATTATATCTCCAATATTGATCTGTTTTTTAAATCATTTTGTAAAAAGTTCTTCATACATGCCTGAGATTTTTTCCCATGTATATTCTTTTCTTACACGTTCCTTTGCTTTCTTTCCGAGACGGCTAATCTCATCATCACTAAGACTGTCTGCCTTGTTAATGAGCTTAGAAAGTGAGCCTTCCTCTCTTCCCCAGTATAATGCACCATCTTCAGCAACTTCTTTATTAAATCCGACATTTACAAGTAAATTCAGATCCGTACTTCCAAGTGCCTCAATAAGCGAAGGATTGGTTCCTCCTACTGTATGTCCATGGAAATATGCATAAGCATTTTCTCTGATCTTTTTAAGTAATTCCTGGTCATATACCGTTCCGACAAATTTAATTCTCTTATCACTCTTATAGTGAAGTTTCTCTTCAAGCTGTGCCTGAAACTTATCATCAGCCGTCGTAATAATGGCAAAATCTCTTTTTGAGTCAGACTTCATAAATTCCTTAATCATAATTTCAAAACTGTTTTCAGGGACAAAACGTCCTACAACAAGATAATACTCTTTCTTTTTAAGTCCTTTATCTTTATACCAGTTAATAAGCTTGTCATCATCATCTGATAATTTACTAGGTGTGAGATCTGCACCATAAGCAATAAATGTAGTCTTTGGATTGTATTTATCATAGCACTTGTGAATATATTTCTCTATATTTTTGCTGTCACATACTAATAAGTCACAATTTTTAACCATCAACTGTTCAGATTTCTTCCAATACCATCTTATAGGTCTGCTCCATTTTGCTCTCATCCATTCATGTCCATCAGGGTTTACATACATTTTTCCACCAAGCTTCTGGATCTGTTTGTGAAATTTTCTGGCAAAAGGTCCGATACGACATGCAAGAACATACACAATCGGATTAGAAATATTATGTTTTTTGATATATTTAATACAATATTTCAAGGCTGCAACGTCATAATAAATTGCCTGTGCCGGTCCGATATTAGGTACTTTAATCTGAAAGCAATGTGCATTATGATATTCAAATTCCTTATTTTCCGTACCCTTCCAGGCAATATGATATTTAATTCTGTTATTGTTCTCATGATACTCTGTCAGTTTATCCAAAAAAGTCTCATAACCGCCATATGCTCCACAATTTTTTGCCCCTACTATAAATACATTCTGCATAATATATACCATTTCCTAAATTTTATTTCATCAATAAATAACTACCGATGATTATACCATATATGTTTTTTATTATAAAGTTTATATTTGACTTAAGAAAAATTTCTCCATTTCTTCTGCCATCGTTTTAATGTCATAGCCTTTTTTCCTGACTATATCCGACATATCTCTTCTTTCAATATCTTTATCCTGTGCTATTGTCTCAGCCCATACCTCAGGAGTAACGTCTATAGGCAGATATTTCACATTGCCGGTTATGTTACAGTCCCTTGTAATATTATCTGCCACATAACACCTTAATCCTGTTGCCTGTGCTTCAACAAGTACGATAGGAAAACCTTCATGTAACGAAGGAAGAATAAATGCGTCCATTACATTCATTAAATCTGCTATATCGCTTCTTTGTCCCAAAAGTCTTACATTATCCTGAAGGTTAAGCGACTTTACCTTATTGTCAATACTGCCTTTAAGCTCACCATCACCTATATGGAGAAGCATAACATCCTTATCCCTTTTGGCCCACGCATTTACAATATCAATTATATATTCCGGATTTTTCGCCGGCTGCAAACGCCCTACCGTTCCGATAATATATTTATTTTCAAGTCCCAATTCCCGTCTTTTTGCGTTTCTTCTATCCGTATCGTACTTAAAATCGTCACAATTAACACAATTAGGTATTACTTTATAGTCCCTGTTTCCAAACATCCATTTACCTGCGTCATAAGAGCATGCGAAACGATAATTAACATATTTATCAAGCTTCATATCTGCAAGTTTTTCCCTTATACGGTCTTTAACGGACATCTTTGGCTCTGTGGTATTGTGGGAATGGATTATTCTCTTTTTAACACCATATTTCTTGGCATATCTGAATAAATCAAGGCTTAACGGCTTCATGTTAAATTGGAAATACACCGCTTCGTACGGAGTATTCTCAAATATTTTTTTCATCATACCGTAATGCTCTTTTACGGACTGTTTTTTTCTCGGAATATGAAATACTCTTCCGCCAAGGGAAGTAATTTCGTCTGAATATGCCACTTCCTTGTCACAAAAGGTTACAAAATCAAACTGGAGTTTTTCCCTGTCGCAATTCCTGTAGATATTCATTACATAGCTTTCCATTCCGCCTTTATTTTCAGTAAAACCAGCTATTAATACTTTCTTAGGT
>JBNMKN010000124.1:0-4982 GCA_050874365.1 Butyrivibrio sp. | reverse complement strand
GTTCCATGCATACCAAGCATTCCGGTATATCTTTCGTTAGTGCCGTCAAATGCACCCTTACCCATAAGTGTGTCGCACACAGGTGCATCAACTTTTTCAACAAATTCGGCAATCTCCGCTGAAGCTCCTGAAATGATTGAACCGCCGCCTACAAATACAAACGGCTTCTCGGCTTTCTTAATCATATCTATTGCTTTTGCAATTTCGTCGCTGTCGATGTTTTTATTAACTTCAGGTACAACCGGTGCTTTATACTCATAATCTGCCATTTTGGCGGTTACATCCTTAGGAATGTCAATGAGTACGGGACCCGGACGTCCTTCCTTGGCTATTCTGAACGCATCCCTGATTACGTCAGCGAGCTTATTAACATCTTTTACAATAAAGTTGTGCTTGGTAATAGGAAGTGTCACTCCTACAATATCAATTTCCTGAAAACTGTCTTTTCCAAGAAGAGGTACTCCTACGTTACATGTTATGGCAACAACGGGAACCGAATCCATATACGCTGTTGCAATTCCTGTTACAAGATTAGTTGCTCCCGGACCTGATGTGGCAAAACATACGCCAACCTTGCCCGTAGCTCTTGCATAGCCGTCAGCAGCGTGGCTCGCACCCTGCTCATGGCTTGTAAGAATATGTTTTATCTCATCCGAATGTTTATAAAGTTCATCATATACATTAAGTATCGCTCCTCCCGGATACCCAAATACTGTGTCTACTCCTTGCTCTTTGAGACACTCTATTAAAATCTGTGAACCTGTTAATTGCATGTCAACTCTCCATTATCTGTATTATTTTATCTCTAAAACAGCACCTTTATCTGCTGATGTAACCATCTTTGCATATCTTGCAAGATATCCTTTTGTTACTCTTGGTTCTCTAGGCTGCCATTTTGCTTTTCTTTCCGCTAAAACTTCATCACTTACATCTACATTGATTGTATTGGCAGGAATGTCAATCTTAATGATATCTCCTTCTTCGATAAGGGCGATTGGACCGCCTACCGCTGCTTCAGGTGATACATGTCCTATTGACGCGCCTCCTGATGCGCCTGAGAAACGTCCGTCAGTAATAAGTGCAACACTTGAACCAAGACCCATACCTGCGATTGCAGATGTAGGATTAAGCATTTCTCTCATACCAGGACCCCCCTTAGGGCCTTCATATCTTATAACAACAACGTCTCCGGCAACAATCTTGCCACCCTTAATTGCTGCAATGGCATCCTCTTCACAATCAAATACCCTTGCAGGTCCTTCATGTACAAGCATTTCAGGAACGACTGCAGAACGCTTTACAACACATGAGTCAGGTGCGATATTACCTCTTAATACGGCAATTCCGCCTGTTGCAGAATATGGATTGTCAATAGGTCTGATAATTTCGGTATCCTTATTAACACATCCTTCGATATTTTCGCCTACAGTCTTGCCTGTAGCTGTAATTAAATCTGTATAAAGAAGATTCTTCTTATTAAGCTCATTCATAACGGCATAAATTCCGCCTGCTTCATTAAGTTCTTCCATATAGTGATGTCCTGCCGGAGCAAGATGACAAAGATTAGGTGTCTTTGCACTGATTTCATTGGCAATATCAAGGTTAAGCTTAACGCCTGCTTCCTTTGCAATAGCAGGAAGGTGAAGCATTGTATTGGTTGAACAGCCAAGTGCCATATCAACTGTAAGTGCGTTCATAAAAGCTTTCTCTGTCATAATGTCAAGAGGACGTATATTCTTCTCAAGAAGTTCCATAACTTTCATGCCGGCATGTTTGGCAAGCTTGATTCTGTCTGAATATACGGCAGGAATTGTACCATTGCCGCGTAATCCCATACCGATAGCCTCTGTAAGACAGTTCATGCTGTTAGCTGTATACATTCCTGAACATGAACCGCATGTAGGACATGCTTTATTCTCATATTCGTCAAGTTCTTCTGCTGTTATTTTGCCTGCTGTATAAGCACCTACGGCTTCAAACATACTTGAAAGACTTGTCTTGCAGCCTTTAACATGACCTGCAAGCATTGGTCCGCCGCTTACAAATACTGTAGGTACATTAACTCTTGCTGCAGCCATTAATAAACCGGGTACATTCTTGTCACAGTTAGGAATCATTACCATTGCATCAAAAGCATGTGCTGTTGCAAGGCACTCTGTTGAATCCGCAATAAGGTCTCTTGTCACAAGGGAATATTTCATTCCTACATGTCCCATAGCAATTCCGTCACATACGGCAATTGCAGGTACAACAACAGGTGTTCCTCCTGCCATGGCAACTCCGAGCTTAACTGCTTCCACTATTTTATCAAGGTTCATATGACCCGGAATAATTTCATTATATGAGCTGACAATACCAACTAAAGGCTTGTCCATTTCTTCTTTGGTAAAACCTAACGCATTAAATAAAGATCTGTGTGGAGCCTGCTGTACTCCTTTTTTTACTGAATCACTTTTCATAATATCCTCCTAAATTCTCTCGGCAATCAAATCGCCCATTTCGGTTGTTGAAGTAAGCTTCATGCCTTCTGACATAATATCTGTAGTTCTGTAACCCTCTGCAAGAACCTTTTTAACCGCATTTTCGATAGCATCCGCTGCTTCATCAAGGTCAAAAGAATACCTTAACATCATTGCTGCAGAGAGAATTGTTGCTATAGGGTTAGCTATATTTTTACCTGCTATATCAGGTGCTGAACCATGGGATGGTTCGTAAAGTCCAAGCTTGGTCTTACCGAGACTTGCGCTTGAAAGCATACCGATTGAGCCTGTAATCATACTTGCCTCATCCGATAAAATATCACCGAACATATTCTCTGTTAAAATAACATCAAACTGTCCCGGATTCATAACAAGCTGCATTGCACAGTTATCCACAAGCATATCGGTATATGTAACTTCAGGATAATCTGCTGCAACCTCTTTAACTATCTTTCTCCATAATCTTGAGCTGTCAAGAACGTTAGCCTTGTCAACACTGATAACATTTTTACGACGCTTCATTGCAATATCAAATGCCTTAATTGCAATACGTCTTATCTCATTCTCGTTATATTTAAGGGTGTCAACTGCCGTTACCACACCATCTATTTCCTTGGTATATCTTTCACCGAAATAAAGACCGCCTGTGAGTTCTCTCATAATGACCATATCAAATCCGTCACCGATAATCTCACTCTTAAGAGGACAGGCATCCTTAAGTTCATCATAAAGATATGCCGGACGCATATTTACAAAAAGTTCAAGTTCCTTACGAATCTTAAGTAATCCTGCTTCAGGTCTTAACTCTGGTGCAACATCATACCATTTTGAGTTACCCACGTTACCGCCTACTGCTCCAAGTAAAACAGCGTCTCCTGCTTTGGCAATCGCTACTGCCTCATCCGTAAGTGGTACTCCATACTCATCAATAGAACATCCACCCATAAGAATCTTAGTATAATTAAGCTTAAAATCATACTTTCTGCCTGCCGCATCAAGTACCTTTACCGCTTCTGCCACAATTTCAGGGCCAATTCCGTCGCCGGGAATAACTGTTACATTGTAATTACCCATTTCTATCTACCTCTGTATCTATATTAGTACCTCTGCTCCGACTGCGTCATACGCATATAGAGAGTACATTAAGTATAATTTTATCTCATACATACATAAAATACAAGGATATAATTTTAATCAAATACATTGATATATTTTAACAAATCTTCCATATTACGGTAACTGTATCCGTTTTCTCGATATCTTCCGGTTCTATATCCATATCATAGGACGCTGTTTCTCCTACGGCTCTTGTGCATACCGCTTCAAAATCACGCACAGGCGAGGTAACAAAATCCACTTCACCCCATGAATAATCTATGGAAACAATTTCTCCCAAAGCTACCCCCGCAGCCTTGGCAAGCACTTCCGCCTTTGCCGCAGAATCATTTATTGCATTCTTTAAAAGCTCATTTTTGGCACTTTCAACATCCGATACAAAATATTCTACGGAAATTTTCGGTGTCTTACTGCAATGCGCCAGTCCGTATAAAAGTTTTCCGTGAATCTTATTATCGTTTTCAAACTCGAACTTCATTTTGTGGGTGTATCTGTAACCGTTAAAAACACGTTTCCAGCTATTACCTTTATTAACATTTTCATATTCGGTATTAATGTTAAAAGCTATTGTCTTAAGAGACTGTCTCTCAAATCCAAGTTTTTCCAGTATTTTCCTAATCTCCTCCGTTCCTTCGGAAGATTCCTTAAGAGTTGTTTCATATTCTTTATAAGTCTCCGCAAGTTCAAAGCGAAGCCTTATCATATCCGGCCTAACCGATACCCTGCCACTGCCTGTTACTTTGATTGTTCGTTCCATATACTTTCCTCCGTCCGATTAAATTTATAAACATCTGTTTCTCACTATTCTTTCAAGCACAGCTATGTCCAAAGGCTTTGACACTACCGTCAATTGTATTTAACAGCGTAGAAAGGAAAAATGGACGCACAACAATACCGTCCACCCCGCCTTTATTTTCTATTTCAATTAACTGCTTACGTTCCTCATATTTACAACAATACAGTAAAATTGCCTTTCCCGCAACCTCCCCGACTCTCTGCAAATGATTTTCTAACTTCTGATTACCAAGGGAACCACCTAACAGCACTATATCCACGGATTGGTTTAACAGAATGTTATCCGTCTCTTCCTTTACCCAATTCACTCTGTACCGTAATGGTTCCGCCCATCATATCAACAATACTCTTTGTGATAGCCATACCAAGTCCCGTTCCCTGAATTCTATTTGTCATGGAATTTTCGGCACGGGTAAAGGGTTCAAAAATATGTTCCAGAAATTCAGGAGACATTCCGTGTCCGTTATCGGTGACACAGATTTTAAACTCTGCACTGTCCGCAGCCTCACTAAACTGTTCCGTCAGTTCCAACGTAATTTTACCGCTACATATGAATAGTTATGTTTATCCTGCTAACACTAATGGTATATC
>JBNMKN010000123.1:0-5027 GCA_050874365.1 Butyrivibrio sp. | reverse complement strand
TGTAGTCGCATATTATTCCATCCATCCAATAAGATAAATCAAGGCACAATTCAAAAGGACATACCGTATTTTTCTTCGCATACTCCTCTATCACATCCCTTGTAATAACGTCGAGATTATTAATCATGTCATACACAACACCGTTAATCCTGTCATAATGCCCCTTGGCATAAGGGCAGGAAAAAGGATTGCACTCAGGTGCGTTTTCCCCGTCACAGAGACATAACTTATCCTTAGCAGTAATAGTAAGTGTCTTAAAATCAAGATTACTCCGTCTTAAAATTCCAAAGGTATCCTCTGCCGCAGTTCTTGTTATTGTCTTGGCTGTCAGATAAAATATTTTGTCCCCATATTCCTCTCCCATTGACTTAACAGCCGGAAACACGGTGGATATTGTCTTTCCTACTCCTGTAGGTGCCTGAATATATAAATTGTGGTTACCCTTTATTGCCTTATACACGCTGACCGCAAGATTTCTCTGCCCCTCCCTGTATTCAAACGGGAACTTAAGCTCCCTAATGGACCGGTTGCGGCTTTTTCTGTGATAATATACATAATTGCCCCATTTGATAAGTTCACTCAAAACAGCTTCAAACCACTTCTTTAATTCTTCAAAGTTCATAACCTCGGTAAAATATTTTACCGCTTCATCCGTTAAATTGACGTAAGTCATCCGTACTCCGATTGTGTCAAGGTTATTCTTAAGGGCATATATATAAGCGTAGCACATTGCCTGTGCCTTATGGACCTCAACCGGCTCCGACAGGTACTTCACATCCTTATATGTACCCTTTATCTCATCCACATAAGTATATCCGTCCTTATTAAATATCCCGTCAGCTCTGCCCTCAACCGTTATGTCATAAATATCATTGTCATAAGTATACGAAAGTGATACCTCCGCATTGTAATCACCGCCCATTGATTTCTGAATCTTACGGTGTGCCCTGCTGCCGGCATCCATGGCAGTCTTATCCGTAACTCCGCTAAAACGGTTATCTATATCACCTTTTCTGCATATAAATTCCACAAGATTTCTGACGGAAATTCTAAGTGTTCCATTCACAATATCTATCATCGGTTACTTCCTTTACATATACTCTCTGAACCTTAACGGCATATTCTGTTTCTGGAGATTAATATTGGTACGTTCTTTGATGGAAATACTCTTTCTGAACATTTCATATAATCTTTTAAGTTCTTTTTCTTTATCGTCAGGCCGCAGACCAATAATATATTCCGTATCCACATCCGTAATTATATATTCGCCGCCCTTATTGTGAACGGCAGCTTTGCCCCTGCCCATATCAGCTATGACAAAATTCTCCTGTAACAGCCTGTCTGTAAAAAAACTGCCAAGTAGCGTAAGCAGGTTATTAACGGGGCGGATTTTGCCAAGCAGGAAATTATCATATTGCTCAAATCTTAAAAATCCCCTGAAGTGGTCATATTCCCTGCCCGTATTGCGGCACATCTTATTAACATTTGCTACATGCACGTTATGATAATCCGAAATGCCTCTGGCACCGTTTTGAAATACGGACTTTACAAAGTAAAATATATCCGTTCCCCTGTCGGGATTATTGTTAAGTGCGGCAAGATACATCATATATTCTGCCTCGTAGGATATTTTTCGTATTCCTCTGGCAACCCGTAGGGACTTTGACAAATCGGTAACTACCTCCGTACATTCCCCGAAAACAAGCATATTGTCATTATCACATTCTATCATAACATCATCATACCGGTATCCCGAAAATACGGCGGTCAAAATACCCTCATAAGTCCCGTCACATCTGAATATAACCATAAAATTCTCCTTACATGCTCTTCTATATCTGTCCTGTAATAATACCGTAACTTGTCAAATCCTTCACTTCATCAGGGAATATATTGCTGTTGGTATCAAAAAAACTTAACTGCCTGTATGTAACATCATCCCCTGTAACACGCCTCACGGAAGAATCAAGGATATTCCTGACGATATAATCCTCATCTATTCTGATATTCTTATACATCATTACGCCGTTACAGGTGATAAAATATATTGCCCTTTTTAAGACAACGCCGATTCTCTTGAGGTCATTAAAATCAAGCCTGCTGCTCCTTCTTGCGGCAATAATCCTCTTTGCCGAATTAACGCCGATTCCCGGGACTTTAAGAAGGGAATAATAATCCGCTTTATTAATTTCAACAGGAAAATATTCCAGATGTCTCAGTGCCCAATCGCACTTAGGGTCTACAAGCACATTAAAATCCGGTCTGTCCTCAGATAAAATATCCTGTGCCTTAAAACCGTAAAATCTCATAAGCCAGTCCGCCTGATACAGACGGTGTTCCCTTAAAAGCGGAGGTCCGTTAAGGACTGACGGCAGCGTACTGTCATTATTGACATTGACAAACGCAGAATAAAAAACTCTTTTAAGTCCATAGTTCTTATATAGTGCTTCCGAAACATTAATTATCTGATAATCATTCTCTCCGCTGGCTCCGATAACCATCTGGGTACTCTGTCCTGCCGGGACAAATTTTCTTCCTGCACGGTTGTAGGGAACAATCTCATGTCTGTCGTTATTGATACCGTTGCGGATTAATTTCATAGGGGACAAAATTGTGTTCCTCGTCTTATTGGGTGCTAAAGATTTAAGTCCCTCCGTAGTTGGAAACTCAAGATTAACGCTCATCCTGTCTGCGTACCACCCAGTCCGTTCCACAACTGAAGGGTCCGCTCCCGGAATCCCCTTAACATGAATATACCCTCCGAAGTGATACACCTCCCTCAACCGTCTCACCGTCTCACATAAAAGCATCATGGTGTAGGTTGGATTATTGATAATTCCGGAACTTAAGAAAAGTCCCTCGATATAATTTCTCCTGTAAAAATCCATAGTGAGCGTGCATATCTCATCCGGGGTAAACGTAGTCCTCACAACATCGTTACTCTTTCTGTTAATACAATACCTGCAGTCAAACACACATTCATTGGACATAAGAATCTTAAGGAGTGATATACATCTTCCGTCAGCCGAAAAGCTGTGACATATACCACTCCTTGCCGCATTACCTATTCCCTTGCCGTTATTCTTCCTTTCCGTGCCGCTTGATGTGCATGCCACATCATATTTTGCCGCATCGGTAAGAATGGCAAGCTTATCCATAATATCCATTGACTCACTAATCCACATAATTGCACCTCGAACATAAGTTTGTGTTAATTATAGCACATTTGTTCGATTTGTAAACAATTATTTTGTGACAGTCATTACAGGTCTTACACCTATTGATGTGTTGGTAGCAAGCTCTCCGCCTGCCGATATAATTCCGTTGGAATTAACAAACACATAGCTGGTATTCATGCTTCCGTTAGAGCTTGTCCACCATTTTGCTCCGTTGTTTTCGTCAACAAATACGCCTCTTGCAACTGCATAATCAGTAGCTTTTGCCTGTCTTTTTTCAACATCCTCGTCTCTCAATCCATACTCGCTGTACACAAGGTTGCTGCAGGAAAGAATTACCAGATAATCTTCCGATTCGTTACCGTTTGAGGTGCTGTAAAAATAATTTTCAGGCTTGCCTATATGCGTCTTTTTAATAAGATTAAATTCCTCATCGGAAAATGCTTTTGAAAGATATGAAGTATTAAGCCATGTCCTTAACTCACTCACATCCCATGAAGAATCAATAAGCTCATTCATATAACAGTTGCCGTCAAGAACTTTATCCGTCATAAGGAGGTATTCGTTATCTTTATCTATAAGAAGCATCCACGCAATTTTACCGTAAGTAAAATAACCGGTCTCTCCGCCGTTATTTACCCTTGTTATCTTTTTACCGAAAACAACAGCGGTGTCATTCTCATCATACCTGGCATTTCTGATATAATCGGTCACATAACTGTCTGCAATCTTATTCTGCGGATAGCTTCCGAAATACACTTTACCGTCCTCGCCAAGTACCGGTGCAACGCCGGATTCCTTAACCTCACCGCTTTCTGTCTTTGCTTTAAGGTAACCTTCAAATTCCTTATCCGCGTATTCAGCCATCTCATATAACGCTTCGTTGTCATCACCCTCTTTTACGCCTGTGTCAAAAAGATAATCAAAAAGCTCACGTCTTCTGTCGCTGCCTTTTGAACTTCCGTCCGTAATATCAAGATACTCATATACATAATTTAATTTCAGTGTTACATCCTCTGTGTTATCTATAAGGTAATCCAAAACTTCCTCGGATGACTTATTAAGCTTATAAGCTTCAAGATATGAATTGTAGGCCTTATCCTTATCTCCTTCGGATTCATACTCTTTTGCGTCGCTTACATAGTCATCAAAGAACTTGCTTACAGGCTCATCCTTTTTACCCGTGTCTTTCTTACCTGTTACAAGCAGGACAACTATTGCCGCAACAACTATAATCAATAGAACAGCAATTATTACCAGCTCTGTTTTTTTTCTTTTTAACTTATTATCTTCCATACTTTCATTCCTCCGTTTGTCTTTTAAAATTCTATTGCTTTTTATACCGGCTGTCAATGCGGTTTTTGATACACCTGTAAATGTGGGAATTGAAAGGAGGCTGTGTGGGAATGGTAATTTCTGCCGGGATGGGTGAAAGACGGTAATAAGGTAGAGGTTTCTTTGGTGGCGAATGGTTTAGTTCTACCCTATCGGATGGAAGGCGGCAATATGGTAGAGATTTCCTTTGTGAGGAACTGTTGATTTCTACCTTAGCGATTTAAAAGTGCTAATAAGGTAGAAATTTTATTAGTGGGAAAATGCTGATATCTACCCTGACGGCTGAAACCTTCCGATAAGGTAGAAAATTTTACAACCGGAAATTTCCAACTTCTACCTAAAACGACCGAATAACACTGATAAGGAAGAATTTTCCTTAACAAAGAAATTTATATTTCTACCAGAATGACATAATACCGCGAATGAGGTAGAATTTTCTTTAACAAGAAATTTCTAATCTCTACCCCTTCGTCTGAAAGATGCCAAAAAGGTAGAAAACTCCCTAGCGAAGAAATA
>JBNMKN010000122.1:0-5040 GCA_050874365.1 Butyrivibrio sp. | reverse complement strand
TGCAAGGATAGCCGAACACGAGGAGATTCTCGGAAGTAAAAAGGTCATGAAAAAGACTATTAAAAAAGACCTTGAAAGAATTAAAAAAGAATATGGAATGAATCGTCTTACGGTAATAGAGGACGGCGAAGTGGCTGTATATGAAGAACCGAAGTTTGTGGAGCAGGAGGTCGTATTTATAATGGACCGTTTCGGCTATGCAAAGACTATTGATACAGCAGCTTTTGAACGTAATAAGGAGGCAGTATACGCCGAAAATAAATATATTTTCAAATGTATGAATACGGAGAAAATATGTATTTTTACGGATAACGGCAATCTTCATCAGGTAAAAGTGATGAATATACCTTTTACAAAATTCCGTGATAAAGGAACTCCGATAGATAATCTCGGCAATTACAACAGTGCAGGAGAAGAAATTATATATCTTTGTGCGTCAAAACAGCTTAAGGATAGGAAGTTCTTATTTGTTACAAGACAGGGTATGATGAAGCTTGTGGACGGAAGCGAATTTGATGCGGCAAAGAAAACCGTTGCTTCAACCAAATTGAATATCGGTGACAGCATAGCCATGATTCACGTTACGGATGCGGTATCAGAGATAACATTGGAGGGTGACGGTGCCATAATAAGCAGCCAGACCGTTGTTTTACAGACAGAAAACGGATATTTTCTTAAGTTTCCGTTGAACGAGATTCCTGAAAAGAAGAAATCGGCAGCAGGTGTCAGAGGCATTAAGCTTGAAAAAGAAGATAAAATCGCAGAGGTATATCTCATACCTGAAAATGCTGATATTTCCATTGATTACAAAGGAAAAGAAGTGTCACTTAAGAAATTAAAGACAGCAAAAAGAGACGGTAAAGGAACCAAGTTAAGAGCATAAGAAAGGGTGGTAATTATGTCAAAGGCAGAAGAATTAATTAATAACATCAATAAAGTAATTGTAGGAAAAAATGATGTGGTGGAGCTTGTAGTCACATCACTTATAACAGGCGGACATGTGCTTATAGAGGATATGCCGGGAACAGGTAAGACAATGCTTTGTAAGGCACTGGCAAAATCGGTTGACGCAGACTTCGGAAGAGTCCAGTTTACACCTGACCTTCTGCCTTCTGATATAACCGGACTTAATGTATATAACCAGAAAACGGGAGAATTTGTTTTTTATAAAGGTCCTGTTTTTTGTAATATTCTTCTCGGTGACGAGATTAACAGGGCAACTCCGAGGACCCAGTCAAGCCTTCTTGAATGTATGGAGGAAAAACAGGTGACCATAGACAGGGAGACAAGACAGCTTGAAGCACCTTTTTTTGTAATAGCAACGGAAAACCCTATTGAGACCTCAGGAACCTTCCCACTTCCCGAAGCACAGCTTGACCGTTTCCTTATGAGACTTTCCATGGGAATGATTGGCGGAAAAGAAGAAAGAGAGCTTTTAAAGCAGAAAGCAAAGGGCGAGGTAATCAATGATATTGAAGCTGTATGCACCAGACAGGATATAATTGAGATGCAGAAAGAAGCGGAAAACGTATATGTACATCATGAGCTTATTGACTACATCTGCAGTATATGTGAGGCTACAAGGGAAAAGACGGACATAATGGCAGGCGTAAGCCCAAGAGGAGCAATAGCCCTTATGAAAGCGGCAAGAAGCTATGCGTATATACATAACAGAAATTATGTTGTTCCTGAAGATGTTAAGACACTTGCAATTCCTGTGCTGGCACACAGACTTGTACTGCTTGAGGGTTTTGCGGGACGTAAGTCTTATGAAGACAGGATAAAAGCCATACTTGAGGAGATTGCGGTACCGACAGAAGATTGGAGTAAATAATATGACATTGATTTTTTTGTTTATTGCACTTGTTATTTTTGAAAAAGTATTTATCAGGGTATATGAGAAATCGTGGAATAAAGGTCTTGGTATAAAAGTCGGTTTCCTTGAAGGTGCAGTGGATGAAGGAAAAAAAGGACATATAGTTGAAGAAATTTACAATAAAGGATGGCTGCCCATTCCTGTTGCAAGTGTGAAGTTTGAGCTTGACAAAAGCATTTCTTACACGGATAAAAGCAATGTTACCGTGTCTGACAGACAGTACAGGAACGACGCCATGTCAGTAAAGGCAAAAAAGGTACATAAAAGGGAATTTGAGGTTTTGTTCTCAAAACGTGGTGTGTACAAAATTGAAGACCCCGTAATAAATACCAAAGATATATTCGGGGTGTGCAGTTATTCCGAAAAGTATGAGCAGGAATCCCTTATTTATGTGTATCCGTCATACAGCAGGCATAAAGAAATTATTGCACCCTATTCAAGAGTTATGGGTGAAGCAATTAAAAATAAATATCTTTATGAGGACCCTTTTGAATTTAAAGGTATAAGGGACTATACGGGAACGGAGCCTATGAAAAAAATTAACTGGGGAGCTTCTGCCAGAACCGGTAGCCTTAAAGTTAATAATTACTATGATACAACAAGCCGTCATGCGGTTATTTTCCTTGATATCGTTAATGACCAGATATGGAAAAGGGATGACCAGCTTGAGGAATGTATAAGAATCACCAGAAATTATATGGAAACCTTTATAAGAAATCACATCCCCGTTGAAATAATCACTAACGGAATAGACGGAATTCTTAATGAACCTGTTGTTTTTGAGGGCGGTTCCGACGGTGCTTATGTAGAAAAGTGCCTTAAACAGATGGCAAGAATCGATATTAATAAACAGACGGAGAGACTGACCTCTTATTTTACCCGGAATAAGGCAAAAAGCGATGAGCTTAGTATTCTTCTTTCCGTAGACCAGTCGAAAGCCATGGTTGACGCATACAGGGAATATCTTGGCTGCAATGAAGGCGAATGGATATGTCCTATATCTTCAAAAGACGGAAGAAATATAAAGGCAAGAAACATACATGTAACATATCCGGAGGTGGGACGATGAAACTTTCCAATATAACTAAACCGGTTACAGGTC
The DNA here is from genome assembly GCA_050874365.1 of Butyrivibrio sp. Lineage (GTDB taxonomy): Bacteria > Bacillota > Clostridia > Lachnospirales > Lachnospiraceae > Eshraghiella. The sequence continues at coordinate 2,062 of JBNMKN010000122.1, read as the reverse complement.
TTTTATTCTGGTCAATGCTTACATATATTTTATATTCGTTTGCCGATTCGTCATGGAATCTCGGTATAACCATGGGTGTTGCAATGCTTATTTTTATGCTCTGTTATATGATAAGGATGATGCAGAATAAAACGGCGAAATTTTTCCTGCATTTTGTTGTTGCAACAGCTTTCGGATTAGCCGAATTCGGAATGATACTTTACAGGGCACCATTGTTTATTATGTGGATTATTTTTATTATCCTGTCCATTGCGGCATCTTTTTCGGATAAAGACTTTATAAGTAATATGAACGGCTCATATATATTTATTTCCGTGGTAGTGTTTTTAATTGCATTCATTCACGGAACAACCGATATGCTGGCACTGTATTTTATGGAGGCTACTTTTATAATGCTTCATTATATGCAGCAGACCGCCATAAGACAGGAAGAAAACATAAAAATAATGTCCTCCTATTCGGTTATGAATGAAAAAGAGCTGTACTCCGAAAGCAGCAAAGTAACATTTGTGTCACATATGATACTTTATGTTATCTGCCTGCTTATCGGATTAATAGGTAAAATACCATTTTTCAGGATAATCTCCAATAAGATTTTTAAGATATTTAACAGGACTTTTGATATTGTTAAAAGTTTTAAAACGGGAGAGGTAACGTATCCTGCGGATGACGGGGATATATCAGGAGGCATCATTGAGGTAGATGAGGAGCCTATAACTCCTGTTCATCCTGCATGGCGTATTATAGGAATTGTGGGTTTTACACTTATAATGATATATCTTATTTTCCTCATTGTGGATAGAATAAGAACTGCAAGAAAAAACAGGGCTTATATGCCTGACCTTGGTGTTAAAACAGAGGTAAAGCAGATAAAAGAAGAGAAGCGACTAAAAAAAAGAGAAAAAACAGACAGTTATAGAAAGGCAATAAGACGTATATACAAAGTCCGTATCAAAAAGGGCAGGGGCAAAAGAAATGATGACCTTATAAGCAAGACCCCTCATGAGCAGCGCAGCAAAAAAGTATCCGAAGGATATGAGGTAAGCAAAGATTTTGTTGAAATGTATGAAAAGGCGAGATACGGTCAGGATAGTGTGACAAAAGATGATGTGAAAAATATGCACAATCTTTAACAGGTGTGATTTATGAAGAAAAATTATGAAATTGATATGTGTAACGGACCTATTACGGGAAAAATGCTTCGTTTTGCATTGCCGTTAATGTTGTCAAGCATGCTGCAGCTTTTATTCAATGCTGCGGACATAATTGCCGTAGGTAAATTCGGAAGTGAACATTCTTTGGCGGCAGTAGGTTCAAACACGGCACTTATAAATCTTTTAACCAATCTTTTTATTGGTTTATCAATCGGTGCCAATGTGCTTGTGGCAAGGTTTTACGGTGCAAAAAACGGAGAAGAACTTAATGAAACGGTTCATACTGCCATGCTTTTAAGCCTTATATCGGGGCTTATACTGACAGCCACAGGAGTGATATTTGCAAGATATTTTCTGATATGGATGAAAACTCCCACGGAGATACTTGACCTTGCAACTACATATCTTAAGATATATTTTCTCGGTATGCCGGCTATGATGATTTATAATTTCGGAAGTGCGATTTTAAGGGCGATAGGTGATACCAAACGTCCGTTGTATTTTCTTGCGGCAGCAGGCGTGATTAATATTATTCTCAACCTTCTTCTTGTTGTGGTATTCAGACTTGATGTTAAGGGCGTGGGAATAGCAACCGTTATATCCCAGACTGTATCTGCAATACTGATTATCAGATGTCTTGCAAAGAGCAACGGAGACATAAAGCTGGAACTTAAAAAATTAAGACTTAGCAGAGGAAAGGTGGGCGCCATATTAAGAATCGGTCTGCCTGCCGGATTACAGGGTTCTATTTTTTCACTTTCCAATGTAGTTATCCAGTCATCGGTTAATCTTTTTGGACCGGTTGTGGTAAAGGGCAATTCTGCGGCACAGAATCTTGAAGGTTTTGTATACTTTTCAATGAATGCATTCCACCATGCGACTTTATCTTTTACGAGCCAGAATATGGG
>JBNMKN010000121.1:0-5114 GCA_050874365.1 Butyrivibrio sp. | reverse complement strand
TGCACATACTGGGATGCATTGATGATTTTGAAAAAGGACAATATATCCTTAACGGGAAGGATATTTCTAAGGTAAATGAAAAGAAAAGTGCGGCAATAAGAAATTCCGAAATAGGAATCGTCTTGCAGGAGTTTGCACTTATGGAGCAATATACGGTAGTAGAAAATGTAATTATGCCATTGTTTTTTACTCCGAAATCAGGACGAAGGAGTTAAAAGGAAAAACGTGCTCTGGAGATACTGAAAAGACTGGAAATGGATGAATATGCCCATAAAAAAGTCAATAAACTTTCAGGAGGGCAGAAGCAGAGAGTTGCAATTGCAAGGGCAATGATTAACAATCCGTCTGTTCTTTTGGCAGATGAGCCCACAGGAGCTTTGGATGTGAAAACAACCGATGAAATTATGAAAGTTTTCAGAAATTTGAACAAGAATGGAACAACAGTGATAATCATTACACATGATATGGAAGTTGCAGGAATGTGTGACAGAATCATAGAAATTAGTGACGGAAAAATTATATAACATGAAAGGCTGCGGATATAGTCCGCAGCCTTTAACGTTATTTTGAATAGTTAAGATACCACAATACACCCAATGTAATTCCTATTGTCCAGATTATAAGGGATAAGATTCCGCATATAAGACCTGTTTTTGATTCTTTACAATGGCTTCCGTATTGTTTCTTGTATACACAGCACAGACGTATCGTGAATATGGAAAATAAAATGACACCAAAGAAAAAACTTGCAATTCCCATATTACGGCAGGCTCTTGCCAGATTATCAGCTTGTTTGTTACCGGTTGTGCCCATTATTTGTAAAAGCCTCCCTTTTCTAACCAATAATATAACTGGTTAAATTCTCTAAAGTGGACAATGACATAAATTGTATATATCATCATTATGATTGAAAGTATAAGACCTATAATGGAACATACAAGACCTACTGTTGCAGGAGCATTCATTCTTCCGCTGTTGGATTTTCTGTATTTAAGTGCAAAGATAAGACCTAGTGTGCCGAGTATTATACCCAATATTCCGTAACAACAGCACAATGCGATACTTAAAATACCAAGTACAAGTGCTGCGACAGAATAACCGCTGTCATTTTCATAATTGTTATTGTAACCATTATAGTAGTTATTGTTATAACCGTTATTATATCCATTGTTATTGTTGTCAGAGTAAGAACCCCTGTTATCGGATTCACCGCCGCCTTCACGGTAATATCCCTGATTGTTGTTATTATCATTACCGTTATAATTGTTCTGATATTCCATAATGAACCTCCGTGCTAAGTTGATTAAGGTATGATATATACATGCCTTGTAATAAGAATGATATTCTTAATTATAAAGTTAGCAACTACAAGAAAAAGTGCGATATACAGGTAAAAATATTTTAAATGAATACCCTTAACCCTGCCGTGGGTCAGAAAACGCAACGTCTGGCTTACATAAAAAACTGCGGTAAGTATGACAGCGTATATAACCAGAGGATGATATAAAATACTCTTTGGGATATTGCCGTGAATAAGATATATAAAAGCTCTTGTGCCGCCGCAGCCGGGACAGTAAAGACCCGTGAGGTGGCGGAACTGACATTCCGTAAGTATATTAATATTGTAACGGACAGCAATTCCTTTGATAATCAGGGCTGTAATTCCTGTGATAAAAAATATGCAGATTCCTATTATATATACTACCGCATCCGAATCTTTTTCCTTAAGCAGTTGTCTGAAACTTAATCTTTCACTCATACAAAATATTTTAACATGAAAAAACACTCCTTGCAATACATACAAAGTCCTTATAAAATATAACGAGAGAATGGAGGAATACACATGACGGTAAAGGAACGGGCTTTGCTTGTTACAAAACGGCTGGATGAATTTTATACCACAGAGCTTACCTGCTATCTTAATCATGACAGCGCATGGCAGCTTCTTTTTGCCACCATATTAAGTGCCCAGTGTACAGATGCAAGGGTTAATATAGTGACAGAACAACTTTTTAAAAAGTACAGAACCCTGGAGGATTTTTCTAAAGCGGATATTAAAGAGCTTGAAGAAGATATACGTTCCACAGGTTTTTATCATAATAAAGCAAAAAATATTAAGGCGTGTGCCACGGAACTTCTGGAACGCCACAACGGGGAAGTGCCAAGGGACATTGAAAGCCTTACGGCGTTAAGCGGAGTGGGCAGAAAGACTGCTAATGTGATAAGAGGAAATATCTATCACGAACCGAGTATTGTGGTGGATACACATGTTAAAAGAATTTCCAAGAAACTGGGACTTACAAAGGAAGATGACCCTGTTAAAATAGAATTTGAACTTATGAAGGTTCTTCCGAAAGACCATTGGATTTTGTATAATATCCAGATAATAAGACTGGGAAGAAATATATGCTTTGCAAGAAGTCCTAAATGCGAGGAATGTTTTTTAAGGGATTTATGTAAAGCAGGAAAAGGAAAATAATAATGATAAAAGATTTTGTGGCAATCGACCTTGAGACAACGGGTCTTAGCCCTTATGATAATAAAATAATAGAAGTGGGTGCGGTAAAATACAGGGACGGAAAGCCCGTGGACAAATTAAATACTTTAATTAATCCGGGTATCCATATTCCGGAACGCATAACAGAGATAACCGGAATTGATGACGATATGGTAAGCAAAGCACCTCATATTGATGACGAGCTGGACAGAATTATGGAATTTATAGGCAATGATGTGATTCTGGGACATAATGTGATATTTGATTATACGTTTATAGCGGGAGCACTCGCAGGCCACAGTATAGAATACAGTGCGGAGGCAATAGATACTTTGAAGTTCGCCAAAAAAGTGTTGCCGGTCAATGAATCAAAGACTCTTGAGCACCTTTGTGAAATGTTTGACATAGTGACAGTACACCACAGGGCATACGAAGATGCCATGTCCGCTGCCGATGTGTATTTCAGATTGTGTGAGCTGTCGGGAGAGGATACCATTGTTGAACAGTATCACTTCAAGAAACAGAAAGCTGCGGGGATTACCCCGAAACAGGTAAATTACCTTAAATCCCTTATCGAAAGACATAACATAAAACCTGACTACATAATCGAAAACCTGACAAAAAGTCAGGCATCAAGGGAAATCGACAAGATATTATCTGAGTATGGAATTACGAGACGGCAGTTTTAATTTCATTAAGTTTTGAAAGAATGGGCGATTTCATTATGGAATCCAGCTTATCGGCACTTTCAATCAATGAATCAATACCGGATATATTATTGTCCTTACGGTAAAGCTCCGCTAACATATAGTAGTTGCGGCTTACGTCAGTGCCGATTGATATACCGTATTCAAGAATTGTTGCAGCCATAGAACAGTTTCCAAGTTCAATAAGTCTTGCACCGCATCTGGCAATTATATTGACAAGTGTGATATAATTTTCATCATATTCAGATAGTGCAGAAAGATTGGCAACACCGTATTTTTCCTTTAAGTCGGTATTGGTAAGACCTGAAAGATTAAGTATTTTTCTGGTCCTGAGATTTAAAAGGGTTGTGCGGTATTCATTGATTTCATCATCTGAAGTATCGGAAGGGATGACAGAATCGGGAATATTTATATAATTGAGATTTGAAATGTCTTTTCTGCGGACGGTATTGGCTCTCGCCTCCCTTGCCCAGAAGGACGCTTTGGCAGAATCCGATTTACGGGAATGTTTTTTACATTCATATAATATTAACAAGCCGATTATAATAGTACAAAATAAAATAACCCATCCAAAATTTTTAAGCATAGAATCACCTCAGAAAGGAAGTATTGTGATGTATAATAAGAAAAACAGAAGAATAATGACAACCGTACTTGTTGTAATACTTGTACTTGCAATGGTTGTACCTCTTCTTATATCTGCTATTTCCTGATAGTTGGATTATACGAAAAAAATCATATTATATCAAGAACCAAGAGGAATTTAGGGTTGGAATGAACGGTAAAATATGATATTATTAATCAATAACCCTTATGATAGGAAGTTAGTAATGGCAGTAGGAAAAGTACCTAACAGAATTTTAAAAAGAAGCGTTGTTAATCTGCTTAAATGTCCGCCGAGAACGGGCATTGATGCAGCCTCTTTTGCCGTCGGAGATATGCACGTCCTTACAGCCTGTGCGACAGGTCTTACGGATTGTGTAATTGCACCGGAAACAGCCGTTTACAAAGCGGCGAACAATATATGGGTTTCCGGGGGAGAACTCCTTGGAATAGAGGCTTCTTTTATATTGCCTAAAAGTTATAACGAGTATAATCTCAAGGCATATACTAAGCGTGTCAAGGCGGCGTGTGATAAGTGCGGAACGACGCTTGCCGGAGGTCATACGGAAGCAACGGACGGAGTTAAGAGATTCTGTATCAGTGTAACTGCAACAGGGATTGCAGACGGTACACCTGTCAACATACATAATGTTAAGCCTGAGATGGATATAATAGTTACGAAATGGATTGCACTTGAAGAGGTGGCAATGCTTGTAAGTAATGAAGATAATATGGCAAAGTTATGCGAACACTTTTCAAATGAATATATAGGTGTTACCGGACAGTATGCTGACTGGCTCACGGTTCATGATGAGGCCGCAGTCGCGATGAAGCATGGTGTAGCAGCCATGCACGATATATCGGAAGGTGGTATATTTACTGCACTCTGGGATTTTGCCGAAGGAAGCAGATGCGGATTTGAAGTGGATTTGAAGAGTATTCCGTTAAGGCAGGAGACAGTGGAAATTGCAGAATTTTTCCACCTTAATCCCTATACCATGAAATCATCAGGAAGTATACTCATTGCCTGTAATGACGGAGCTAAGATGGTTGATGCCCTTGATAAAGAGGGAATTCCGGCGGTCATAATAGGCAGGACAACTGATAATAACGGTAAGATACTTCGTAACGAAGATGAAATCAGATATTTAGATAAAATGTAATACAGGCACAGCCTGACAGAAAGGATGGATAATAGTATGCGTGAAGCAATTTTAGCAGTTCTTGAGAAAAACAGCAGAATAGATTTGGCGGATCTTGCCGCTTTACTTGGAGTTACGGAGGCGGAGGTCGCCAACGAAATTTCA
>JBNMKN010000120.1:0-5119 GCA_050874365.1 Butyrivibrio sp. | reverse complement strand
ATATAAACCTGACGGTTTCTCTTATCATCACTATCGTTATTAAATTTATATGTATAATAAATTTTATTGTCTACAACCGAGCCAAAGAAAAAGTTAGTTGCATCCTGTACAAATTCTTTTTTGTAAATCTTATAATCCGTCAAATTAACAGCACAATACACATAATCCGATTCATCTGATTCGTTGAAATATATCATATCCCCATACACACCTTCTATGTACAATTTAGAATTGGTTTTATAAAGTTCTTTGGGTGCTGCCTTTAAATCAGATATATCCTGTTGATATAATGTACATACGCTGTCTCCCGAATCATATACATCCTCTATGTAATATACGTATCCTCTGTGTAATATTCCGCTGAAATCCGAATTAATTTTCATAATCTTTTCTTTACGTGTTCCGTCAACTGACATCTTTATAAGATTACGTTCAACGTTAACACCAATATCATCACCTGAATTCATTAAATCCGAGGTTACATATAAAGAACCGTCATAATATTGTATAGAGCCAAACCACATTCCTGTTCTTCCGATGTACGCATCACATGTGGAAGAATTATGTGTACAATCAACTTTTGAGCATACAGGCACAATACGGTTCTTATCTGTATCCATATAATACATATAACCATTTACCGCATAGTAGTATCCCCCATCGGAAGGTGATACAGATAGGTCACTGTGTTGTGCAAAAAATTCGTTACTGAAATCAAGATATTTGTGTTCTTTATTTTTGCTCCCGCATCCGGATAACAGCAGCGAAAAAACTATTGCTATTACACTTATTTTTTTTAAAATTTTCATATTAATATATTCTCCTTTATTTGTAATGTATTGAAAATACGGCAATATAACTGTTATGTTATATATTTCCTATTTTATCGCATAATTGTAATTTATCTCCGTTACTTGTCCTGACAATATAAGTCACAGACGTTCCAAGGACTTCTTTAAATGTCTCAGAAACCGTTAATGTTGTTGAATATGCATTTGTGGTACTGTCATACCAACTTTTATATTTTATAACATCGTTTTCAACGTACCTTGTATATAAACTTATCCCTTTATAATTAATTATGGGATTAAAGCTTGTTGTTACATACGCCTTAACATTCTTTCCGTCACAATCAATATTACCCTTTACAGATATTGAATTAATACTTCCTGTAACCGTTTTTGATGCCCCATATATATTGGTCAGCGATGTAAATGCAACAACTGCTGCCGATATAATTCCTATTGCTTTTTTCATTAGCTACCTTCTCCTTTCTCAGATGCCGTATCTCCAATACATTTCCATAATACAATTATTAATATTCTCTGTCTATAGCATTTGCGTAAACGGTAAGAAAACGTGCATAAACGGTATTTTCCTGCCAAGTAAAATTACTTGACACCCCTTAATTTACATTATTTTATAAGAAAAAAAGAAGAACTTTATCAAGTTCTTCTCAAAATTCAAGCTTAAATTTTCACTGTTTTGCCGTCAAGTCATAAGGTGTTGTCTGGTACACATAATAGTTGAGCCAGTTACTGTAAAGGCAGTCAGAGGTTGCCCTCCATGTGAGTAACGGTCTGTTATCCGGATTATCGTCAGGATAGTAATTAACCGGCATTTCAGGGTTAATGCCTTTAGCCATATCCCTTTTGTATTCCTTATCAAGGGTAAGCCTGTCATATTCAAGGTGTCCTAGAACAAATATCTGCTTGCCGTCTTTTGTCATGACAATGAGGTCTCCCACTTCATCCGATTCTGCTAAAACAACCAGTTCTTCATGCGACCTTATATCTTCGGGTGATGATTCGGTATTTCTTGAATGTGGCGCAAGAAATACATCATCAAAGCCTCGTACAAGCTGGACTTTTCTGTTATTGACCTTGTGTCTGTAGATACCCGATACTTTCTTTGGAAGTATAATTTTTCTGACACCGAAATGATAATAAAGACCCGCCTGTGCACCCCAGCATATATGGAATGTTGAAGTAACGTTTGTCTTGGTCCACTCCATTATGTGGGTCAGTTCTTCCCAATACTCAACCTGTTCAAAATCCATAAATTCTACAGGTGCGCCTGTAATTATCATTCCATCAAGCTTCTGATCTTTAATATCGTCAAAAGTCTGATAAAACTTGTTAAGATGTGACTGTGAAGTATGGGTTGACTGATATGATGCTGTCTGTAATAAAATAATGTCTATCTGTAACGGTGTATTTGATAACACTCGTAACAACTGGACTTCTGTTTCTTCTTTAAGCGGCATAAGGTTTAAAATTGCTATTTTAAGTGGGCGGATATTCTGTGATATAGCCCTGTCCTCATCCATTACAAATATATTTTCATTTTCCAGAATTGCCTTTGCCGGTAAATTATTTTGTGTTTTGATTGGCATTTTATTCTTCCTCCAATTTTAGAAATAACTTTATCCCAAAAGTGCTATAAAATCCTCTTCCGAAATAATAGGTATTCCTAATTCTTTTGCTTTTTTATTCTTAGATGAATTACTTGTCACGTCATTATTGATAAGATAATCTGTCTTTGCGGATACCGAGCCGGTTGTCTTGCCTCCGTTCTGCTCAATCACCGCTTTCAGTTCATCCCTGTTGGCATAATGATTAAGGCTTCCCGTTATAACAAAAGTTTTACCCGAAACAGGAGAATCAGTATTTCGTTCCTCTTTAACAAGATTAAGCTCCTTAAGAAGCATCTCAAATTCATTACGGTTCTTTTCATCAGAAAAATATTTTACATACGAATCCGCCAGAACTTCTCCTATTCCGTCAATCAAAAGCAGTTCATCCTTTGTCGCATTTATTACTTTATTTTCATCATCTTCAAAATAACGGCAGATGAGCCTTGCTCCCGCCAGTCCTATTCCGTCAATTCCCAATCCGTAAATCACATTGGCAAGCATTGCCGTTCTTGAATTATTAATTGATTCTATCATATTATCATAGGACTTTTTACCAAAACCGTCCATTTCAACAATACGTTCTTCATATCTATCCAGATGATATATATCTTTAAATTCTTTGATATAGCCACATTCAATGAATTTATCAAGGGTCTGCATTGATATGCCTTCTATATTGAGGGCGTTTCTTTCACAAAAATGTTCAAAACGTTTTATATGCTTTGCACTGCAGTCTTTATTGACACAATACAAAAAGCTTGCTCCCGCAGATTCGATTATCTGTGTGTTTTCCCCGCATACGGGACACTTATCAGGTATCACTGCAGTACCGCTTGAGGTAATGTTCTCAGCAATCTGAGGGATAATCATATTTGCTTTATATACGGTTATTTTATCACCTATTCCCAGTTTAAGTTCCCTTACAATACTTACATTATGGACGCTTGCCCTTGTAACCGTTGTTCCCTCTAATTCTACCGGGTCAAATATAGCTACGGGATTAATAAGTCCCGTCCTTGACGCACTCCATTCAATTTCACGGAGTGTCGTAAGTGCCGTCTCATCTTTCCACTTAAAAGCTATGGCATTACGTGGGAATTTAGCTGTGGTTCCAAGAGACAAACCGTAACTGATGTCATCATAAATCATTACAAGTCCGTCGGAAGGAAAATCGTTTTCTTTGATTTTATCCGAAAAATACTGTACGGCGGACTGTACCGTTGTACCATCCACAATTTTTCTCTCCACCACTTCAAATCCCTGTTTTTCAAGAAATTCAAACTGTTCTTCAACCGAATTATGAAAATCAATTCCGTCAGCTTTAATTAATGCAAAAGCAATGAGTTTTACATTACGTTTTGCGGTAATTTCATTGTTAAGCTGTCTTACCGAACCGCTGCAAAGATTTCTCGGATTCTTATATTTCTCGGCATCATCAATAATACTGTCATTGATTCTGTTAAAATCAGAATATGTTATTATAGCTTCACCCCTTAAAATAAGTTCTCCTTTGTAAGGAATTGTAAGGGGAATATTTTTGAAAACTTTTGCGTTAGGCGTTATTACTTCACCCACATATCCGTTTCCTCTTGTAACAGCCTTGACAAGCTCTCCCTTGTCATAGGTAAGCACAACCGTAAGTCCGTCTAATTTCCATGATAAAAGGCACTTATGCACCCCTGCAAATTCTGCAAGCGTATCTACCGACTTGGTTTTATCAAGGCTTAACATCGGCTTCTCATGATTTTCCTTTGGCAGTTCGCTTAGCGTCTCGTAACCTACTTTTGAGGTAGGACTGCCTGACATATGGATTCCTGTCTCATTCTCCAATGCAACAAGTTCATCATATAGTCTGTCATATTCAAAATTGCTCATTATCTCGTCTGTTCCGGAATAATAAACTTTTCCTGCCTCATTTAATATATCTGTTAATTCTTTAATTCTCTCTGATTTATCCATTCTACACCTTTTCTAACATTCTGCGGAGCTTCATTAATTCATTCTGGGACAGCTCTCTTAACTCTCCCGGCTTCATATTTCCTAACATAATATTCATAATGCGGACTCTTTTAAGACTGACAACATCCACATCAAAATATCCGCACATTCGTCTTATCTGTCTGTTAAGTCCCTGAATTATTGTTATTTTAAAACTATTATCTTCCAAAGCTTCTGTTTTACACGGAGCAGTAATTATTTTTTTACCTGTTGCCCTGTTGGTTATAGGAACACCCTTTGCCATTTTAACAAGGAAATCATTATTAAATTTCTGTCTGGTGGTAACAATATATTCTTTTTCATGTCCGTTAGAAGCATTAAGTATCTCATTCATAAGGCCGCCGTCATTGGTTATTAACATAAGTCCTTCCGAATCTTTATCAAGTCTGCCAACCGGGAAAAGTCCCATTCCTTCCGGAAGAAAGGAAGCAATACCAGTTCCCTGTTCATCAGAAAGAGAACTTATATACCCTGTGGGCTTATAAAATGCGTATACCCTGATGTCTTTAATAAGGTTAATAATCTCGTTGTCTATTTTAACAATATCTTTTTCTGTAACCTTAGAGCCTGCAGTTGCCGTTACTCCGTTAATTGTCACATGACCTTCTTCAATTAACTTATCAGCTGCCCTTCTTGAACATACGCCTGATTTACTTATATATTTGTTAATCCTTAATTCTTCCATATTGTTACCCTGTATACTTT
>JBNMKN010000119.1:0-5140 GCA_050874365.1 Butyrivibrio sp. | reverse complement strand
TAAAACCGTATACGGTTATGTTAAAAAATATTACGAAGAAAAGGGCGAGCGTAAACGAAGCTGTGAAATTAACAGGATTGTAAACGGAGGCGTGGGCGTTAAGCGTTCAACGGGACAGCATCCCGGCGGAATTATTGTATTGCCTTACGGTGAGGAGATACATTCTTTTACCCCGATACAGCATCCTGCCAATGATATGACAACCAATATCGTTACAACACATTTCGATTACCACAGTATTGACCATAACCTTTTAAAGCTTGATATTCTCGGTCATGATGACCCTACCATGATAAGGATGTTACAGGATTTAACCAAACTTGACCCAACGCAGATACCTCTTGACAGTCCTGAGGTTATGTCACTTTTCCAAAGTACGGAGGCGTTAAAAATTAATCCTGAAGATATCGGCGGAACGAAGCTTGGATGTCTTGGTATCCCCGAATTCGGAACGGATTTTGCCATGCAGATGTTAATTGACACCAATCCACAGCATTTTTCCGACCTTGTAAGAATTGCGGGACTTTCCCACGGAACGGATGTGTGGCTTGGTAATGCACAGACCCTTATTGAAGAAGGAAAAGCAACTATTTCCACGGCAATCTGTACCAGAGATGATATCATGATATATCTTATCAATATGGGAATTGAAGCGGGAACCTCTTTCAAAATAATGGAATCAGTCAGAAAAGGTAAGGGACTGAAGCCTGAATGGGAAGAACTTATGGTTAATGCCGGAGTCCCTGACTGGTATATCTGGTCATGTAAAAAAATCAAGTACATGTTCCCGAAAGCCCATGCGGCGGCCTACGTTATGATGGCGTGGAGAATAGCATATTGTAAAGTATTTTATCCTCTTGAGTATTATGCATCATATTTTAGTATAAGAGCAGATGATTTTTCTTATAAAATAATGTGCTTCGGAAAAGACAAACTTGACGAATATATCGAGGATTATAAAAGACGAAATGATTCGCTTACGAACAAGGAGCAGGGACAGTTAAAGGATATGCGAATTGTTCAGGAGATGTATGCAAGAGGTTTTGATTTTATGCCTATTGACCTGTACAAATCCCATTCAAGAAACTTCCAGATAGTGGACGGAAGGCTTTTGCCACCGTTTAAATCAATAGACGGTCTCGGAGAAACTGCGGCAGACAGTATCTACGAAGCTGCCAAATGCGGAAAATTCCTGTCGGTAGAAGATTTCATTGATAAAGCAAAAGTTCCTAAAACAAGTGCGGCAGTAATGGTAGAGCTTGGTATTCTGAAAGGAATGTCGGCGAACAACCAGCTTTCATTGTTTGATTATATGTAACAATAAAAAGGGATTCCGAAATAAATCGGAATCCCTTTCTTTCATTAGGAGTATTTTATAAAAGTTAAGATTTAAGCGACATGATATTTCTTAATCGCTGCATCAATTGCCTTAATAATATTATCAAGATAAGGTTTGTCAACGGATATTTTGACTTTACTTCTTGGAATTTCAATATTAACCGCTGCGCCTACAAGACCTTTACTTCCTGAAACACTCTTTGTCTTATCGTATGGATAAGATACAGTACCCTGTGTAGTAGTAACAATAATTCGCTTCTGTGTAATACCACATCCGGCAATTCTGTCATCATCACCGTCAAGGTTCAATACACCGCCAAATACAAATTCATAAGCTTCGTTATCAAAAAGTTTAGTTGCCAACTGTCCCCAATAGTTAGCATATTTTTTAATAAATTTATCTGAATATCCTGTCTTTGCTTTAGCAATGGATTCGATTTCGTCTGTTGTACGTGCTGTCTCAACTATCTCAGGTTCTTCAACAACTTCCGGTTCCGCAACAGGAGCAGTATTAACAACTTCCTCTGCCTCCTTGGAACTATTGACTTCCTCAACCTTAGCTGTAGGAAATTCTGTAATTACAGAACTTGCAGGAGTTACAGGAGTAGCAGGAGTTACGGGAGCAGAAGCTACCGGAGTAACAGGTGTTGCAGGAGCCACAGGCTTAACAGGAGTTACAGGAGCAGGAGCTACGGGTGTAACAGGGGTTACAGGAGCAGAAGCTGCAGGAGTAACAGGGGTTACAGGAGCAGAAGCTGCAGGTGCAACAGGAGTTACAGTAGCAGGAGCCACATGTGTAACAGGAGTTACAGGGGTAGAAGCTACCGGAGTAACAGGTGTTGTCTTAGTCTGGGTTGGTGCTACAAATGGTATTGAAGCAGGAGCTGATGTCTGTGTAACAGTCTCTCTGACTTTACCTGGAGTAGGAATAAATAATTTAGGAGCAGTAGGTGCAGTAGGAAAAGTACCTGCCGAACTTGCCGGAGCCTGAGTTGGATTTGAAATATAAGATACATTCTGACCACATGCCATACATACACGTGATCCTGTGATTAGCTGAGTTCCACATCTTGGGCAAATCATATTAATAACCTCCTTCAACGTTATATATCCTTATTAATTGTATTCTATCACAACATTATTTTTATGGCAATGTTTTTTATTGTCGAAAAACCCCTATTCATGTTATAATTCTTAGAAGTTGTCAGGAAAGGAACCAAAAAATGTATTCACATTCAGAAATAATAAAACGTTTAAATGATATGGCAGATGCCGGATATTGTAAATTTTCTTCGTCGCTTATACCGGGAAGCAAGCCTCTTATAGGGGTAAGAATCCCAAATTTAAGGACTTTTGCCAAGGAAATTGCACAAAATGATTACAAAAGTTTCCTTGATAACGTGGGGCATGACTTTTTTGAAGAGGATATGTTAGAGGGACTTGTGATAGCATATATGAGAATTGATTTTCCTTCAAAACTCGAATTTGTCAAAAAGTTTGTTGATAAAATCGACAATTGGTCCGTCAATGACAGCTTCTGCAATTCACTGAAAGACGTAAAAGATAACAGAAGTGCCGGGTATGAATTTCTAAAACAGTATTTTAATTCGGAAAAAGAGTATGAAAACCGTTTTGCAAATATAATGCTGATGTCCTATTACCTCATTCCTGAGTATATTGATAGGGTTCTTATGGTATTTTCTGAGTTTTCCCACGAAGCATATTATGCGAAAATGGGTGTGGCATGGGCGGTTGCAACAGCTTTTGCCAAATTTCCGGAGAAAACAATGGAGTTTATGAGAAATTGGAAAGCCGACAGCCTAACATATAATATGGCAATCCGTAAAATGTGTGAATCTTACAGAGTAAGCAAAGAAGATAAAATAATTCTAAAAAGTATGAAGAGACAGTTGACATTTTGACGGTATTGGAAGATACTTTTAATGTTTGAACGGAGGAATTTCTATGAAAAAAACAGGTTATATATTATTGGTTTTAATAGCTGTATTGACACTCTGCGGATGCGGTATCCACAAAATAAATGACCCGGCAACGGCGGAGGAGTTTACCAAAACAGCGGAAAAACTGGGTTTCACCACAGAACAAGAGAGTGTTGACGGAGGTAATGTCGTAACTGCCACATACGGGACGGATACGGCTGTAGTATCATACGGACAGTATGACGAGATAAGTTCCGTTACACAGATGTATGATTATTTTCTTCAGAATGTTTCTGATAATGAAGACTATACGGTAGAAGAGGGCGAAGGAAAAAGCTTTGTTGCCGTATCGGGAGACTATGTATTCAGATGTACAGTCCGTGAAAATACAGTTATTGCGGCAACTACAAAGGGTGATGAAGGACGCAATCTTGTGGATAAAATATTTTCTGAATTAAAATATTAAAAAATGCTTGCATTTTTAAAAATATTGTAGTAATATAATCAAGCACGATGTTTGTGGCTCGTTGGTCAAGCGGTTAAGACGCCGCCCTCTCACGGCGGAAACAGGGGTTCGATTCCCCTACGAGCTATTATATAATCCGTAGAACGATGGTTCTGCGGATTTTTTATGCACTTTAAAATTTATGATGGGTATGGTATGATGAAATTATATTAGGAGGCAGATATATGAATGATAAATGGCTTGATTTTGCAATTCGTATTCAGAGTATAGCCCAGGCAGGGCTTCAGTACGGAAAAGATAAGTATGATATTGAGAGGTATGAGGAATTAAGACATATTGCCGCAGAGATGATATCTGTTAAATCTGACATATCGATAGATAAGGTAAGTGAGTTATTTTGCAATGAAACAGGATATCAGACCCCTAAAGTTGATACAAGAGCAGCGGTATTTATTGATGGGAAGATACTCCTTGTACATGAAAACAGCGGAAAGTGGTCATTGCCGGGAGGCTGGTGTGACGTTGACCAGTCAATTTCATCTAATACGGTAAAAGAAGTTAAAGAAGAAACGGGATTTACGGTGTCTGCAAAACGTCTGATAGCAGTTCAGGATTGGAGAAAACACAATGTAACTAATTTTGCATATGGAGTTGTTAAAACATTTATTATATGCAGATATGAAGGTGGACAGTTTGAAAATAATATCGAAACAACGGAAATTGCTATGTTTGGAAGAGATGAAATACCGGATGATCTTGCAGTAGAAAAATGTACCAGAGAGCAGATATTAATGTGTTTTGATGCATTTGAAAATCCTGATTTGCCGACACAATTTGACTGAGATAGTGAGCGTATATTACCGTGTAACAGGCGAATGTAGGGAAACTATAAGTTGCTTTTCCTGAAATAAATTATACTGTATGATGTTGGTAAAGGAGGCAGAAATAATGGAAACTAAGAATATTATTTTAGAACTTCGTACCAAAAGAGGAATGTCACAGGATGAACTGGCAGAGAAAATCATGGTTACAAGGCAGGCTGTATCACGTTGGGAAAACGGGGAAACAGTTCCGAATACGGAGACTCTAAAGCTTTTATCCAAGGAGTTTGATGTTTCAATTAATACACTTTTGGGAGAACCGAGAAAGCTTATATGCCAGTGTTGCGGTATGCCGCTTGAAGATGATACGGTCATTGGCAGGGAAAAAGACGGTACTTTAAATGAGGATTATTGTAAGTGGTGTTACGCAGACGGAACGTATACATACAGCGATATGGATGAATTGATTGATGTCTGTGTGGGACATATGGCAAATGCGAATTTTTCAGAGGAACAGGCTCGTTCTTATATGAAAGAGCTGCTTCCGAAACTGGATTATTGGAAAAGATATGATG
>JBNMKN010000118.1:0-5231 GCA_050874365.1 Butyrivibrio sp. | reverse complement strand
GTTCTCACGGAACTGTTTATCAAGGTCTTCGGTATAGAAGTTGTAATTGCAGTTCTTGATATTTTTATTCATATTCTGGGCGAGCATCGTACAGTTAATCATCTCGATAACAGGAAGGTTGATATTATTTACCTTATAGATACCGAAAGAAGTATCAAGAGAGAAACTGTCTGTGTAGTTATTCATACGCTCTGTAAGCTCATTAACGTAAGAAAGAATAATGTTATCATTATCAGTTGTCAGCATTGCACCAAACAGATTGGAATAGAGGTGTGCATATATGTATTGGTATTTTCTTGAAACCTGTCTCAGGGAATCTGCCGCATATACGATTGAACGGTTACCCTCATCCGAACCGAAAAGTTTGTTGATACTTCCCATATTGGCGATATTGAAGGTAACAAGGGTATATTTGGCATTAGGCGCCTCTGTGAACATCTTGCCTGTTCCTGCAATAAAATAATCAAGATTATATATTTTACTAACCGTATTCATATAGGCAACACGGTTAAGACGTTCAGACATTTTGGAATTTTTGTCCTGTTCATCCTTAAGTTCTTTTTCTAATTTCTCGGATTTGTCAAATGTATAGCTGTAGTAATGCTTTTCCAGACTGATTCTGTAAATGCATACAGATAATCCGATAACAAGGAGAAAAATGATAATTGATAAAACTATTGTTGAAGTCATAATTATCGTTCCCTTTCATCTTTTTTAGTGTAATTATAACCCAGAATTATCAATTTCTCAATATGGGAATATCATAAATATATAGGTAAAAAGGGGATTATTATGAGCAGGGATATGTCACGGTTAATGAGGGACAGGAAATTATGATGGAAAAGATGAAGGCACTGGGATACAAGGACGCATATATAACTACTTATTAAAAAAATGCTTGCAATATACGGTTTTATAGATAAAATATAGTTTAGAAAAAAGGAATGGTGACAGATATGTATGAAAATTTAAAGGACCTGGCAATTATAATTGCCGCCGCAGAAGTTTTTGGATTGGCAGCGCGTAAAATTAAACTCCCTCAGGTTGTGGGTCAGATACTTGCGGGGCTGCTTGTAGGACCGATACTTGGATGGGTCAGTAACACATCATATATTCAGATATTTGCCGAAGTGGGAGTTGTACTCCTTATGTTCTCGGCAGGTCTTGAGACTAATTTAAAGACACTTGTGAAAACAGGTCCCGTAGCCGTATTTATGGCATTTATGGGCGTGCTTGTACCTCTGATTTTTGGTACGGTTATAGGATATTTCTGGTACGGAGTGGAAGCAATTGGAACAACCAAGTTTTTCCAGGCAGTATTTATCGGAGTAATAATGACGGCAACATCCGTAAGTATTACCGTGCAGACACTTAAGGAACTTGGAAAAGTTGACACCGAGCTTGGAACGACGATTGTGAGCGCCGCCATCGTGGATGACGTTATCGGAATTATGGTGCTTTCCATTGTACTGGGAGCGGCAGGCGGTTCAGACGAACCTATAGGAATGGTAATTCTTAAAACAGTATTGTTCTTTGTTGCTTCGGGATGTTTTGGCTTTCTTCTTTATAAACTGTTTTCATGGATTGATAAAAGATGGCCACACAGAAGAAGAATTGTTATTTTAAGTATAGTATTCTGTTTTGCACTTTCATATGTTGCGGAAAAGGTGTTCGGTGTTGCCGAAATCACAGGTGCTTTTATAGCAGGTGTTATTCTTTGCAATATTGAAGATTCCGAGTATGTTGACAGGCGTGTCAATATCGGTTCATATATGTTTTTCGGTCCGTTGTTTTTTGCAAGCATAGGACTTAAGACGGATTTATCGAGTATGACTCTGGGAATCCTTGCTTTCAGCGGTTTGTTCATTGTTGGTGCGATTGCAGGTAAGATAGTGGGCTGCGGATTTGCGGCAAAAGTTACTAAACACACATGGAAAGAATCACTTATTGCTGGAGTCGGAATGATGACAAGAGGCGAAGTCGCGCTTGTAGTTACGCAGAAGGGACTTGATTCCGGACTTGTGAAGCCGGAATATTTTGCACCTGTAATTTTACTTATCATAGTGTCTTCAGTGGTTACTCCGATTTTATTGAAGCTGCTTTTTACAGACAAAAAGAAAAAAGAAGAGGTGGCGTAACAGGTGCTTAACAAGGAATTTGAAATAGCCGATGATAAAGAGCTTGCAGATACAAAAGAATGGTTTTTTATGGAAAATGTACGCCTTGCCGAAGAAAAAGAACGTTTATTTGAGGAAAGACGTAAACTTGAACATGAAGTCAGGATAAAACATGAGACTTTGGATAAAAAAATATCCATTGCCAAATTAAAAATAGCACAGCTTGATGAAGCTACCAAACTTGTTGAGAAGAAACTTGCGGCACTTGAAGAGGAATATGTACAGCTTGCCATTGAAAAAAAGAAGCTGGCAGAGGAAAAAAATACTTTTGAAACAATCAGAAAAAATAAGAGAACCTCAACGGTCACATATAGCGGTGTGGATATATTTTTTAAAGGCGTGAGAAGTGAAGCAGCCTTAAAGAAACGCTACAGGGAACTGATGAAAATATTTCACCCTGATAATCAGGACGGTGACGATTCAGTAATTCATGCCATTAATATTGAGTATGACAGGCTGAAAAAAGTATATGGTTAACCTAAACTGATTGACAAGAATATTTATTGTGCTAAAATATAACAGATGGGCAGTTGCCTAATATTTTGTATGAGGTAGAACAATAATGAGACAGATGGTTTTATCCTTATTAGTTAATAATGAAGCAGGTGTAACAAGCAGAATATCGGGTTTGTTTACCAGAAGAGGATACAATATTGACAGCATCACAGCAGGTGTGACAGGCGATAAGAATGTATCAAGAATCACAGTTGTTGTTGAAGGCGATGAGAATGTGCATGAGCAGGTTATCAAGCAGCTTTCAAAGCTTGAGGATGTCATTGACATCAAAGAACTTAAGCGTGAGGATTCGGTATGCAGGGAACTTATTCTTGTCAGGGTTGCCGTTAATGAAATACAGCGTCCGGAAATTGTATCTGTTGCGGATATTTTCAGAGCTAAGGTAATTGATGTGTCTATGGATTCTATGGTGCTTGAGCTTACAGGCGATAAGTCCAAGATAGATGCGTTCCTTGAACTTTTGGTAGGATACCAGATTCTTGAGATTGCAAGAACCGGTCTTACAGGCCTTAGAAGAGGCAATAAGAGAAATCAGTAATATGGTTTTAGCTGGGATACCCCAGATGAAATACTTAACTTAAGTTATAACAGGAGGAATTTTTTAAAATGTCAGAAGCAAAGATTTATTATCAGGAAGACTGTAACTTATCAGCATTAGACGGTAAGACAATTGCAGTTATCGGCTATGGCAGCCAGGGACATGCTCACGCATTGAATGCGAAGGAATCAGGATGTAACGTTATTATTGGTCTTTACGAAGGCAGTAAGTCATGGGCAAAGGCTGAGAAGCAGGGCTTTGAAGTATATACAGCAGCAGAAGCTGCAAAGAGAGCAGATATCATCATGATTCTTATTAATGATGAATTACAGGCAGATATGTACAAGAAAGACATCGAGCCTAACCTTGAACCGGGCAACATGCTTATGTTCGCTCATGGTTTCAATATTCACTTTGGATGTATTAAGCCACCGGCAGACGTTGATGTTACTATGATAGCTCCTAAGGGACCAGGACATACAGTACGTTCAGAATACCTTGCAGGTAAGGGTGTTCCTTGTTTAGTAGCTGTTGAACAGAACGCAACAGGTAAGGCACTTGATATCGCATTAGCTTATGCTTTAGCAATCGGCGGAGCAAGAGCAGGTGTTCTTGAGACAACATTCAGAACAGAAACAGAAACAGACCTCTTTGGTGAGCAGGCAGTTCTTTGCGGTGGTGTTTGTGCATTAATGCAGGCAGGTTTTGAAACACTTTGCGAAGCAGGATATGACCCAAGAAATGCTTACTTTGAATGTATCCATGAAATGAAGCTTATCGTTGACTTAATTTACCAGTCAGGTTTCGCAGGAATGAGATATTCAATTTCCAATACTGCTGAATACGGTGATTATGTAACAGGTCCTAAGATTGTTACAGAAGATACTAAGAAGGCTATGAAGAAGATTCTTTCAGATATCCAGGACGGAACATTTGCTAAGGAATTCTTATTAGATATGTCTCCAGCAGGACGTCAGGTTCACTTCAAGGCTATGAGAAAGCTTGCTGCTGAACATCCATCAGAGAAGGTTGGCGAGGAAGTTCGTAAACTTTACAGCTGGAATAACGAAGAAGATAAGTTAGTTAATAACTAATCTACACCAATACGTTAAATTTTTTATCAGATTTTTTCTCATTCACATAATCGAGAAAATCCATGACGTGAGGATTGGGCATGCGCCTGTAGGAATAGGCGAAGCACACCTCACGTTTTTCTATTTCGGGGAGACCTGTATTGTATTCCACCAACAGTCCGTTCCCCAGTTCTTTTTTAACAAATTCCTTGATGACACAGCCGATACCGATACCGGTTTTGGCAAATTCTATAAGAAGGTCCATATTGTCGGTTTCCATGAGATTGAATTTTTCATAAAATCTGGCTGGAATATACCTGTCTACATACTGTCTTGTAAGATTTTCCCTGTTAAGCATCATAAGGTTGGCATCATTTCTTTTTGCCATATTGGAGAGATATTCCTTTGTGGCAACAAAGGTATCGTGCATATATCCGAGACTTAGGCAGGAAAGGGTTGAATTATCAGGCTTGGCAATGAGACCGAGGTCAACGTGGTTCTGCTGGAGAATATCTGCGGTTTCCCTTGAAGAATGACACTCAATTGAAATGCGTATGTGAGGGTGGTCTTTTGTGTACAGGGAAAGATAGGGCAGAAGGATATATTTGCATAATGTACTGCTGACACCGATTTTTATATGTCCTGTGCCGAGACTGTTACGCTCTCTGATAACCGACTCGCCCTCGTCGATATATTCAAAGGCATTTTTTATACGGTCATAGAGAATGAGTCCGTCATCTGTGAGGCGGACGCCCTTTTTGCTTCTTACAAAAAGACTGACTTCAAGGGAAGCTTCCAATTTGGAAATTGCCTTACTTACGGCAGGCTGGCTTATAAATAGGGTTTTGGCTGCACCCAAGGTGCTTCCGGCTTCGGCAACAGCAAGAAATATATTGTATAAAGATAAATTATTGTTCATAATATAAC
>JBNMKN010000117.1:0-5305 GCA_050874365.1 Butyrivibrio sp. | reverse complement strand
GTATACAAGGTTTCCGAAAATTATTCCCTCGTAAGAAGCATTATTGATGATGAGAGTAAGGTAAGCTCAATGCTTATGAACACATCGGATGTGTGTGCCGTAAGCGGGGATTTAAAGCTTATAGAAGACGGTTACTTAAGGCTCAGCTATCTTGATGCGGATGTTGAGATATCGGACGGGGATATGATTGTTACATCTAACGTAAGTAAGAAGTTCCTGCCGGGCATCCTTATCGGATATGCAAAAGACATAAAAACAGATTCAAATAACCTTACCCAGTCAGGATATGTGGTTCCTGCAGTAGACTTTAAACATATCCAGAAGGTTTTAATCATAACAAAGAAAAAGACAACAGGTGATACTGTAAAATAGAGGCTGTATGAGACGTTTTATAATTAGTTTTTTTTCGATAATCATATTATACGCATTACAATGTACTTTATTCGCAGGTGCGCTTTCCATTGCAGGGATAACGCCTAATCTTATACTTATGTTTACATGTATCGTAGGTTATATGAGAGGCCGTGCGTCGGGGATTTTTACCGGATTTTTCGGCGGACTGCTTGTTGACATAATGGGCGGAAAGATAATAGGATTTACAGCACTTCTTTATATGTTTGCCGGCTTCTTAAACGGTATTTTCCACAAGGAATACGTTAAGGAGCAGCTTATATTTCCTATAAGCCTTGTTGTATTATGCGACTTTTTATACGGAATAGCTGTTTTTGTGACAGGCTTCCTTGTGCGGAATAAGCTGTCCTTCGGCTTCTATGCCGTAAGGATTATATTCCCTGAGATGATATACACAGGTGTTATTACAATTTTTGCATATGTATTTGTATATTTTATTAACAGAAAACTGATTCTGCTTGAGAAAAAGAAGGAGGTTCACGATGCGGTTAAAAGCAATAACTCAGTTTCTTAAAGACCTCGGTTCGGGGCTTAAGCGTTTTTTTACATCAAGGATAGTACCATTTGTTATCGTTGTTGTGGTATTGTTCGGAATACTTCTTTCAAGACTTTTCAGTTTACAGATAGTTAAGGGCGAATATTACAAACAGAACTATACAATGAAAGCCCAGAGAGAGATTGCAACCGTGGGACCGAGAGGCAATATCTACGATAAAAACGGTGAACTTTTAGCTTACAGCGAGCTTGCTTACTCGGTAGTAATAGAGGATTGCGGATATTACGATTCCACAAAAGTCAGAAATGAGACACTTAACGATATTATCGCAAGGACAGTATCGATAATAGAGGAAAATGGGGATACTCTTAATTTTGATTTCCCAATAGAATATACGGAATACGGAGCATACAGGTATAATATCGAAGGTAACAGCCTTCAGAGATTTTTAAGGGATATACTCGGTAAAAAGTCGGTGGGAGAACTGACTGAAGAAGAGAAAAATATTACGGAATACGACCTTGTCAAGAAATTAAAGACAAGATACAGCATTGACAGCAAATACGATGACAAAATGGCACTTGATATAATTTATGTCAGATACAATCTTTCTGTCAATTCATATAAGAGATATATATCTTTTACACTTGCAAGAAATGTTTCGGAACAGACGATGGCTGCCATCCTTGAGTCATCATCGGAGCTTATAGGTGTAGGTATCGAGGAAGAATATCTTAGAAAATATAATTACAGTAAATACATTGCACATATTATCGGATATACCGGCAAGGTCAGTGAATCTGAGCTTGAAGAACTTAAACTCACCAATCCGGATTATACCGCTAATGATGTTGTAGGAAAGTCGGGCATTGAGGCTATTTACGAGACTGTTCTGGCAGGTAAAAAAGGAACTACGACAATGCTTGTAGACACGCTGGGCAGAGTTCAGGAGATAACGGGACAGGAGGATGCACAGGTAGGAAAAGACATATACCTTACCATTGATGTAAAACTTCAGGAAAAAATCTACAATCTCCTTGAAAGACGTCTTGCGGAGACCCTTATAACCAACATAGTAGAGGGTGACGAGACAACTGCCGGACTTTCAGGCGACGTTGTTATGCCTGTTACAAGAGTGTATTTTGCCTTCATTGACAATAACATGATAGATATGGACAAGATAGCGGAATCGGATACGGAAGCCGCTAAGAATGTGTATGCTGTTTTCAGCTCAAGAAAAACACAGATTCTTGACAATATTTTGACCGAAATGCAGAACGGAACACCTTATAATGACCTTTCGGACGATATGAAGGAATACATTAAAAGAATCAGGACGCTTCTTATCGAAAAAGACATTCTCAGCAAGGATAAGATATCTTCGGAGGATGAATTAAGTAAAAAATGGTCTGACGGTACGATTTCTTTGAAGGAGTACCTTGAAGGCGCAATAAGCAATGAATGGGTTAATATCAATAATCTTGATGTAAGTACGGATTATCCTACAACGGATGAAGTAATAGCTGTTATTAACGAGCTTGTCATGACGGAAATCACCAAGGATTCCGAGCTTAATAAGCTTATATATAAAGAACTTATCCTTAACAGAACCATATCCGGAAAACTTATGTGTATGATACTTATGGAACAGGGTGCGGTAAATTATACCGATTCTGAATATGTGGCAATTTCAAATGGTGCATCACCTTATGAATTTGTCAGAAATAAGATAAGCAGCCTTGAGATAACACCTGCACAGCTTGCACTTGACCCATGCTCAGGCTCATGCGTAATGGAAGACCCTAATACGGGAAATATTCTTGCATTGGTATCATACCCAAGCTATGACATTAACCTTTTTTCGGGAACAATTGATTCGGTATATTATAAATCTTTGTTAAATGATAAATCAACACCGCTTGTAAACCGTGCAACCCATACAAGGATTGCTCCGGGTTCTACATTTAAGCCTCTGACTGCTGTCGCTGCTTTGACGGAGGGAATAATAACACCGAATGATACCATATATTGCAAAGGTATTTTTGATTCAATCACACCTAACATAAAATGCTGGAATTATCCTCATGAACATGGTCCTCTAGCCACAGAGGAAGCACTGCAGCGTTCATGTAACGTATATTTCTGTGAATTAGGCTACAGATTAAGCTTTACCTCAGACGGAAGTTTAAGTTTCGATTACGGCTTGTCAAGATTGAAAAAATACGCCGAAATGCTTGGACTTGCCACTAAAACGGGTATCCAGATTCAGGAAGCAGCACCTAGGGCTTCCGATTATAACCCGGCATCATCAGCAATCGGTCAGGGTACCAATGCGTATACTTCATTAAACCTTGCAAGATATGTTTCAACAATTGCCAACCGTGGAACCGTATACAATTCAAATCTTATCGGTAAAATTACGGACAGCGACGGAAACATAATAGAAGAATTTGCACCGGTTGTGGCAAACAAAGCCGATGCCGTGTCAGATGAGACATGGACAACCGTACAAAACGGTATGGCAAGGGTTATCTCAGAAGGCGCAATTTCAATGCTTACAAACAGACTTCCGGTAAAGATAAGCGGTAAGTCAGGAACAGCACAGGAAGATAAGAAAAGAGGTAACCACGCATGTTACGTCATGTTCTCACAGAATGACGAAGGACAGGCTGAGGTAGTGGCAACAGTAATGCTTCCATATGGCTATGCCGCTTCAAATGCAGGTATTATGGCATACTACGCAATGGCGTCTTATTATGATACAGAAATACCTTCATCAGTGTATTTTGATGTTGATACAAATTTTATTATTAACGAATAGGGGGCTGAACCGATGAATAATTCAGTAATTATTAAAGGCAATAAATATGGAATTGTGGTTGTGCTTGATGATAAGACACCTTTTGCACAGCTTAAGGAAGATATTGCCGACAAATTTAAAAGTGCTACAAAGTTTTTTGATAAAGCTAATATGGCAGTTTCCTTTGAAGGACGTAGGCTTTCATCCGAAGAGGAACGTGATATACTTGATGTCATTGCAGCCAATTCCGAACTTAATATTGTATGTGTTATCGATAATGACGAAATGAGAGAACAATACTTTAAGAAGGCCGTTGAAGAAAGACTTGAGGAGATTTCGTCACAGACGGGACAGTTTTACAAAGGAACACTTCGTTCAGGCCAGATGCTCGAATCAGAAAGCAGCATTATAATCCTCGGAGACGTTAATCCGGGTGCAAAGGTAATAGCAAAAGGCAATGTCATCATACTCGGTTCGCTTAAAGGCAATATATATGCCGGAGCCAACGGTAATGAGGATGCATTTGTAGTAGCCCTTGAAATGGCACCAATCCAGATAAGAATAGGTGACACGATTGCAAGAAGTGACGATAATAACGGCAAGCCTAAGAAAATGGGTGACGGAATTATGATTGCTTTTGTTGAGGACAGTAATATCTACATTGAAAAGTTAGATAAGACCATACTTGACGATATCAGAATATAAAAAATACAAAAAACTACAATTTTTAGTTGATTATGGCAGAAAAAAATTGCATAATAAATAAGTATTATATAAATGGAGGAACCAAAATGAGTGAGGTTATAGTTGTTACATCAGGTAAAGGCGGTGTTGGTAAAACAACAACATCTGCAAATGTAGGTACCGGTTTGGCTAAATTAAATAAAAAGGTAATATTAATTGATACAGATATAGGATTAAGAAATCTTGACGTTGTAATGGGTCTTGAGAACAGAATAGTATACAATCTTGTAGATGTTGTTGAAGGAAACTGCAGAATCAAACAGGCATTAATTAAAGATAAGAGATATGCCAATCTTTATCTTCTTCCATCAGCACAGACAAGAGATAAGACAAGCGTTACACCTGAACAGATGAGGAAGCTTATTGATGAGCTTAAGGAGGAATTTGATTACATAATCCTTGACTGTCCGGCAGGAATTGAGCAGGGCTTTAAGAATGCCATTGCAGGTGCCGACAGAGCACTTGTTGTTACGACTCCTGAAGTATCGGCAATAAGAGATGCTGACCGTATTATAGGACTTCTTGAAGCTAATGAGATTAAGAGAACAGACCTTATCGTAAACAGAATCCGTATGGATATGGTTAAGAAGGGTGATATGATGTCAATAGAAGACGTTGTAGACATTCTTTCAATTAATTTAATAGGTGCCGTTCCTGATGATGAAAATATCGTTATTTCCACTAACCAGGGTGAACCACTCGTAGGAAGCGATGCCCTTGCAGGAAAGGCTTATATGAATATCTGCCGCAGAATTATCGGTGAGGATGTACCATTCCTTGATTTAAACGGTAAAACAGGTTTCTTTGCAAAATTGTTTAAGAAGAATAAATAGGGGGAAGATGTATTATGGGAT
>JBNMKN010000116.1:0-5369 GCA_050874365.1 Butyrivibrio sp. | reverse complement strand
CTATATATTTGGAAGAAGGTTAGGCATTAACCAATGTGCCAGCTTTGGATGAGCTTGAAAAATTTTTTTTAATTTTAGCGTCTCATATCTTCTGTCAATACCTTTTTTATTAGTCGTAGTTAAGAAAGTAAAAAATAGATTGTTTGATATACTTCCTGCGCCATTTACACTAGTTAATGGCCAAGAGGTTGGCAAATTAAAAATGGAAGAAACAATAAGAGAAGCGTTAGCAAATTCTATTTCCAATTTAGACTTATTTTCACGTTACAATACATATTGTACCAAACCAAAAGAAAAGGCTATATCCTTTTTCTTCATTCCTATCCGGGCACCTCCTAACCGAGGTGCCCCTCCTATTTTTACTGGTTCTTTATACGTTCATCAAGCTCGGTAAGATATTCCCAACGTTCCATTTTGTATTCAAGGTCTTCGTTCAGTTTATTTTTTTCACTGTCAAGCTCGTTGAGTTTTACAAAGTCATTGGCATTTTTTATCATGAGGCTGTCGATTTCCGCAAGACGTGCTTCTGTTTTGGCAATATCATCTTCAATATGCTCAAATTCCTTCTGTTCCGCATAAGTAAATTTAAGTTTTTCCTGCTTGACCTTTTTACATGTATTCTTCGGTATGTCAACTTCGATTTTAGTAGGCTCTTTATCAAATTCGGCAACCAGCTCATAATCCGAGTATCCGCCCTCATACTGCCTTAACCTGCCGTTTTCAAACGCAAATATCCTGCGTACCACTCTGTCAAGAAAATATCTGTCATGGCTGACGGCTATTACTATTCCGTCAAAAGAATCAAGATAATCTTCAAGAATAGTCAATGTCTTTATATCAAGGTCATTGGTAGGCTCATCAAGAATCAGCACATTCGGAGCTTCCATAAGAACCCTTAACAGATTCAGACGTCTTTTTTCACCGCCGGAAAGATTTTTTATAAGAGAATACTGCTCTTTAGGAGGAAAAAGAAATTTATCAAGCATCTGTGACGCTGAAAGGGAACCATCCCTCGTCTTAACATATTCAGCAGTATTTTTGATATAATCAATTACCCTGATTTCAGGGTCCATAAAGCTGATTCCGTCTTCCTTCCGTGTGGATATTTCCTGTGCGTAATATCCGATTTTTACCGTCTGACCGATAACTATCTCGCCCTCGTCAGGCTCAATAATACCCATAATAAGCTTTAATAAAGTCGTCTTCCCACATCCGTTGGGACCTACAATACCTATACGGTCATTTTTAAGAAAAATATAGTTAAAATCATTAATTATATGCCTGTCGCCGTAGGATTTACCCAGATTATTAATCTCTACCGTGGTTCTTCCAAGCCTTGTGGATATGGAACTCAGTTCAATTTCCGAGTCCTGTTCCGGACGTTTTCTGTTTTTGAGTTCTTCATATCTCATAAGACGGGCTTTTTGTTTGGTACTTCTAGCCTTTGCTCCGCGCATTACCCACTTAAGCTCGTTTCTTAAAAGATTGGCTTTCTTACTGTCCGTTGAAGCAGCCATTTCCTCTCTTTCTGCTTTGAGCTCCAGAAATCCCGAATAATTGGTTTTATAACTGTATATTTTGCCTTTATCCAGCTCCACTATCCTGTCAGATACGCTGTCCAGAAAATATCTGTCATGTGTAACCATAATTACTGATTTTTTATATTCCTTGAGGTAATTTTCAAGCCAGGTTGACATCTCATTATCAAGATGGTTGGTAGGCTCGTCAAGAATCAGTATATCCGCACGGGATAACAAAGCCCTGACTAATGCTATTTTTTTACGCTGTCCACCTGACATATGGCAGGTCAGCTCATCATAATCCGTTATTCCAAAAGTCTGAAGCATGGACTTTGCCTCTGCCTCTACCGCAAACATATCCTCATCCTTCGGTACATCGGTCATTACATAATGCATAACCGTCTCATCCTCATCAAAGGACGGATGTTGTGAAAGCATTTCAATAATGACCTTATTGGCAACAGTAACTTTGCCCTCGTCAGGCACGATAATTCCCGCTATTATTTTGAGAAGCGTTGATTTTCCCGTTCCGTTAATGCCTATAATTCCCACTTTTTCACCTTCCTCAAGTGAAAATGAGGTATCATCAAACAATTTTCTTTCCGAATAAGAATGTGTCAGATTCTCTATAGTTAAAATATTCATACAATTACTTTATTACAAGAAAATATACCGCTATAGCTGCTGCAACCACTGCTGCTATGATAATTCCTGCCAATAAGCCCTTTCCTGATTTAGTTTCTTCCTTAACTTCTTCCGCGATGGTTTCTTTAATTCCGATACTCATTCTGTCAAGAGTATTACGGTCCCATAAAAGTACGCCGTTTTCATCGCCGAGTTTTTTTGCACCCGATATAAAAGAACTGTTAGTTATAAATGCACGGACATCATTGGACATATCCTTTGTTCCGTCCACAAATTCCTTCATAGCCGCTGTTCCCACTGCATCTATATCATACTGGCATTTAAAGCAGTATTTTTTATCATCCTTTATTGCTGTTATATCATAAGGTTTTCCTGTATGTGTCTCAACTTTGTCATAATTAAGAGCCGTAAGCATCTTAACTATCAACGGTAAAAAATTGTCCTTATCTCTGATTATCATAGAATATTGTTACCTCCGTATTTTTCGACTTAATATGTGACATTATAACATATTTTTATTTTTGACGTATACTTTTATTGTAGAATTTCTTGACTATCTTACCAACTCAATGTAGTATTTTATTATAATATAGTACGAGGTATCTTATGGAAGATAATATAATTGAATTAAAACAGGGCGAGGTATTGCTTCACACTAACGATGAGATAAAATGTCTTTATCTTATTCTTAGTGGCGAAGCCGATATTTATTCCCGATACGGCAGGATAAGTGTGTCTGCCGGTAATATTCTTGGATTATCAGGCAGTTTATACGGATTAAGTTTATATAATTATGTTGCAAAAAGCGACTGTACTTTACGAAAGTTTACGGTATCAGAAATCTCTGAGCTCGAAAAAATTCTGCGTGAATATCCTGATATGGTATCGGATATGGTAATCCAGAACGAGCATTTTATAATGGAGCTTATCAAGTTATACCTGTCAATGATGATAAAATGCAAAAGAAAAGACCCTGCATTTACACCTGACAGCAGACTTAATAAATGGGAACTTGACAAGCATAACGGTATAGCGTCCATTCCCGCAGATATTAAAAAAGAATATTTCGGAGCCAACATAGGTAATTCGGCAGGTATCATTATTGAGAATACCGAATTTATAAATCTTCTCAATGAAATATGTCTTGATATGGCGGAACTTCTCAATATTAATAACGACTATATCCCTAAACAGCAGGACAAGACAGTCAAAAGTCCCGTTCCCGCACTGACATTTTCAAAGGATGACCTTTTTATTCTTGACGAACTTAAAGATTCATTGGATAAAATATTGGATTATTCAGAAATTGACGGAGATTTAAGAGCTTCTATAACCGACACTTTCAGGCGTTTTAAAATCTGTGACAGCAAATTGTCAAGTGATGAAAATATACGTCTCTTAAGGAAACAGATAACCGAGATTTTCTACGACATATACTATAAGGTATTTATGAAATCCCTTGATGATGACAACATACCTTCATACGTATATATGTTTTTGAATTTCGGATATATGGATGAGGAGCTTGCAGGCGAGGAGGCTTCCGTCCTTCTTTATAAAATATATAAAGCCGGGGATTCCGTATTCAATAACGATAACTTATTCACAATGTACCGCTGGTTAAAGCTTGTAATGTCAGGTGACAAGAACCCAAGCCGTAATAACTTTGACCAGTCATACGAAGAATACATCCGTCAGGAAATCAAGAATAACAACATAGATATGACGGAGGACGCTGCATTAAATAATTGTGAAATGAAGCTGCGCTTTGAAATTGATAACCTTTTCAAATCAGCCAATTATATGACCTACGGCAGGGTAAGCACCTTCGTTCCTGTCATAATTAAAGAAAATATCATGAAAAACATCCCTGACGCCCTGCTTTCCGCAAATATTGTCACGGATATAATAAACAGAATTAAAGAAGTTGATTTTTCTTTATTTTACCGTTCCATCGTATATACCAACGAGGAACTTGGCGTAAGTAAATTATATGTATACGAGGAGTATCTCCCTGAGATTATCCTTACACCATGTATCGGTTCAAGAGGTGTTTTATGGCAGGAAATCAACGGAAGAAAAAGAAATTCTCCAGCCAGAATGTTATTCCCTGTATTCTGCACCTCAATTCCGGAGAATATATTCCTTAATGTCATGGGTAAATACCGTTGGGAAATATGCAGAAGAATACAGGGTGCTTACTGGAATGTGGTAGCCGAAAAATCCCTCACTTCCGAATATTACGATTACCTTCTTTTCTACAAAAAGAACAAAGATTTATCGGAACAGCAGAAAGAAAAATTAAAGTCCCTTCTTATTAACTGCCGTAACAATTATTCAGAAGTCTTTGCAAGGGATTATGAGACATGGATTAACTACGAATCAAAAGGAGCAAGCAAACTTAACAAAATCTCCCGTAATATTTTTGCAAAGTATTGTCCGTTTAATAAGGATATCCGTAACGCCTTGAGAAATAACCCGATATTTACGGATTGCATTGATTATTATGAACGTCACATGTTAAATGACAGGAGAAAATACGATAACCTTTATAAGGTAATGCAGACAAAGAACATTCCTGTTCCTAAAGAAATAGAAGAAACAAGAGCCTACTATAGCAAGTAGGCTCTTTATTTTATGATTTATTTAGCTGTGATGTATTTCTGTGCTACAAGTAATTCTGCACTTAATACTGCGCCGCCGGCAGCGCCTCTGATTGTATTATGTGAAAGTCCTACAAACTTCCAGTCAAATACAGCGTCTTCTCTTAAACGTCCGAATGAAACACCAAATCCGTTTTCATAATCAACATCAAGAGCTACCTGAGGTCTGTTGTCTTCTTCAAGATACTGGATAAAATGCTTAGGAGCACTTGGAAGGTTAAGTTCCTGTGGAAGTCCCTTGAAGTTAGTCCAACGGTCAAGAATCTCTTCCTTAGTTGGCTTCTTTTCAAAATTAACGAATACTGCTGCTGTATGTCCGTTTAAAACAGGTACTCTTAAACACTGTGTTGTAATAACAGGTAAAGCTGCCTTCTCAATATGTCCGTCAACTAATTTACCCATAAGTCTTAATGGTTCCTGTTCACTCTTCTCTTCTTCCCCGCCGATGTATGGGATGATGTTTTCTACCATCTCCGGCCAGTCTTTGAAGATTTTACCTGCTCCGGAGATTGCCTGGTATGTAGTAGCAACTACTTCGTAT
>JBNMKN010000115.1:0-5382 GCA_050874365.1 Butyrivibrio sp. | reverse complement strand
CTGTAAAACAGCTATCTGGTCCCCGTCCTTCAACGTGTAACCATCCACAAGCAGTTCATCCGGTCCGTTATAAATAGTCTTATGAATGGTACCGTTAATCTCCACCTGACTGAATTCGGTAAAATTACGTCCTCGTATAACAATATGTGAGTACGCATTTTCGGCGTTCAGAACCTTAATTGGCTTATAACCCATTTTCATATTGGTAATCTTATATGGATTAACTCCGTCATACGCCTGACAGTTTCCGTATAAAATATCATATTCAAGAAGTTTCAGGTTGGAAAGATAATCTTCCTTATCCTCCTTGTCAAGATATGCCATATGAAGTTTGGAAATAACCCCGCCTTTCATGCCAAGATTTTCCATAAGATATGCTGACAACTGATATGCCTGTACATCTTTGTTCTCAATCTGAAGATTGTAATTATTCCAGATTACATACTGTGTCTGGTATATATCACCGTTCTTAAGGTCATCATCTGTTATGTCAAAAGTAGGAAGGTGGTCTCCATAAATTACAAGTATGGTCTTTTCATCCCTCTTGCTGAGAGCATCAATTAATTCCGCAACAAAAGCATCCATTTCATGGGTCTGGTTTACATAATATTCAAATCCGTTAGGATTGCCTGTTACATCATTATTGGTGACTTTGATAGGCAGATCCATACCGTCTGTATCTTCCGGATAATCTCCATGTCCTTGAACAGATATGGTATAAATATAATCAGGTGTATCCGTGCTGTCCAATATGCCCACAATCTCATCTGTAAGACATTTATCTTTTACCCATCCAATCGGATTCATCTCATATTTTTCAATATATTCAATTGATACAAAAGAATCAAAACCAAGACGGCTGAATACTTTATTACGGTCATAAAAACCACCTGTATTATCATGTAATGCAGTTGTTGTATATCCGTAATCCGAAAGATAATAGCATATTGATTCGCAGGCGGTACTCTGGAGAACCGTCTTATATGGATATTCACCCGGTCCGAAATCATCAAGGTTCATACCCGTCATCGTCTCAAACTCGGTATTGGCTGTTCCTGCACCAAAAGAAGGAACAGAAAGATATCCGCTTGGAAACTCTTCATAGAGTTTACGCATATTCGGTATAGGGTCCTCCGAAAATTCAAGCCCTTTTACATTAGTCGCATCAAAGAATGACTCCAATTGTAAAAATATGATATTAGGCTTATCTATATCGTCTTTATCTTTGTCATCATTATTTTTATCATCACTGTCTACGGAATCCACAACATCATCTACCTTGCCCGGCGAATAATCCTTTGGCTTGGACACACCGTTTCTGAAAAGTGAACACGAAAACATATATCCGAAACCATAAGTATCATAAGCTCTTACAAGATTACCGAACTGTCTCGGAATAAGTCCTGTTGCATTGGATACATAGTTGATTATCATAATCATTCCGAAAGATACGGCTATTACAAGTGTTGATACAAGGTAATTTATTTTTTGCTTGACTTTAGGCGTCCTTATCGCAATGTATACAATGCATGCAACAAGTGCTGCAACAATCAGACATAAACCTACTATCTGGGGTACTGTATAGTATTTTTTAATTATCCTCAGACCTTCTGTTATGTTTCTAAAGTCTGATGCCGCAAAAGGCGACTTTCTGGAGCCCCTGATAACAAAGTTGGTTACACCCAGGCCAAACCAGACTGCACTGATGAAAAAAGTAGCAAAAACACGTTTTTTAAACAGCATCGCTATGGACAGCGTAAAGAAAATCATAAAACTGTTAAACAAAAAGGCTAACGGATGACTTCCAAGATACACTATACCTTTAAGGAAAGAATGTCTGCTGAGACACTCATTTGTCAAATTAAGCAATAACGCCAGAAGTCCAAGTCTCACCCACGGATTTCCCAAAAATTTACTGTTCCATACCTTATCAGCCTTTTTTGCAAATTTGGTCTCTTTAAACCTGCTGATTAATTTGGGGGTCTTTTTTTCTTTTATTTTACTCATTTCAATTACCTCAACTATTTTCTTGCTTTAATCGAATCTCGTAAAGTTCTTGCTTTGTCTTTAAGTCTTGTATTGGCAGACCTTGAGACAACCACATTGGATAGCATCTGTTCTGCAAGGTCAAATTTACCTGTTCTTGCCGCAATATCAGCAATAAGATAGTCTAATGTTGATTCATCCATCCCGCATACAGGAAAATTCTCGCCCTGTCTTGCCGCAACAAATCCTTCGAGTGCATTCTTTAACATCTCGTCTTCACTGTCTTTGTAGAGTTTTTCTTTATCTTTTGTAAGTTCACCTGTCTCGATAAGGTGCTCAGCCAAGCCTCTGTATACCCATGCAAGTTTAAGGCAGGTGTAAGCTTTTTCGCTGTTTTTGCCTTTCTTGACAATGGTGCTGAGTAATACAAGCTTAAGTCTGTTAATGGCTTCATCATAAGTATATATATCACCGTATTCAGGCATACCCTTAAAATTAGCGGTTACAGTACCGGTAATAAGCTTAATCTGTCCGTCTGTAAGATTACCGAAAAATCTGCTTAATGAGGCATATCCGCAATGAGGACATACAACCGCATCGTATTTTATGGAATCAATTCCCGAATATTTCGGTCTCAAATCAGAATCCGAACCTATAAGTCTGGTCTTTCCTGCTCTTACCATCTTAACCTTAAATTCCTTTTCACAGACAGGACACTTAAATGTCTTATCAAACAGGTAGTCAGCCTCTTTGACTTCCGGAGTCTTAGGCTTTTCTTCCTGCTTATCTGTATTTTTAGGTTCATCATCATATATTTTAACGTTTTCAAGACCCTGAAGTCCCATGGACTCAAGTCCGTTAAAAAGATTGCTCAAATTTCTGTGCCTCCTTCTATTTCAGCTTGAAGGAACTCTTAAGAGATACTATCCTGTTAAATACAGGATGTCCTTCGCTCGAATCTTTATAATCTACGCAGAAGAATCCGTTTCTTACAAACTGGAAGCTGTCATAAGGCTTTGCATCCTTAAGGGATGGTTCAACATAGCATTTATCTATTACTGTTAATGAGTTAGGGTTAAGGTTAAGGCTTCCGTCACTGTTATATACGCCTTTTTCCTCGTCAACGATATTTTCGTAAAGTCTTGCTTCAACGACCATTGCTTCCTTGGCACTTACCCAGTGTATTGTTCCTTTTACTTTACGTCCCGTAAAACCGCTTCCGCTCTTTGTCTCAGGGTCATAAGTACAATGTATCTCAGTGATATTACCGTTATCATCCTTAACACAGCCCGTGCATTTTACAAAGTAAGCGTTCATAAGTCTTACCTCGTTACCGGGATATAATCTGTAATATTTATTTGGAGGTACCTCCATGAAGTCTTCCCTTTCAATGAGAAGCTCCCTGCCAAATGGTACAAAACGCTTACCGAGCTCAGGATTTTCAAGGTTATTGTCTACCTCTAACATCTCAACCTGTCCCTCAGGATAATTGTCTATTATAAGCTTAACAGGGTCAAGAACTGCCATTACTCTAGGTCTTTTGAGCTTAAGGTCCTCTCTTATACAGTATTCGAGCATACCGTAATCAACAGAGCTGTTGGCTTTGGATACCCCGCAGAGCTCAACGAATTTTCTGATAGATTCAGGAGTAAAACCTCTTCTTCTCAAAGCCGCAAGGGATACAAGTCTTGGGTCATCCCATCCGTCTACTATCTTTTCTTCCACAAGCTTCTTGATATATCTCTTACCTGTTACGACATTAGTAAGGTATAACTTGGCAAATTCAATCTGTTTTGGCGGATTCTCATATTCAAGTTCCCTTACAACCCAGTCATAAAGAGGTCTGTGGTCCTCAAATTCCAATGTACATATTGAATGGGTAATTCCTTCTGTGGCATCCTCGATAGGATGTGCAAAATCATACATAGGATATATGCACCACTTGTCGCCCTGTCTGTGATGTGACTGGTGTGCAACACGGTAGATGATAGGGTCTCTCATGTTGATGTTAGGTGATGACATATCGATTTTGGCACGGAGCACCTTGGCACCGTCCTCATACATACCGTTCTTCATATTTTCAAAAAGTTCAAGGTTCTCCTCAACGCTTCTGTCCCTGTATGGGCTGTTCTTGCCGGGCTCATTCAAGGTTCCCCTGTATTCCCTGATTTCATCAGGTGAAAGGTCACATACATAAGCCTTTCCTTTTTTAATAAGCTTAACCGCAGCTTCATACATTATATCAAAATAGTCCGACGCAAAGAACAATCTGTCCTCGTAGTCGGCACCGAGCCAGTTTACGTCAGCTTTGATTGATTCTACAAATTCTTCCTTTTCTTTTGTAGGGTTAGTATCATCAAATCTCATATTGAACTTACCGTTATATTCGCAGGCAAGTCCGTAATTGAGAAGAATTGACTTAGCATGTCCGATGTGAAGATATCCATTTGGTTCCGGTGGGAAACGTGTCTTTACAACTTTACAATGTCCTTCAGCTATATCTTTTTCAATTATCTGTTCAATAAAATTTTTAGAAACTACTGTTTCTGCATCCATATTACGTTCCTCCTAATTCACATAGCTAAGTGTTATAATATCAGATTTCAAAAATCTTTTCAACGAGTAAAAAGATATATTTATACCTTGACTTAAAAATTTTATGTGTATATAATGGCATTGTTAAATGCTGTGAAAGGAACAAGTAGTGTTCTGACGATTCCAACAGAAAGCTGCCGGCTGATGAGAGGCACAGGATAGTTATTACATGAATACCTCCCCGAGCTTTGCACCGAACTGACAGTAGGCTGCAACGTAAGACATACGTTATAATGTCAGGGTATCGAGATTTCTGTACCCGGTAAGGTATCGGATGTGAATCCGGTATGAATTAAGGTGGTAACACGGCATACGTCGTCCTTTAGCTTTATGCTGAAGGGCTTTTTTTATTTCATTTATTTATATCAGGAGGATTTATTATGGGAATTTATGAAGAACTTCAGGCCAGAGGTCTGATTGCCCAGGTAACAGACGAACCACTTATCAGAGATTTAATTAATAACGGTAAGGCAACTTTCTACATCGGCTTTGACCCTACCGCAGACAGTCTCCATGTAGGTCACTTCATGGCTCTCTGCCTTATGAAACGTCTTCAGGAGGCAGGCAACAAGCCAATCGCACTTATCGGCGGCGGTACCGCTATGATAGGCGACCCTTCGGGACGTAACGATATGCGTTCAATGATGACAAAAGAGACCATTAACCACAATGTAGAATGTTTCAAGAAACAGATGAGCAGATTTATCGACTTTTCCGATGACAAGGCTCTCCTTGTAAACAATGTAGACTGGCTCCTTGACCTTAACTATGTTGATTTGTTAAGGGAAGTCGGTCCTCATT
>JBNMKN010000114.1:0-5494 GCA_050874365.1 Butyrivibrio sp. | reverse complement strand
TTTGACGATATCAAGGAAAGATATAACGGAATTATAAGAGAGTTAGGCTTGGATCTTTCCCTTGACAAAGAATACGATGCCATCGAAGCCGGCTTCAAAGGACGTGCAGGACGTGACTACGCCGCTTCAAGAGGTGAATTTTTAAATGGTATCATCCTTGCCAAATATATCGGATATGAATTTGTAGATGCGGCAGACGTTGTATTTTTTAACGAAGACGGTTCATTTAATGCAGCAATGACCAATCAGGCTGTAAGGGACAGACTTGAAAATATTGAAAGAGCAGTAATTCCGGGATTTTACGGATCAACACCTAACGATACAATCAAGACCTTTTCAAGAGGCGGCTCCGATATAACAGGTTCGATTGTAGCGGCAGCAGTTAAAGCAGACCTTTACGAGAACTGGACGGACGTATCTGGTTTCCTTGTAGCAGATCCTAGAATTATCGAAAATCCGGCAGTAATCAATACAATTACTTATAAAGAGCTCAGGGAGCTTTCATACATGGGAGCAACCGTACTCCATGAGGATGCTATTTTCCCTGTAAGAAAAGAAGGTATCCCAATCAATATCAAGAATACCAACGCACCTGAAGATCCGGGAACAATGATTGTTGAAAGCACATCTAAGAAACCTGAACATATCATAACAGGTATAGCAGGTAAGAAGGGCTTCTCTGCGGTTAATATCGAAAAAGATATGATGAACTCTGAAATCGGTTTCGGACGTAAGGTTCTTGAACAGTTTGAAAAGAACGGACTTTCTTTTGAACATATGCCATCGGGAATTGACACAATGACAGTTATTGTGCAGCAGTCTGAATTTGAGTCAAAGGAACAGGAAGTTCTTGCGGGAATCCACAGAAATACATCACCTGACTCTATCGAGATTGAAGCAGGACTTGCACTTATAGCAGTAGTAGGACGAGCAATGAAGTCAGCAAAGGGAACTGCTTTCAGAATATTTGAAGCTCTTGCCAAATCTGATGTCAACGTTAAAATGATTGACCAGGGTTCCAGCGAGCTTAATATAATTATAGGTGTGCATGAAGAGGAATTTGAAAAAGCTTTACAGGCAATCTATAACGCATTTGTAAAATAACAGACGGTTTGCAAAGAGGTAAATCTCATTTATGGGGTTTACCTTTTTTTATTAATGGATTATAATTAGATAAAGTATGTTTAGGAGGCTCGTTGTAAAATGAATGAAGTAAATTTTGACGTGCAGATTACGGACAAGGATTTGTTTAAGTTTTCAATAAATAATATATACAGGAAATTCACAGGCATTTTGTGGGTTGTTTTCAGTATTACAGTTATATTTATAACAGTATATACATGGGGAGACGTATCGATTAACAATTCGATTCTCTTAATATGTATGGCATTGTTATTTTCGGTAATGAATCCGTTTTTATTATGGACTAAATCAAAGTCGCAGATTAAGAAAAATGAGACTTTGCAGAAGCCTATACATTATTGCATTAACGGAAAAGGCGTTACAATTTCACAGGATGAAAGAACTGACCATGTAGACTGGAACCAGACATGGAAAGCGGTAAAATACGGAGATCTTGTGATAATATATGTATCCAGCGTAAGAGCATTTGTTCTTCCTGTAAGCCAGATTGGAGAGAACTACGATACACTTGTTAAGATTTTATCAAACGGACTCCAGACAAGAAATCATGTAAAGTGAGATATACAATATGGTATTTGAGTCAACTTCGTCGGAAATGACATTTAATTTTGCAAAAAAAATAGGAGAAAATCTCAAACGTGGGGATGTTTTATGCCTTGACGGCGACCTTGGTGTGGGCAAAACCGTTTTTACAAAAGGCGTAGCGGCGGGTCTTGGAATTAAAGATGACGTATCAAGCCCTACTTTTACCCTGA
The DNA here is from genome assembly GCA_050874365.1 of Butyrivibrio sp. Classification (GTDB taxonomy): domain Bacteria; phylum Bacillota; class Clostridia; order Lachnospirales; family Lachnospiraceae; genus Eshraghiella. The sequence goes on along the minus strand of JBNMKN010000114.1, from coordinate 3,596 downwards.
TTCAGGAATATTACGGCGGCAGACTGCCGCTTTACCATTTTGATGTGTACAGAATAGACGGACCATGGGATATGGATGACCTTGGTTATGAGGAATATTTTTACGGTGAAGGCGTATGCCTTGTTGAATGGGGCAGTATGATTAAGGAACTTTTTCCTGAAAATACCATATATGTCCGCATAGAAAAAGACCTTGAGAAAGGTTTCGATTATAGAAAAATAACTGTTTCAAAGGATTTTTAATATGAAAATACTTGCAATTGAAGCGTCATCCCTTGTATGCTCGGCAGCTATACTGACAGATGATATTATTACAGCAGAATATACAATTAACAATAAAGTGACACATTCCCAGACTTTACTGCCTATGATTGATGAGATTTGCAAAATGACAGATACGGATGTTTCTGAATTTGATGCAATTGCCGTATCGGGAGGTCCGGGTTCTTTTACAGGGCTGAGGATTGGCTCCGCAACGGCTAAGGGATTAGCATATGCACTTAATGTACCTGTTGTCAATGTGCCTACATTAGAGGCTATGGCATATAATTTTTACGGAACGGATAAGATAATATGTCCTATAATGGACGCCAGACGTAATCAGGTATACACGGGAATATATTCCTTTGATAATAACGGACTTTCGGTATATCTTGACAGCAGTGCCATGGACATTATGGAACTTCTTCCGAAATTACAGGAGATTAATAAGCCTGTAATATTTACAGGTGACGGAATACCTGTATTCAGGGATATAATCGATAAGGAGCTTAAAGCTGCACATGAATATGGCAAAGCCGGCTTTAACAGACAGAGGGCCTCAAGCGTTGCACTGTTGGGAGCCGAATTATACAAGGCAGGTAAGACAGAAAAAGCAGAAGAGCATCTTCCTGAATATCTAAGGATGTCGCAGGCAGAAAGAGAAAGAATGGAAAAGAATGGATGAAGTAAGAATAACTATCCGTTATATGGAGCCACAGGACACAAAAGAGGTGGCTTTCATTGAACAAAATAATTTCTCCGAGCCATGGCCGGAAGCAGAATTTTCAAAGACTTTGCAGGATGACAAGTATGTATATATTGTGGCGGCGGACGGTGAAAGAATAGCAGGCTATGCCGGATGTTTTGTGGTTCTTGAAAATGCGGATATAACCAATATCGCAGTGGACGAAGAATACAGAAGACAGGGTATAGGCGACAGGCTTATAGAGCTTCTTTCGGCGAAGGCAGCAGATAAAGGCGCGGAGTCTCTCTTTCTTGAAGTAAGGGAAAGCAATGAACCCGCGAAAAACCTTTATACAAAAAACGGCTTTGTTAAAGTAGGGATGCGTAGGAATTTTTACAGAAAACCTGATGAAAATGCCATTCTTATGGAGAAAAAGCTGACTGGTAAGGAAAAATAATAATGTTGGATTTATGTTTATTGGGAACCGGAGGAATGATGCCGCTTCCTAACAGATTTATTACATCTTTGATAACTAAATATAACGGCAGTTCGCTGCTTATAGACTGTGGGGAAGGAACACAGGTGGCAATGAAAAAGTTCGGACACAGCTCCAAACCTGTGGATATAATTCTGCTTACCCACTTCCACGCAGACCACGTGTCAGGCTTGCCGGGTTTTTTATTAACCATGGGCAATGCCGACAGAAGAGAGGATTTGCTTATAGCAGGACCTAAAGGAACCGGCAGGATTGTCAATTCATTAAGGGCGATTGCACCTGACCTGCCGTTTAATATCGTATATAAAGAATTTGAACAGAATGAAGAGACCTTTGAATACAAAGGTTATATTATCGACGCATTTGCGGTAAATCACAAGGTTGCCTGCTACGGATACAGCATAAGAATCGAAAGAGCGGGCAAGTTTGACCCTGAAGCGGCAAAAGCACTTGGCATACCTTTGCAATACTGGAGAGTGCTCCAAAAGGGAGAAAGTGTAACGTCGGAAGGGGTGACATACACACCGGAACAGGTAATGGGACCCGCAAGAAAAGGCATAAAAGTAACTTATTGTACAGACACAAGGCCAATGCCTGTTATTATTGATAAAGCCAAAGATTCCGATTTATTTATATGTGAGGGAATGTATGGCGAGGATGGCAAAGAAGCCAAAGCTAAAGAATATAAGCACATGACCATGTATGAGGCGGCAGAGCTTGCAAAAGCCGCCGAAGTACCTGAAATGTGGCTTACACACTATAGTCCGTCCATGGTTCATCCGGAAGAATATATTGAGAAGGTCAGGACAATTTTTCCGCAGACCAAAATACCGAGGGACGGCTGGGTTAAAACAATTAATTTTACCGATTAGAGAAAAGAGGTGTTACTATGAAGGAGTTTATGTCTAAGGCAAAGAAACCGATAATTTTTATCATACTGGCTGCCTTGATTGTGGGATATTATTTTTACCTTTCCAACAGAAAAGTAGATAATAACGATTCCATCGCCAAAAAGACCCCTCTGACGGAAATCACGGACAGGGATTTGGATAAAAACTATCCCGGGACTCCGAAATCCGTAGTAACATATTACAGTAATATACTTAAAGTAATGTACAGTGAGAATCTCAGCGATAAAGATGTTGAAAATATAGCCGCAAAGCTGAGAGGTGTTTTTGATGATGAGCTTCTTGCACTTAATCCTTATGACGAATATCTGGAAAGACTGCAGAATGAGATTAAGGATTATAAAAGTGCAGAACGTACAATAGCCGATTATGTGATAGAAAATAATTCCAACATGGAATTTCTGACCTACAAGGGGAAAGACTATGCCAAAATTGATGTAATGTATTTTATGCATGAAGGCAAAAATATTATTAAAAATTACGAGAAGTTTACCCTGAGAAAAGATGATAACGGAAGATGGAAAATTCTGTATTGGGAAGTGGGAAAAGCTTCGGATATGGAGGAATAGATTAGAATGGAAGATGATGTATTAATACTTGCGATAGAAAGCTCCTGTGACGAAACAGCGGCAGCCGTAGTCAAAAACGGAAGAACTGTGCTGTCCAATATAATTTCATCACAGATAGCATTACATACACTTTATGGTGGAGTTGTACCTGAAATTGCGTCCAGAAAACACATGGAACAGGTAATACAGGTAGTGGACGAAGCTCTTAAAGAGGCGAAGGTTACCCTTGACGATATTACCGCAATAGCGGTTACATACGGCCCGGGACTTGTGGGTGCATTGCTTGTAGGAGTGGCGGCAGCAAAGGCTATAGCGTTTGCTGCAGGGAAACCTTTAATAGGAGTGCACCATATAGAAGGGCATATTTCGGCAAACTATATCGAAAATAAAGAGCTTGAGCCACCGTTTGGATGCCTTGTGGTGTCTGGAGGACATACCCACCTTGTAAACGTTGTGGATTACGGTAAGTATGAGATACTCGGTAAAACAAGGGATGATGCTGCCGGTGAAGCATTTGACAGAGTTGCAAGAGCGGTTGGACTTGGTTATCCCGGCGGACCTAAAATCGATAAGCTGGCAAAAGAGGGCAATCCTCATGCAATAGAATTTCCGAGGGCAAAAGTAGCAGGCTCGGAGTATGATTTCAGTTTCAGCGGATTAAAATCCTCGGTACTTAAT
>JBNMKN010000113.1:0-5601 GCA_050874365.1 Butyrivibrio sp. | reverse complement strand
GTACTTGTTGAAAGATGTATCGCAGGCTGGAAGGATATCGAATACGAAGTAATGCGTGATGCCAACGGAACATGTATCACTGTATGTAATATGGAAAATATTGACCCTGTCGGAGTACACACAGGTGACAGTATTGTAGTTGCACCTTCACAGACCTTGTCCGATAAGGAATACCAGATGCTTCGTTCATCAGCCCTTAATATTATTGACGAACTTAAAATAACAGGTGGATGTAACGTACAGTTTGCACTTCATCCAACCAGTTTTGAATACTGCGTTATCGAAGTTAATCCTCGTGTTAGCCGTTCATCAGCCCTTGCTTCTAAAGCAACAGGTTATCCTATTGCCAAGGTTGCGGCTAAGATAGCACTCGGTTATAACCTTGACGAGATACCTAACGCAATTACACATAAGACATTTGCAAGTTTTGAACCTGCTCTTGACTACTGCGTAGTTAAGATTCCAAGACTTCCTTTTGATAAATTCATCACTGCTTCAAGAAAGCTTACAACACAGATGAAGGCAACCGGTGAGGTCATGAGTATCTGCACTAACTTTGAAGGTGCACTTATGAAGGCTATCCGTTCACTTGAACAGCACGTTGATTCACTTATGAATGACGATTATTCATCATATTCTGATGACGACATTATAGAACTTCTTCACAATGTTGATGATAAGCGTATGTATGTAGTTGCAGAGGCTTTAAGAAGAGGAATTTCTTACGATACAATCCATGATATTACCATGATTGATAAGTGGTTTATCGATAAATTCCACATTATCGTTGAAATGGAAAACCGTCTTAAGACAGAAGAACTTACAAAAGAACTCCTTGCCGAAGCAAAGAGAATCGAATTTCCTGACGTGGTTATCGGAAGACTTGCAGGAAAGACAGAAAAAGAAGTTAAGGCTTTAAGGGATGAATATGGTATTCATGCGGCATTTAAGATGGTTGATACCTGTGCTGCAGAATTTGAGGCTTCAACACCTTACTATTATTCATGCTACAGCTCAGAAAATGAAGTTATTGAGACTAAGCCTGAGAAAAAAGTTCTTGTACTTGGTTCAGGACCTATAAGAATCGGACAGGGTATCGAATTTGACTATTGTTCGGTTCACAGTACATGGGCATTCAAGGCTGAAGGATATGAGACAATCATTATCAACAATAACCCTGAAACAGTAAGTACCGACTTTGATATAGCTGACAAGCTTTATTTTGAACCATTGACACCGGAAGATGTTGAAAGCATTGTTGAGCTTGAGCATCCGGACGGAGCAGTTGTACAGTTCGGTGGACAGACAGCCATTAAGCTTACAAAAGCATTAATGGAAATGGGCGTTCCAATCCTTGGTACAAGTGCAGAAGATGTTGATGCGGCAGAAGACAGAGAGCTTTTTGATGAGATTCTTGAACAGACAGGAATTCCAAGAGCAGCAGGAAAGACCGTGTTCACTACAGAAGAAGCCCTTGAGGCAGCTAACGAATTAGGCTATCCTGTTCTTGTAAGACCTTCATACGTTCTCGGTGGACAGGGTATGCAGATTGCCATAAGCGACAAAGATATTGTTGAATTTATGGAAATCATTAACAGACAGGTTCAGGAGCATCCAATCCTTGTTGATAAGTACCTTATGGGTAAGGAAATTGAAGTTGATGCCGTTTGTGACGGAGAAGATATTTTAATCCCTGGTATCATGGAGCATATAGAAAGAGCCGGTATCCATTCAGGAGACAGTATTTCGGTATATCCTGCCCAGAGTATTTCACAGAAAATTGTGGATATGCTTGAAGATTATACAATTAAGCTTGCAAGAGCTTTACATGTAAAAGGTCTTATTAATATCCAGTTTATCGTATACAATGACCAGGTATATGTAATTGAAGTTAATCCACGTTCTTCAAGAACCGTTCCATATATAAGCAAGGTTACGGGTATTCCTATTGTAAAACTTGCTACACAGGTTATTATCGGTAATACAATCAAGGGTCTTGGCTACACACCTGGACTTCAGAAGAAAGCAGATTACATTGCAATTAAGATGCCTGTATTCTCATTTGAAAAGATTCGTGGCGCTGATATCAGCCTTGGACCTGAAATGAAATCAACAGGTGAATGTCTTGGTATAGCAAAAGATTTTAACGAAGCATTATACAAAGCCTTTGTCGGTGCAGGCGTTAATCTTCCAAAACATAAACAGATGATTATGACGGTTAACGACCATGAGCAGAAAGACGCTCTTTCAGTTGCAAAACGTTTTGCCGCTCTTGGATATACAATTTATGCGACAAGAGGTACAGCACGTTACTTCAATGAGAACGGCGTTGAGGCAATCAAGATTAATAAGGTTGAACAGGAATCACCAACACTCCTTGACCTTATTCTTGACCATAAGATTGACCTTGTTATTGATATACCTGAGAACGGTATTGAAAAGAGCCATGACGGTTTCATTATCAGAAGACATGCAATCGAGACAGGTGTAAACGTTCTTACATCACTTGATACAGCCAATGCATTGCTTACAAGTCTTGAATGTCAGGCAACACAGTCAATGACACCGATTGATATAGCAACAATTTAATTGTTATGGAATAATTAAGAATTTCTAATGACAGCTATGAGTTTATTTGGGATTACCAAAGTCCCCTCATAGCTGTTTTAACGTTAAAATTTCTTTACAACCGTAAATATGAAAAGTATAATGGTACATAACTAACGGAGGAATAATTTTTATGAAAAAAATATTAGACCAGATTACAGAAATAGTCGGAAATGCTTTTAAACAGTGCGGCTATGATGATAAATACGGAAAAACGGGAATATCCAACAGACCTGATTTATGCGAATATCAGTGTAACGGGGCAATGGCTGCGGCAAAGGAATATAAGAAAGCACCTTTTATGATTGGTGATGAAGTGGTTGCTGTTTTACAGGACAACAATGCCTTTGAAAAAGTGGAATGTATCAAACCGGGCTTCATTAATATGGTAATGAGTGCGGATTTTATAGGTGGTTATGTGCGTGCCATGGCTTCAGAGGATAAGTTTGGATGCGACTGTGAACCTAAGGATGAGACGGTATTTGTGGATTACGGTGGAGCTAATGTGGCAAAACCTCTTCATATCGGACATCTTCGTTCGGCAGTAATCGGCGAAAGTGTAAAAAGAATCTGCAAATTTGCAGGTTATAAGACGATAGGTGATGTTCATCTCGGTGACTGGGGTCTCCAGATGGGACTTATCATTACAGAACTCAAAGAACGTAAGCCTGATTTACCATATTTTGATGACAATTTCACAGGTGAATATCCTGCGGAAGCACCTTTTACAATATCAGAGCTTGAAGAGATTTATCCATGTGCCAGCGGCAAGTCAAAAGAAGATGCCGAATACAAGAAAGCGGCTCAGAATGCCACATATCTTTTACAGAACGGTCACAGAGGATACACAGCTCTCTGGAAACACATTATCAATGTGTCGGTAGCGGATTTGAAGAAAAATTATGGTAACCTTAACGTCCATTTCGATTTATGGAAGGGTGAAAGTGACGCCCAGCCATATATTGCGGACATGGTTAAGGATATGGTGGACAGGGGAATAGCCCATGAAAGCCAGGGTGCCATTGTTGTAGACATAGCCGAGGAAAATGACAGCAGGGAGCTTCCTCCATGTATTATCCAGAAGTCAGACGGAGCAGCCAATTATGAGACCTCCGACCTTGCGACACTTATCGAGAGAGAAAAATTATATGCACCTAAGTCATATATTTACCTTGCCGATAAAAGACAGGAGCTTCACTATACACAGTTTTTCCGTGTAGCAAGAAAAGCAGGAATCGTGTCTCCTGATACAGAACTTAAATTTATAGGCTTCGGTACAATGAACGGCAGCGACGGCAAGCCTTTTAAGACAAGACAGGGTGGTGTATTACGTCTTGAATATCTTATAAAAGAAATTGAAGATAAGGTATATGAAAAGATTATGGCAAATCGTACCGTGGATGAGAGTGAAGCCAGAAATACAGCCAAGATGGTCGGACTTGCCGCATTAAAATACGGCGATTTGTCTAATCAGGCATCTAAAGACTATGTATTTGATATTGACCGTTTCACTTCTTTTGAGGGAGACACAGGTCCATATATCCTTTACACAATTGTACGAATTAAATCTATCCTTAAAAAATATGAAAATGCAGGAGGCGTGGTGTCAGATATCCATACTGTCAACCCTGAGAGCGAGAGCGAGCGTTCGCTTATGCTTGTGCTTACAGGCATGCAGGACATGATTAAGACAGCATATGAAGAAAGTGCACCTCACAAAATTTGTAAATTTGTATATGACCTTTCCAATGCTTTTAACCATTTTTATCATGAAACAAAGATTCTTTCGGAAGAAGATGAAAATAAAAAGAAAGGTTATATTGCACTTATCAGACTTACAAAAGATGTGTTAGAGACATGTGTTGACTTGCTTGGTATCGAAGCACCAGAGAGAATGTAATGTCAAAAGTAAGAGATTTAACAACAGGAAAACCAATCAGCCTTATGATTAAATATGCAATCCCTGTGCTGATTGGCAATCTTGTACAGCAGATATATAATTTTGCCGACACAATTATTGTCGGACAATGTCTTGGAAATCGTACATTGGCTGCCGTAGGTAATACGGGGTCAATGTTTTTCCTTGTTAATGGGTTTGTTATAGGAATAACAAGCGGTTTTTCGGTTCACATAGCACAATGCTTCGGGGCAAAAGATTATGACAAAATGCGTAATTCCGTATGTAATGCCATTATGTTGTGGTCGGGAATCACACTGTTTATTACTTTACTTTCGGTGCTGATTACCAAACCGGTCCTGAGGCTTATTAACACACCGGACGGTATTTTTGATATGTCCTATAAGTATATAGTTATTATTTTTGCGGGAATAGCCGCACCTATGCTTTACAACGCCGTTTCGTGTATATTGAGGGCTCTGGGTGACAGCAAAACCCCGCTTTATTTCCTGATTTTTTCAGCACTCCTTAACATAGGTCTGGATTTACTTTTTATAGTTGTATTTAAGTGGGGCGTTGCAGGCGCAGCTATTGCTACGGTTCTTGCACAGCTTGTTGCGGGAATTGCATGTATTATATACATTTCCGTTAAATTTCCTGTTCTCCACATAAAGAAGGGCGATTTTAAAATTAATCCGGGAATCATAAAGACACACCTTGCCATAGGACTTCCCATGGCATTCCAGTTTTCGGTTACGGCAATCGGAACAATCATTCTGCAGGGTGCCGTTAATGTATTCGGCGAGGATTACATTGCCGCTTTTACGGCTTCAAGCAAAACCGAACAGCTCATCATGCAGTTTGGTATATCAGGTGGTGTGACGGTTGCCAATTTTGTCGGTCAGAATGTGGGTGCCGGCAGATATGACAGAATTAAAAACGGTATATTGAAATGGAGTCTTTTTACGGTCGGAAGTGCGGCTTTCTGCATGGTTGTTATTTTCTTTTTAGGTAAACCAATCAGCCGTCTTTTTATCAAAGGCGGGGATGCAGAGATTCTTTCCCATGCCATGACTTACCTCCATATTTCAATGTTT
>JBNMKN010000112.1:0-5616 GCA_050874365.1 Butyrivibrio sp. | reverse complement strand
GATTATTGCTGCTGTTGCCAGCAGCCAGTACGGCGGACAGTCTGTTGATATCCGTCACCTCGGTAAATATTTAAGAAAAACCAAAGAAAAATTTCTTAGAAATTATAAAGAAAAATTTGCTGATATCCTTTCTGACGAAGCTATCGAAAAATTGGCTACCGACAGAACCATGGACGAACTGAAGTCAGGTGTCCAGACAATCCAGTATCAGATTAACACATTGATGACAACCAACGGTCAGTCTCCTTTTGTTACACTTTTCCTTAATCTCAGGGAGGACGACCCTTACAAGGATGAGGTTGCATTAATTATAGAAGAAATTCTCAAGCAGAGAATTCAGGGTATTAAAAACGAAGCAGGTGTATATATCACTCCTGCATTTCCAAAGCTTATTTATGTCCTTGACGAACACAACTGTTTAAAGGGTGGTAAATATGATTACCTTACCAAATTAGCCGTTGAATGTTCTTCAAAGAGAATGTACCCTGATTACATTTCTGCTAAAAAGATGCGTGAAAACTACGAAGGCGAAGTATTCTCATGTATGGGATGCCGTTCTTTCTTAAGTCCTTGGAAAGATGAAAACGGCAATTACAAATGGGAAGGCCGTTTCAATCAGGGTGTTGTCAGCATTAATCTTCCTCAGATAGGTATTATTGCCAACGGCAATGAAGAGCTTTTCTGGGAATTAATGGAAGAAAGGCTTTCTTTATGTTTTGAAGCACTTATGTGCAGACATAAAGCACTTGAGGGTACATTATCCGATGTAAGCCCTATTCACTGGCAGTACGGTGCCATAGCAAGATTAAAACCGGGCGAAACAATAGATCCGCTTTTACATAACGGCTACTCTACTATCTCACTTGGTTATATCGGACTTTATGAAGTTACCAAGCTTATGACCGGTGTAAGTCATACAGACCCTAAAGGAACAGCATTTGCCCTCAAAGTCATGAACAGACTCCGTGAAGCCTGCGATACATGGAAACGTAATACAGGTCTTGGTTTCGGTCTTTACGGAACTCCTGCAGAAAGTCTCTGCTACCGTTTTGCCGAGATTGACAAACGTAAATTCGGCGTTATAAAAGATGTTACGGATAAGGGTTACTACACCAACTCATATCATGTTGATGTCCGTGAAAAGATTGACGCTTTCTCTAAATTCAAATTTGAGAGCCAGTTCCAGACTATTTCTTCAGGCGGTGCTATCTCCTACGTTGAGATACCTAACTTAAGACATAATCTTCCTGCTCTTGAAGAGCTTGTTAAATACATATATGACAATATCCAGTATGCCGAATTCAATACCAAATCAGACTATTGTCAGGTATGCGGATATGACGGTGAAATCATAATTAACGATAATCTTGAATGGGAATGTCCTCAGTGCCACAATAAAGACCACAACAAGATGAACGTTACAAGAAGAACCTGTGGTTACCTTGGCGAGAATTTCTGGAACGTAGGTAAGACAAAGGAAATCAATTCAAGAGTATTACATATCTAAGAGGACGTTATGAATTATGCAGATATAAAATGCAATGATGCTGCTAATGGTCCGGGAGTGAGAATTTCTCTTTTTGTAAGCGGATGCACCCACCATTGCAAAGGTTGTTTTAATGAGGTTACATGGGATTTCAATTACGGAAATCCCTTTACCGAAAAAGAAATTGACATGATAATAAAAGACCTTGAACCACCTTATATTTCCGGTCTTACAATTCTTGGCGGTGAGCCGATGGAGCCTGCCAACCAGCCCGGAATTCTTCCTCTTATCCGCAAGGTAAGGGAAGTCTACGGTTCAAGTAAAACAATATGGATATACAGCGGTTATCTTTTCGACATGGATATCCTTGGCCGCATGGTTAATGAAATTCCTGAGACAAAGGAGATTCTTTCCAATATTGACGTTCTCATGGACGGTCCTTATGTTGAAGAATTAAAAGATTTATCCGCATATTTCCGTGGTTCAAGCAACCAGAGGGCTATTGATGTTCCCGCCACCCTTCAAAACGGCGGTGAAATTGTTATCTGGGAACCTGTCAGACCACAGTATAACTACCCTTCTAAATAGTTACACATACTACGGAGGAAATGACATGACTACAATTAATGTAAAGAAAATTAACGATAAAGCTATTCTGCCTACTTACGGTTCAGAATATGCTGCCGGTGCGGACTTATATGCCTGTCTTGACGAACCTATTACCATTAAGCCTCATGAAACCGTTATGGTGCACACAGGTCTTGCAATGGAAATCCCCGCAGGCTATGCCGGTCTTATATATCCACGAAGCGGTCTTGCTTCAAAAAGAGGTCTTGCTCCTGCCAATAAAGTAGGCGTTGTAGACCCTGACTACAGAGGCGAATTTATGATAGCACTTCACAATCACTCTGATTCAGAACAGACAGTTGAACCTGCCGAGCGTGTTGCCCAGCTTGTAATTACACCTTTTATTACGGCTGATTTTAACCTTACCGATTCTCTCAGCGAGACTGTAAGAGGTGAAGGTGGCTTCGGTTCAACAGGGACGAAGTAGGGATTTACGTTGTTTAAAATGAGCGTGGTGTCCACTATTGTGGACACCACGCTTACTTTTTTGCATATTGTGCTGATTTATTGGGATTTTCTACCTCTTTTTGCACTTTTCAGCCGTTTAGGTAGATTTTTACATTTCTCTGTTGCTGGAATTTCTACCCTTCTTGCACTTTTCTGTCATATAGGTAGAATTTCACATTTCTCCATTACAAAATTCTCTACCATTTCTACTCTTCTAAGCCATCTAGGTAGAGTTTTGCATTTCTCTGTTGCTGAATTCTCTACCCTTTCCACCCTTCCAAGGCATTTAGGTAGATTTCCCAATTCCTCCATTACAAAATTCTCTACCCTTTCCACCTTTCTCAGCCGTTTAGGTAAACAAATAGCAATACTCGCAAAAATGTTATGTTGTAACTATCAAAAGTATATGGTACATTGTATTAATTTATTATAAAACCACCCTTATTACATCAATACTAAAGTCCCATTTTCTAATGACTCACGCATAAACTTTTTCATTATTGTATTAAAATATACTTCTATAACTTTATCATCAAGTGCATTGATAATGCCTATTCCATATTTTTCATGATATACTTCTCTTCCAACAACATTATCAAAATCTGTTAAATTTATTTTGTTATTTGAATTTTGTAGTTTTATAATATCTTTTTTGTCATTGATAATATGCATTTTCTTATGACAGTTGGGACATAAAGCCACCGTGTTATTTAAACTATCACTTCCACCCTCTGATAACCAGATTATATGATGACTTTCCAAATAAGGATTCCCATCTAATCTCGTAAATGGAGCAGCTTTTCTGCATAACTGACATATACCATTTGCTCTTCTTTTTGTTGCCTCAGCAATATACGGATTTCTCACAAACTGCTCTGTCTCCTTTACTTTCCTTTTTTCAGGAGAATCAGTTTCATACATTTTGGCAATCTTGAACAATCTTTCATCAGGTAACGATATCGCCTGCTTTTCCTGCTCCTCATAAGTTAATGGTATATCATCACAAATTTCATCTATCAATTCTATTTTGAATGCCGGTGCCCCAATTATTTTTACTTTGGTTGCAATTCTTTTATAAACTAAATGATTCAACTCTGTTTTATTATTATCAATATCATATATTCCTCTAAAAATATATAAGCCGTTATTCGGTTCCATTGCAAAAACAATTGAATGTCCATCAAACTTATACCGTTTATCGTCTTCTGTCTCTCTTTTTCTGGTGTCATCAAATACAATTTCATTCCAATCATCTGATATTATATTAATATAACCAGATGTTGCCGCCATAGTCTCTTCGTTTCTAGTGTTTGCAAGCTTAGGAAACCAGACTCTAAATTGTTTATCAGCATACTTTTCAGGCCAACATGCCTGCATCCATCCATTGTATCTCGTCCCCATATATTTATTCAAAATCTCATATGTATTTTTTTCACATATCACTCTATCTGCATCAAGATATACTTCCTGTGTATAATTATCAATGTAATTCTTAACTTTTAAAGCAAATATTTTTTCTTCTTCTATATTATTCGCATACCATAAACCCGACTGTCCAAAACCAATCTTTTCATCTGAATTTATTGCTCTTGGAATAACGTAAGTTCTGTTTATTACCGGTATTAAATAAGAATCCTCTACTTTAGCTTTAATATTATATTGACGTCCGTATATAGTTTTTCTTTCCCTGTAAACAGTCGCATTTTTATACCATCCCACGATAACTGTAGTATCTAAAATATCTGATTTAGCACAAAAGACAACCGTAACATTTTCTATATATTCTTTACCCTTATATTGAGAATTGATTTTTTCTATATGAATCTTTTTAGGATATTTTCCGCTTTCATAACCATCATTATATTTTGTTTCCACAAATCCATAATAATATCCATCTGTTTCCTCGCGAAAATTATTCTTTTCATAAGCATCTCCGGTTTTGTCTACATATTTTCCACCATGAACCGGTCTATCATTTTCATCATCCCCATTATAATATTTCATATAAGTAATATTACAAAAAAGCAACTGATTATCTTCCATAAATTTTTCTCCTCGTATTCCCCCTAAAACTCATACTTCCGTATTTCGCAATTTCTTATTCCAAAATCGGCATATTCCTCATTGCTCATATCATGGAAGTAGGAATTAATCACTCTCGAAATTCCGTTATGGGCTACAAGAAGGTATACCTTGTCTCCCGGTTCATTTTTGATGTCGTCTATGAGGTTGTAGATTCGCTGTGCAAGATGAAGCATTGTTTCACCGCCGTCATAGCTGTCGATAAAATTCCTTTTGGAAGCCCTGAAGTCCTCGCCGTTACGTGGTGTTCCCTCGTATTTTCCAAATGCCTGTTCTTTAAGGCGGGGTTCTTCTTTTGCGGGTATTCCTGTAATTTCCGATATGTAAAGAGCTGTCTCTTTTGCCCTTACAAGAGGTGAATACAGAATTTCATCAATATGGATATTCTCATCAAGAATTTTTTTGCCAAGTTCCTTTGCCTGATTAATACCCTTTTCCGTAAGTGACACATCACTTACGCCGCATATTTTATTTTCAACATTCCATACTGTCTGACCGTGTCTTGTATAATAAAAATATTTCATTGTTTTTCTCCAAATCTATTCTTTTTTCTTATTATGATATAACAGATAACATGGGCTATGATTGTGACAAACCATGTTATTGGATAAGATAAATATACCGTGTTAATCGTGTGGAATTTCGGTATTCTGAAAACCGTTGCAAGCCATACAAGTCTCAATGCACAGGCTCCGATAAGTGAAACGATTGTTGGGAGTACCGTATATCCGATTCCTCTTATTGCGCCAACCATTACATCCATAATTCCGCATAAAGTATAAGTTCCTGTTATTATATAAAGTCTTGTCATTCCGGCACTTATTGCCGCACTGTCATTGGTATATATGGACAAAAGATTTCTGCCAAACAGTATTACTGTTCCGCCAAAACCTGCACCGAACAATATGGCAAGACATAAGCCGTTTTTAAGGATTTTGCCAAGCCTGTCATATTTTTTTGCACCCATATTCTGG
>JBNMKN010000111.1:0-6075 GCA_050874365.1 Butyrivibrio sp. | reverse complement strand
TGGTAATTCTGCCCATTTTACGTATTTCGGGAATATGGGTATGTCCGTACATGACAATATCACAGTCATTAAATTCGGCATGTTCCCTTAAATCCTCGTTTTTACTGTCAGGGTACACATAGTAATAGTGTCCGTGGGTAATAAACGCCCTATGACTTCCTACCATGACAATACTCTCGGAAGGCAGAGCCGAACCCCAGTCATTATTGCCTCTGACTGCAAAGCACGGAATTCCTGTCACATGCTCAATATAATCTACGTTTCCACAAATATCGCCAAGATGTATTATTTTACATACCGGCTTTTCCTTTTCTATCGCTCTGAGTAAATTATCCTCTTTGCCGTGGGTATCACTTACGATAAGTATTTTCATATCAGTGATCTTTCCTTTAATATTTTTTTCATCGCCATCAAAGCTTTTCCTCTGTGACTGATGGAATTTTTAAGCTCAGGTGACATTTCACCCGTAGTCATGCCGTACTCGGGTACATATACAATAGGGTCATATCCAAAACCGTTTTCTCCCTTTGGTTCATCCGCTATTATGCCTTCGATTGTACCTCTGGTTGTAATCACTTCCCCATCAGGCAATGCAGCTGCAATTACGCACACAAATCTTGCACTTCTCTTATCGCCCTCAACACCTTTGAGATTATCAATAATAGCCCTGTTTTTTACATCGTAGGAAGTATCTTTTCCCATAAATCTGGCAGAATATATTCCCGGTTGCTTGTCCATGGCATCCACTTCAAGTCCTGAATCATCGGCGAGAACCATCTGTCCTGTCATTTCCATAATTGCCTTGGCTTTAATAATTGCGTTTTCTTCAAAAGTCTTTCCGTCTTCAACGATGTCAACATCGATGCCCGCTTCTTTTAACGAAAGAATGT
Source organism: Butyrivibrio sp. (assembly GCA_050874365.1). Lineage (GTDB taxonomy): Bacteria > Bacillota > Clostridia > Lachnospirales > Lachnospiraceae > Eshraghiella. Next base: position 5,185 of record JBNMKN010000111.1, on the reverse strand, counting down.
CCTCGTTAATGTCTCCCAAAATTTCCTTGATTTCTTTAATTTTTCCCTGATTGGTGGTTGCAAATATCATCTTAATCACTCCATATCGTCTGTATAAAATTTTAAACATATATTACAATTTTGCGTGTCTTCTACTCTCTCCCAGCTTCGTCCGTTGGCACTTATGTAACCCTCCCCGTCGTCAATCACAACATCCATGGTCACATCCGTCTTACATTCCACCGCTACGGGATGAACGGAATTAGGGGTCTTAATATACACAACTACGGCATATTTCTTGTCTTTTTCCATAATTAAATCATCATTTAATTTTATAGTGTAGTATCCTGCGTTTTTCAAAAGTCCCTTTGCTGCAAGTTTTTTGGTATTAAATGATTCCGTTCCCTGGAAATCCTCAATAAAATACACTTCATATTCGGTATCTTCGCCTATTGCATAAAATCCGACGCTTTTCAAAAGTTCATCGTTCTTTGAAGTGTACACATTAGCAAAATACGCACTATCCTGATTATATCCTATTTTACCTGTCCACCCAAGTTCATCACTCTGGTATATGTTATCATAGTTATTTCTGTCTTCAACTACCGTATAAACAATATTTCTTATTCCAATGTTGCTGTCATAATACGATACATAAAAATATCCGTTCTCGCCGAATTTATCACCCCAGCTGTTCACACAGATAAAAGCTCCGTCCTGTTCCGGTTTTGTGGCAAAATTATCCGCAGGGTACGAATCATCCCAACCCACTATAACAATATCGTGGTTAGGTTTTTCCATTCCGATATAGCAGTATGCACTGCTCTCCGGATTGTAATACTGTGATTTTTTACCACCTGCATCATTAACGGACATATATAATGAACTCTGGACTCCTCCGTATAAAAATACAGCTTCTTTAATCGCATTATAATCCTTACTTCCGATTATCTGCATTTCCTGGACATGTACCGCTGCTTTAAGATTATCCGGTGAATATCCGTCACCGTAAGGGTCCTCTACTTCAAGAACCGGTCCTTTCCACGCCGCAAGGTACGCCATGGACATTGTATACTCGCCGCCGTCCATCTGTCCAAGATTATAACCGTTATGAAAACTCATATGGTCCGCTGAAAATTCAAACCTGTGTTCCGGTAAAAGAGAAGATGACAACGCAGTAAGGCTGGCAAATGCCCAGCATGTGCCAAAGTCCTCCTGATTACGCACAGTAGTTACCTTTCCGTCTTTTCTGTAATCGTAATAATAAGGGTATATCTTTTCACCGCTTTTTTTATTGCTTATCTCAATACAGTTCTGCTCATAGTTCCATTTGTAATCATAGTTAAATTTTTCACAGATAAACCTGAGGGGAACATATATATCATTGTCTACCATCGCAACCGTGGCAGCCATCTTTTCATCTGTACCATTGACGCTTACAGTATCGCTGCCTGCCGTAAAAATAAGCCTGTTCATACCTTTTTCAAGCACCAGCATTGTATTGTAATATCTGTTGGATGCACATGATATTATGTTTTTAAGAATCTTGTAATTAACCATTATATTACGTTTATCATCCATGTATATCTTTTCCTGTGAAACATCAGACGGACTTCCGTCCACAGACATTCTGATACCCGTCATATTAACATAATTGGCAATAACATAATTCCAGTCAGACGATTTTTCCATGACAGTCTGACCTTTAACAATCTTTGCGTGTCTTGATGTTATTACAAATCTTGCAATAAAAATCAAAGCAATGGCAAAGATAATATACAAGTAAAACTTTCTTCTAGGTCTCACATTCAGTCTCCCATAGTTTTATTCCTTTTAGGTGGTTTTGGCCCCAAAAACTGGTAATAAAAGGTTTTTATCATTCCGTTATATATTTTTCTGTTCTTGTCTGCCTTACGTCCGATATATTTTTCCGCATCTTCGTATGATGTAATCATATATGCCGACCAGGTATCAAGCATTGCAAACTGTCTTCCCAGGTCTGAATAAATAGCCGGAAGCGTAGCAGCCTCTTCAAGTCTTTCACCGTAAGGCGGATTGGTAATGATAAATCCGTATTTACCGTGATGTGACAGCTCACACACCGGTCTGACCTGAAAATGAACCAGCTTCTCAACGCCTGCCCTGACAGCGTTCTCCTTAGCTGTCCTGACTACCTCAGGGTCAATATCGTAACCCTGTATGTCTGTATCTATATCGGTATTTATCTCATCTTCGGCATCACTTACCGCATCATACCACAATTTCTTGTCAATGAAATTTGTCCATTTTTCTGCAGTAAACTCCCTGTTCATGCCCGGTGCAATATTAGCCGCAATCATTGCCGCTTCAATAACAAAAGTTCCGCTACCGCAAAAAGGGTCAACAAGTATTCTGTCTTTTCTCCAAGGTGTCATCAATATCAAAGCCGCTGCAAGTGTCTCGGATATAGGTGCTTTTCCGGCTTTAATCCTGTAGCCTCTCTTATGAAGGGAATCCCCCGTTGTATCAAGACAGACTGTTACTTCATCTTTATTGATAAACACTCTTACAGGATAATCCGCTCCGCTTTCCTCAAACCATTCTTTATCATAAGTCTGTTTAAGTCTCTCAACCATAGCTTTTTTCACTATGGACTGTATATCCGAAGGACTGTAAAGCGTACTGTTTACCGTACTCGCTTTCGTTACCCAGAATCTGCCGTTCTCCGGGATAAATTCCTCCCATGGACACGCCTTCACATTTTCAAAAAGCTCATCATACGTAAATGCCTTAAATCTTCCTACGCATATAAGGACTCTTTCTGCTGTTCTTAAAAAAATATTGGTACGGCACACCGCATCCGCATCGCCAAGGATTGTCACACGTCCATCCTCGACCTGTTCTATGTCATATCCTAAATCATTAATTTCTCTTTTCAAAACTGCCTCAAGTCCAAAATGACATGGCAGAATAATTGGGAATGTTCTCATCGTATATATCCTATCTATTTTCTAAACTGTATTAACTATATTCTTTTTATCCTTATAATGTCAATGGTTTATTCCGATTCGATATAATTTCCGTCATAAGCATTAATTCCCCCAAGTAACGCCCTTGTTATGTGTCCTCTGTCGAAAAGCTCTTTAGCCGCAAGTATCCCTGTACCGCCTCCGTTGCAATAAAGTACATAGATAAAATCCTTAGGCATTTTGTCATACATTGCTTCAAGCTTTTCTATGGGAATATTAACGGCGTCCGTAATGTGCATCTCATTAAACTCTGCCTTGTCCCTTACATCGATTATCATGGCATGTTTGTTGCCCACATACTTATCCATTTCCTTGGAATTAATCAATTCAAATCTAAGCATATTCCTCTACCTCACCCATATATTATAGTGTATTCACGCGGTTTTTATTGTTACCTGTAAGTATTAAAAAATTTTTTAAAAAAAATTCAAAAAAGGTATTGCATTTTTCGACAGAATAGTATATTATAACACTTGTAAGGAGCAACGGAAGCTTCTTACAACCCCTTATTAATTATTTATACTCCCCTCATGAAAATAGTGGGTGACCTTTTTAGGTCACCCGCTATTTTCGTTATAGGACTTTTTCCGTTCTAAGTTACACAATATACCAAAGAAAAAAACGAATGGGCATTGTTACCCATTCGTTTTAATTTTTATATTCTTATATTGTCATAATCTAACTCGTTCTTTTTCTTTTCCTCTTCTTCAGCTTTTTTCATTTTCTTTAAATCTTTTCCGATAAACGCCATCATGACAAGGCTGAACAGGAACGGAATGTAATATGTAGAAAGTCTGTAAAGCACCATGCTTGAACCCGCTATTACTTTTCCGAATACAGCCGCAAAAAGCACCGAAAATACTACTTCAAGCGAACCTACACCTCCGGATGTAGGAAGTACACCCATTAAAAGCTGCATAAGTGATGTTACGGTAAGTGCCTGTGCAAAACTTACACCACCTAAGTCTCCTCCCAGTGCATATATTGCAAGAGTCGGAATTACATACCAACAGCTCATCTTCAAAGCATCAATCAATGTCAATGAAACCCACGCTACAGGCTTTTTAATAATCTTTACTGTTGCTTCTCTCAAAAGAACAATCTGCGTCTTGATTTTTTCATTGGCTTCTTTAAAACGTGTCTTTCCAAGCGTCGCATCAAGTATTTTACATACAAGTCTGTGGAACCATTCTGCGGAGCATAAAAGTATCATAAATGCGATTATAGCCACACTAAGCCCTACACCCGCATACATATATCTGAATGAACTTGCAAAATTTGTCACAACAAAATTATTATTCAGAACAAGCATAATTACCGCATATACAACAATAACGGTCTTATGGAAAATATACGGCATCATGGTTATGCTACAGGCTGTTCCGGTATCTACGCCGTTCTTATGCAGATACAGAATCTGTCCCGGTTTAATGCCTGCACCGAAGGAAGTAACGTTAAAAAAGATACTCATATATGCAATAGGTACAAACTTGGAAAATTTAATTTTAATTCCCTGTCTGACCGTTATTCCATAATAGACCACAGCATCAATCAGATAATAACAATTTCCCAACAATACCATTCCTGCAAATATGTACATATTCGTTTTAGACAAACTGTCTACAATGTCTTCATAGGAATCCCTAAACATCTTATACAAAATAAAAAACATCAGCAGTACAACTGCAATACACAATATTACTCTTATGGTTTTTTTCTTATTATTCATATAATTTCCTTTTTATGTAAACACAATTCACCTACTAAACAAAAAAACCTGTCATGTCGACAGGTTATGAAACGCGCCAGAGAGGATTCGAACCCCCGACACCTTGGTCCGTAGCCAAGTGCTCTATCCAGCTGAGCTACCAGCGCATCCTGTAAATCAGTACATTACCAATTCACAATATTGTTTTAAATTTTAAAAACACCACCTCAGTGATGTTTCCAAATGCCGGCGACCGGAGTCGAACCGGTACGGGAAGTTAATCCCACGGGATTTTAAGTCCCGGGCGTCTGCCAATTCCGCCACGCCGGCATAATAACTATTCAGTTAAATGGGACCTACAGGGCTCGAACCTGTGACCCTCTGCTTGTAAGGCAGATGCTCTCCCAGCTGAGCTAAGATCCCATATCAAATTGTAGTAGATACTCACTACAAACGACCCAGACGGGACTCGAACCCGTGACCTCCGCCG